>JBHIBC010000063.1:0-15960 GCA_046758905.1 Acidobacteriota bacterium | reverse complement strand
TCGACGAGGCCGTCAACGCGTACGTCCAGGCACTCAAGGCCCGGCCGGACGACCCGGCCGCCAAGAGGAACCTCGAGCTGGCGCTGCGCCTCCTCCAGGAGCAGGAGAGGAACGAGCGGCGACCCGCAGGCGGGAAGGAGCAGCAGCAGGAGGGCGAGGCGCCGGAGCGGCAGCCGGCACGGCCCGACACCCCGGAGGAGGACCAGCCCTCCGATCAACAGGCGCGCCGCAGGCCGGGGCAGATGAGCGAGGAGGAGGCGCGGCGCATCCTCGAGGCCCTCAGGGAGGAGGAGCGCCGCGGCATCAGGCGGCACGCGCGGGCCCAGGCGGCCGAGCAACCGCCGCCGGAGAACGACTGGTGAGACAAGAGCCGGACGCCGGAGGCCGCCGGAGCGGCATGGTGCGCGCCGGCCGGCTGGCGGCCGGGCTTCTGATCTGCTCTCTCGGCCTGACCGGGGCCCGCGCCGAGGAGATCGCCGTCAGCGCGTCGGTCGATCGGAGCCGGCTGCGCGTCGGCGACTCCCTGACGCTGACGGTCGAGGTCGTGGGGGCGGGCTCCGACCGGGTGGCGGCTCCCGACGTCCCGCGCATCGACGACTTCGATCTGCTCGGCGGCCCGGCGGTCTCGCGGCGCTTCCGGTGGGTCAACGGCCGCAGCTCCTCCTCGGTCAGCTTCCGGTACACCCTCGCCCCGCGCCGGCCCGGCCGGCTCAGGATCCCGCCGGTGCGCCTGCTGGTGGGCGGCCGGACCTACGCGACCCGGACGATCGAGGTGGAGGTCCTGCCGCCGGGGGCGCCACCGCCGTCCGGTCCGCCGTCGCGCGGCCCGCGGCGCCGGCCGGCCGGCCCCGGCCCCCGGCGCGCGCCGAGCGGGGACGAGGTGCGGGTGCGGGCCGAGGCCGAGCCGCGCACGGTCTACGTCGGCCAGCAGGTCACGGTGGCGATCATCCTCGAGAGCCGGGAGGATCTCCTCGGCCTGTCGCTGAAGGACACCCCGTCCTTCCAGGGCTTCTGGAGCGAGGAGATCGAGCTCCCCGACGATCGCGGCGCTAAGCGGATCCAGATCGGCGGGATCCCGTACGTGCGCTACACCCTGATGAAGCGCGCCCTGTTCCCGACCAGCGCAGGGAGGCTGACGATCCCGAGCGTCACGTACCAGATCCAGGTGCGGCGGCGAAGCCGCGACCCGATCGAGTCCTTCTTCTTCACGCCGGTGGACAACCTGGTCCGGAGCACCGCGCCGATCGCCATCGACGTCCTGCCGCTGCCCGAGCAGTCGCGCCCGGCCGACTTCTCCGGGGCCGTCGGCCGGTTCGACCTGGCGGTCAGCGCGGATCGATCCGAGGCGGCGGTCAACGACGCCGTCGGGCTGAAGGTCCGGGTCGCGGGGGAGGGAAACCTCAGGGCCGTGGGCGCCCCCCGGCTTCCCGATCTGACCGATTTCAAGAAGTACGACCCGAAGGTCTCCTCCACCACCGGCGTCCGGGAGGATCGGCTCCACGGGGAGAAGACCTGGGACTACGTCCTGATCCCGCTCGCGCCGGGAGAGCAGACCATCCCGCCCGTCACCTTCTCGTTCTTCGACCCCGAGGCGGAGAGGTACCGCACCGTGTGGAGCGCCCCGATCCCGATCCGGGTCGCGCGGGGCGAGGGGACGGCCGGCTCCACCTACGCGCCCGTCACGCAGGCCGACGTCCGCCGCCTCCGGCAGGACATCCACTACATCAAGCTGGCGCCGGAGGGCCTGCGGGACCGCTCGCGTCCCTTCTACCGGACGCCGCTGTTCGCCGCCCTGCTCCTCCTGCCGGTGGCGGCCGATCTCGGGATCTTCGCGGCCGCGTTCCGGCGCGACCGGTGGCGCGCCAACGCCCGCGCCCGGCGGGAGCGGCGGGCGCGCTCGGTCGCGCGACGCAGGCTCAGGGAGGCGCGACGCCGCATGAGCCCCGCCTCATCGCGGGCCTTCTACGCCGCGGTGGCTCGGGCCCTCACCGAGTACGTCGCCGACAAGTTCGACACCTCCGCCGCGGGCCTGACCCACCAGCGGATCGAGGAGCTGCTGGCGGCGCACGGGGCGGAGGAGCGGGTGCGCCTGTCCTACCACCGGTGCCTGGAGGCGTGCGACTACGCGCGCTTCGCGCCGACCTCCTCGGGCGAGGCGGAGATGCTGAGGATCGCCACCGCCGCCGAGCGGACCCTGGTCGCTCTCGAGCGCTCGCTGCAGGCATGAGGCGCCAGCGGCCCCGCGCCCCGATCGCGCTGCTGCTGTTGCTGGCGGGCGCCCTCCCGGCGCTGGCCTCGTCCCCCGCGGACCTGTTCGAGCAGGGGAACACCGCGTACGAGGACGGCCGCTACGACGACGCGGCCGCCGCCTACGAGAGGATCCTCCGGTACGGGCTTCGGGACCCGCGCGTTCACTACAACCTGGGGAACGCCTACTTCAAGCTCGGCCGGCTCGGCTCCTCCATCCTGCAGTACGAGCGGGCGCTGCGGATCGATCCCTCGGACCGGGAGGCGCGGGAGAACCTCGAGTTCGCGCGCAGCCGGATCCGCGATCGGGTGAGCGAGCCGGAGATGCCGTATCCGATCCGCGCGCTGACGGGGGCGCTCGACCGCACCTCGACCGGCGCGACGACCGCCACCTTCCTGACGTTCTACCTGGCGGCCGGCGGCCTCGTGGGTACCCTCGGCCTCGTCCGGTCCTACGGGTGGCGGCGCGCGCTGGGCTACGCGGCGCTGCTGGCCGGCGTCCTGGCGGCGCTGGCCGGCGGCGGCCTCTACTACAAGGTCGACCAGATCACCGCGGAGCAGGCGATCGTCGTCCGGGAGAAGCTGGACGTGCGCAGCGGCCCCGCGGAGGACAACACCGTGCTGTTCACGGTGCACGAGGGGACCCGCGTCGAGCTGCGCAACCGCCTCGACGACTGGTACCAGGTCAGCCTGCCCAACGCCCTCAGCGGCTGGGTCCCCGCGTCCGGCGTGGAGCCCGTGTGATCGGCCTGTACGTCCACGTCCCCTACTGCACCGTCCGGTGCAGCTACTGCGATTTCTACCTCGTCACCGCGAGGGGAAAGGAACTCGGCGCCTTCGTGGACGCCGTGTGCGCCGAGATCGCCTCCGTCCCCGCCGAGCTGAGGCACGCGGCGGTCGACTCGGTCCACCTCGGGGGGGGCACCGCGTCGCTGCTGCCCCCCGCCTCGATCGAGCGCATCCTCGCGGCCGCCCGCGACACGTTCCGGCTCCACGAGGGGGCGGAGATCGGGCTCGAGGCCAACCCCGAGGATCTGACGGCGGAGTCGATCCGCGATCTGGTCTGCCTGGGGATCGGCCGGCTCAGCATCGGGGTCCAGTCGCTCGACGATAAGGTCCTCCGGACGCTCGGCCGCGCGCACTCGGCGGAGAGGGCCCTGCTGGCCGTCGAGGCGGCCCGCCGGGGCGGCCTGAACAGCGTGGGGGCCGACCTGATCCTCGGCGCGCCGGGGGAGTCGCCCGACAAGGCGCTGCGCGGGATGGCGCGGCTCGTCGCCTCGGGGGTCGATCACCTCTCCGTCTACATGCTGGAGCTGCATCCCCGGACGCGCCTGGGCCGCGAGGCGGCCCTCGGGCGGGTCTCGCCGGCCGGCGACGACGAGCTCGCCGGCCTGTACGAGCGGGCCGCGGACCTGCTGGTGGGCTCCGGCTTCGAGCACTACGAGATCTCCAACTTCGCCCGGCCCGGGCACCGCAGCCGCCACAACCTCAAGTACTGGACCGACCAGGAGTACCTCGGGTTCGGCCCGGGCGCGCACTCCTACCTGGCCGGCCGGCGCTGGCGGAACGCGCCCGACCTGGACGGGTACATCGCCCGGGGAGGGGCCGGCGCCGCGCGCGTGGAGGACGCGCAGCCGCTCGAGGTCCGGGCCGCGGAGGCGCTGTGCGCCGGCCTGAGGATCGCCGAGGGCGTCGATCTGGCCGCCCTGCGCGGGCGTTACGGCGATTCGCTTCCCGCGCCGGAGGCCGCGGCCGTCACGGAGCTCGAGCGCGCCGGCCTGGTGAGATGCTCCGGCTCCCGGCTGCGGCTGACGCGCCGCGGCCGGCTTCTGTCCAACGAGGTCTTCGTGCGCCTGATGCCGCGCACCCCCGGCACCGGATCGGCGCGGTCCGGCGTGGCTCAGTTGAGGTAGCCGAGCGATCTGAGCCTGTCCAGCTCGTCGGCGGCCATCGACCCGGGCTCGCGGATCCCGATCCCGGGGTCGTAGTCCACGAACCGCTTCAGCTCCCTCAGGAGCCGCGAGCGCACCTCGCGCGCCTCGAGCCTCCCCTGAAGGTCGATGCTCTCCGCGGGGTCGTCCCGGAGGTCGTACAGCTCCAGAAGCTCGCCCGGGCGGGTGGGGATGTGGATCAGCTTGTAGCGCCCGTCCGAGGCCGAGGACCAGCGCCCACGCGGGCCGGGAACGTGGTACCGCTTGTTCTCCGGATGGATCAGCTGGAAGTCGCTCTCGGCGAAGACGATCGAGCGGCCGGGCGAGGGGACGAACCGGGGTGCGGCCTCCGCCGGCGCCCCGCCGGTCGGCCGGGAGCGCCGCTCCCGGACCAGGAGAGGGCGCCCGTCCGCCGCGTGAAGGGCGTCGATCCCCAAGAGCGACAGGACGGTCGGCGCGATATCGACGTTCTGCGCCAGGGCCGCGCTGCGGAGGCCCGCAGGGACGCGCCCCGGGTAGGTGATGATCAGGGGTATGTGCAGGCCCGGCTGGTACAGGTACTCGCCGTGCGCGAAGTAGTAGTCATGCTCGCCGAGGCTCTCTCCGTGGTCGGACGTCAGGACGATGAGCACGGGAGGATCCCGCCCGCGGGTCCGCTCGATCAGGGGGGCGAGCGCGGCATCGACCTGCGCGATCTCCCCGTCGTACAGCGCCACGACACGCGCCACCTGCCGCCGGCTCAGCCGGTTCTCGAAGATCACCTGGCCCCTGGACAGCCGCCCCGCGCGCACGTCCTCGTAGAGGGTGAGCGGCTCGCCACGACCGACGTCGAAGGCGGAGTCGAAGGGCGGGGAGGGGTCGTACGTCCAATGCGGATCGAGATAGTGCACCCAGAGGAAGAACGGCGCCTTCGGATCGAGCCGCCCCAGCCACTCGAGGGCCTCCAGCGTGATCCGCGAGGCGGAGTTCCCCTCCCAGCGCCCGATCGGGTTGTCATAGATGTCGAACCCCTGTCCGAATCCCTGTCCCGGGCTCAGGAACATGTTGGACACGAAGGCCGCGGTGGCGTACCCCTCGCGGCTCAGGATCTCCGCCAGGGTCAGGTTGGTATCGGACAGGGAGGAGATGAGCCCTCGCGCCCCGTGTCCGTTCGGGTAGCGTCCCGTCAGGATCGAGGCGATCGACTGGGTGGTCCGGGGCACGGAGGCGTACACCCTCTCGAACAGGACGCCGTCGGCCGCGAGCCGATCCATGTTCGGCGAGGTGGGGCGCGCGTAGCCGTAGCAGCCCAGGTGATCGGCCCGCAGGGTGTCGACGGTGATCAGCAGGACGCTGCCGCGCGGCGTGCGTCCGGGGCAGCCGGCCAGCAGGCAGGGGAGGGCCGCGAGGGCCAGGGCCGCACGGAGCCGGCGGGGCATGGCGGCGCGCATTATAGCCCTCCCCGGCGAGACAACTCGTGTAGGATCCGCGTCATGGCTCAGGGGGGGGCGTTCCGCGAGCTGGCCGGCGCGCTCCGCCGCCGGGGGTCCGGCGAGGGGGGCCCGATCGACCTGCGCTCCGACACGGTCACCCGACCCACGCCGGCCATGCGCCGGGCGATGGCCGAGGCCGAGGTCGGGGACGACGTCTTCCGCGAGGATCCGACCGTGCGGCGCCTGGAGGAGCGATCCGCGGAGCTGCTCGGCAAGGAGGCGGCGCTGTTCGTGCCGAGCGGCACGATGGGCAATCAGGTCGCCGTCAAGGTCTGGACCCAGCCGGGGCAGGAGGTCATCCTCGAGGAGCGCAGTCATATCTTCAACTACGAGCTGGCGATGATGGCCGCCTTCTCGGGAGTGCTGGCACGCCCGCTGCGCGAGGAGGACGGCTTCCTCTCGGCCGACGCGGTGCGCTCCGCCCTCCATCCGCCCGTCTACTACCTGACCCGGACGGGGCTGATCGCCCTGGAGAACACGCACAACATGGCTGGCGGCACCATCTATCCCCAGTCGCGGGCGGAGCAGGTGTGCGCCCTGGCCCGCGAGCAGAGCATCCCGACCCATCTCGACGGCGCCCGGATCTTCAACGCCGCCGTCGCGCTCTCCCGGCCCGCGGAGGAGCTGGTCCGTCCGTTCGACTCGGTGATGTTCTGCCTGTCGAAGGGGCTCGGGGCCCCGGTCGGCTCGGTCCTGGCCGGTCCCTCCTCCTTCGTCGAGGAGGCGCTGAGCGTCCGGAAGCGGATGGGCGGCGGCCTGCGACAGGCCGGTGTCCTCGCCGCCGCCGGTCTCGTGGCGCTCGACAGCCAGGTCGAGCGGCTGGCCGAGGACCACGCCAACGCGCGGCGGCTGGCGGAACGGATCGGCGAGATCGCCGGGCTCGCGGTGGATCTGGCCAGGGTGCAGACGAACATCGTGATCTTCGAGGTAACCGCCCCGGGCCGGACCGCCCGACAGCTCGTCGAGCAGTGGGGCAGGGAAGGGGTGCGCGCCCTCGCCGTCGGGCCGCGCCGGATCCGGGCCGTGACCCATTACGAGGTCGACCGGGGGCAGATCGAGGCCGCCGCAGAGCGGCTCCGCAGGATCATGGGTGAAGGGGGCTGAAGAACGGTGCGGCGCCGCCGCCTCACGGCGGCGGTGCCGCGGCGCCGTGCGGCGCGCCAGGAACCTCAGCGGACCGAGATCCTCCTCGGCCGGGCCTCCTCCGCCTTCGGGAGGACGACCTCGAGCACGCCGTCCTTATAGCGCGCCTCGATCTTGCCCGGGTCAATGGTCGAGGGCAGCGCGAAGCTCCTGGAGAACGAGCCGTAGAAGCGCTCGACCCGGTAGACGTTGTCGGAGTCGACCTTCTTCTCCTGCTTCTTCTCGCCCCTCAGGGTGATCGTCCCGCTCTCCACGTTGACGTCGATGTCGTCCTTGCTCACTCCCGGCAGCTCGGCGCGGACCACGATCCGGTCGTCCTCCTCGTAGATGTCGACCGGGGGGTACCAGGCGCTGACGGTGTCGGGGATCGGGAAGCGCGAGAGCGGATCGCCGAACACCCGGTTCAGGCGCTCCTGGATGGAGAACAGGTCGCGAAACGGGTCCCACCTGGTCAGTGCGGTGATCGACATGGTTTCCTCCTCCTGCATCCGATTGCCTCTCACTGTTTCCTCCGCTCAGGGGCCCCATGAGGGCCCAGCCGGTCATCCGGAACATAGTCTAATGTCTGAGCATTTTATTGTCAAGTGATGTGATAGTAATTTATCACATTTTAATAACTCGTGTATTATCAGTTGGTTAAGCTGTTGACACAAGACTCGATACGCTCGCCGCCGCAGGAGCGTCCCCGCGGAAGCCCCTCGGGCGCGCCTGTATCTCCTTGATTTTTCTTGCGCTTGACCCGCCTCTGGGGGGTGCACTAGAATCACCGTCTTCCGCCCCCTGGGGGGTCGGAGCGAGGGCCCCACTTGGACTTCAGGCTGACCACCGAGCAGGAGCTGACGCGCCGCACCGTGCGCGAGTTCGCCGAGCGGGAGATCACCCCCCACTCCAGGAGGCTCGACGAGACTCAGACCTTTCCCATCGAGACCATGAAGAGGCTGGGCGCGATGGGGATGCTCGGCGTCCTCTTCCCTCCGGAGTACGGCGGCGCCGGCCTCACCTACCTGGACTACGTGCTGATCATCGAGGAGCTGGCCCGGGTCGACGGCGCGATAGGGCTCTCGGTGGCCGCCCACAACTCCCTGTGCTGCAACCACATATTCGTCGCCGGCACGGAGCAGCAGAAGCGGCGCTACCTCGTGCCGCTAGCGCGCGGCGAGAAGATCGGGGCCTGGAGCCTGACGGAGCCGACCGCCGGCAGCGACGCCTCGGGCACCCGCGCCACCGCCGTGCGGGAGGGATCCGACTGGATCCTCAACGGGTCGAAGACCTTCGCCACCCACGGCTCGGTCTGCGACGTCGCCGTGGTCTTCGCCCTGAGCGACCCCTCCGCGGGCAAGCACGGGATCTCCGCCTTCATCCTGGAGCGGGGCATGAAGGGCTTCCTCACCGGGAGGAAGGAGGACAAGCTCGGCTGCCGCGCCTCCGATACGGCCGAGATCGTCATGCAGGACTGTCGGGTCCCGGACGCGCAGCGCCTCGGCGCCGAGGGCGAGGGGTTCATCGACGCGCTCCGGATCCTCGACGCCGGGCGCATCGGGATCGCGGCGCTGGCGGTGGGGATCGCTCAGGGCGCCTTCGAGCACGCCACGCGCTACGCCCGGCAGCGCCGGCAGTTCGGGCAGCCGATCGCCGAGTTCCAGGCGGTGCAGTGGATGCTCGCCGATTCGGCGATGGACATCCAGGCGGCGCGGCTGCTGGTGCAGCACGCCGCGTTCCTCAAGGACGCCGGCCGCGAGGTCACCATGGCCGCCTCCATGGCCAAGCTCTACGCCTCCGAAGCCGCGATGCGGGTCACCGACCGAGCGGTGCAGATCCACGGCGGGTACGGCTACATCAAAGACTACCCCGTCGAGCGGTTCTTCAGGGACGCGAAGATCACCACGATCGGCGAGGGGACCTCGGAGATTCAGCGCCTGGTGATCGCGCGCCACCTCCTGGGGTGTGTCCGGGAGCAGACCCCGTGACACGATCGATCGCGGCCGCGGTCGCCGCCGGCGACCCGGTCGCTCTGGCTCGCGCCATCTCCCTTCTCGAGCAGCAGTCCCCGCGGGGCGAGGAGATCCTCGCGGCGCTGTTCCGGAACACGGGCCGATCGACCGTCATCGGCATCACCGGGGCGCCCGGGGTCGGGAAGAGCACCCTGGTCAGCCGTCTCGTCGGCCTGTACCGCTCCCGCGGCCGCGCGCTCGGGGTGGTGGCCGTCGACCCGAGCAGCGCGTTCAGCGGCGGCGCGATCCTGGGCGACCGGGTCCGGATGACCGAGCACACGCTCGACAGCGCGGTGTTCATCCGCTCCATGGCCAGCCGGGGCCGCCACGGAGGGCTGGCGCGCGCCACCCGCGACGCCGTCGACCTGATCGACGCCTCCGGCCGCGACCCGATCCTGATCGAGACGGTCGGCGTCGGACAGGACGAGGTGGACGTGGTGCGGGCCGCCGATACGATCCTGGTGATCCTGACTCCCGGCCAGGGCGATGACATCCAGGCGATCAAGGCCGGCATCCTCGAGATCGCCGACATCCTGGTGATCAACAAGGCCGACCATCCCGGCGCCGAGCGCCTCGAGTCGGACCTCGAGTCGATGCTGACGCTCGCCGAGCCCCGCCCGTGGCGGCCGCCCATCGTCAGGACGGTCGCCTCGGACGGTCGCGGCGTCGAGAAGGTGGCCGCCGCGATCGACGACCACTCGCGCCACCTGCGCGAGAAAGGCCGCCTCGATGCCCGCCACCGCGCCAACCTCGCCACCCGGCTCCTCGAGATCCTGCGCGACTCGGTGGTGAGCCGGCTCGCCGCGGAGGAGATGGGCCGGGACGAGATGTCGCTCTTCGAGGAGCGCCTCCAGGCGCGGGAGATCGATCCCTACACGGCCGCCCGGGAGGTCCTCCGGCGGCTCCGGGCCAGCGGGGGGCGCGAGCCGGCCCGCCGGGCGGAGGCCGCCGCAGGGCCCGGCGCCCCCGTGCTCGACCACTTGGGCATCGCCGTCCGGGACCTCGACGAACGCATCGCCGTCTATCGCGATCTGCTCGGCCTCGACCTGACCGGGATCGAGGAGGTGCCGGGCGAGGGTGTCAGGGTGGCGATGCTGCCCGCCGGCCGAGCCCGGATCGAGCTGCTGGAGCCGATCGACGCGACCTCCACCGTCGCCCGGTTCATCTCCAGGCGGGGGGAGGGGATCCACCACGTCTGCTTCCGAGTCGAGAACCTGCGGGCGGCGGTCGAGCTGTTCCGCCGGGCGGGCCTGATGCCGGCGGGCGAGGCGTGCCGTCCGGGCGCGGAAGGATCGCGCGTGGCGTTCATCCACCCGAAGAGGACCGGCGGGGTCTTGATCGAGCTAAGGGAGGAAGCGCCGGGACGGCGCCGGCCGACGGGGGAGGAGGTCGGGGGCACGGCCGGGCGCCGGGGGTCCCGGGGGGCGCCCTCCGGCGGATCCGGGTCACGCGGGCGGGGCCGGAGCGGAGCACGGGCGGCCCGATGATCGTCCCCTTCCTGAAGCCGCCGGTCACGGTGATCGCCTACCTGCAGAATCCGCGCGAGCGCTTCTGGGGCCTGGTGCGCCACCTCGACGGCACCGGGGTCGTGATCCAGGGGGTGGAGCTGAACTCATTCGACGACTGGGTGCGCGGCGTCGCGCAAGGGGGCTCGGGGCCGCAGGCTTCCACCGTGTTCTATCCCCTGATCCGCGTGGAGAAGCTGCTGGTCGACACGCGGGGCGGGCAGATACCCTCGCTGTCCGAGCAGTTCGAGAGGCGGGTGGGGCGACCGGTCGCGGAGGTGCTGCGGATCGAGGGGTGACGCGCAGCCGAGCCGCGGCGGCTCAGCGCCTCCGCCTCACGGGCTCGGGGGCGGCGGAGCTCGCGGCGACCACCCGGTTGCGCCCCGCCTCCTTCGCGGCGTACAGCGCCTGGTCGGCCCTCTCCAGCAGCCCCGGGACCGAACCGGGGTAGTCGGCCGGGTAGCAGGCGATCCCGGCGCTGATCGTGGTGTGCATCCTCAGATCGCCGACCGGCACCTGGAGCCTGGCCACCCGCCGGCGGATCCTCTCGGCGATGGCGCGCGCCCCCCGGAGGCCGGTCTCCGGCAGCAGGATGCAGAACTCCTCGCCTCCGTAGCGGCAGGGGACGTCGGCGGCGCGCATGGTCTCGCGGATCACCTCCCCGACCCGGCGGAGGAACCGATCTCCCGCGAGGTGCCCCATCCGATCGTTGATCTCCTTGAAGGCATCGAGGTCCATCATCAGCAGGGCGAAGGTGCTGCCGTAGCGGCGGGCCCGGACCTGCTCCTCGGAGAGCTTCCGGAAGAAATAGTCGCGCAGGTACAGCCGCGTGAGCTGATCCACGGTGGCCAGCTGATAGTTGCGGGCGTTCTCGATGGCCACCGCGGCCTGCTGGGCGATGATCGTGAACACCGCCAGCTGCTCGAGCGTGTAGGCTCGGGGCCGCGGGCTCTGCACGCACAGAACCCCTATCGCCTTGCGGTTGAAGGTCAGGGGGGCGGCCAGGATGGAGCGGACCGCGAGGTCGAGGATCAGCGGCGCGCAGCTCAGCGACTCGCGGTCGATCGACAGGTCGTCCACCAGCACCGGTCGCCGGGCCTCCACCATCCAGCTGGTGAACCCCTTCCCGAGATCGCGCTCGGGGCGGGGCTGCAGGAATCCGTCCCTCGCCACGTACTCCGCGTAGCTCTCGTGCGGCCCGGGGTGGTAGACCGACAGGAACAGGTGAGGGGCGTCGAAGATCCTCTGCAGGTGCGCGCTGACGCGCCCGAACACCACCTCCGGGTCGAGGGAGGCGCTGATCTCGCGGCCGATGGTGTTCAGGATGCTCAGCTCGCGCGAGCGGTTCTGAAGCTGCTCGTTCGTGTCGCTCAGCTCGGCGCGCGCGGTGTTCAGCCGTTTCAGGAGGCCGCTCCCCAGGACGATGGTCGCCGCCAACGGGACGAAGCCCCAGATGCCCGACGCCGTGTAGAGCAGCGCCAGCCCGACCCCGAGCGGGATCGTGAACAGCTCCAGGGACGGGATGTAGCGGAGGTAGTGCGCCAGGTGCGGCAGCAGCGCCTCCCCCCGGAGCGCGACGGCGGCCCCCATGACGCAGAGGTTGACCAGGTTGTAGGCGAGGTACAGTGAAACGACGCACCCCACGGTCCACCAGGTGAAGGTGCCGAACTCCCAGTGCGGCGCCAGCAGGATCGACACCCACTGGCCCGCCAGGGTCGTGAGGACCAGGCCGCCGGTGTTCAGCGCCAGAACTTCCAGGAACGGGCTGTGCCGGCTGCGCACCTCGCGGGCCCGCAGGAGGCAGCCGAGCGCCGCCCCGAAAAGGGCCGCCGCCAGCGGCAGCGGCCGCGGGAGCACGCACAGAGCGGCCATCAGGTAGGCCACGTCGAGCGAGATGGACAGGCCGGCCCGGGGAATGATCGAGAAGCTGAAGTACCAGGCGAAGCCGATGAGCAGCGAGAAGACGGTGACCGGCAGCAGCTCCTGCCTCAGGAGCTCCTGAGCGAGGTGCAGTCGCCAGGCGGCGAACAGGGTGGAGGCGAGCCCTAATGCATAGGCGTAGGCCCTGAACCGTCTCGCCCGCCTGCGACTGCCGCGTCTTCTCCCGCTCTCGGACACACCCCCACCCGTAACTCTTTGATCAGTCAGAATCTAGGTGCCCGGGGGGCGGTTCGCAAGGACCGTTGACATGCCTCCGGGCGCCCCCTAAGATGAACCGGCTCGCGCACTTTATGGAACGCGCCCCCCGCCAGGGGCCCGAGGAGACTCCGTGGCGCTCCACCGGCAGGAACGGCTCGTCCTGACCCTGCCCCCCGACCCGCAGCTGGCCCGGCTCACGCGCCGGGTGACGTACCACTTCTGCCGCCAGAACGGCATCCGGATCCCGATCGCCCGCAAGGGCTCCAGGACGGTCGAGCGCCTGTGCCGCGATCTCCTGCGGCGCGCCGCGGGCCGCGCCCGGGAGGGCGGCCGCGCCGTAGTCGTCATCCTCACGACCGGGCTCGGCGCCTTGGAGGTGACCGGCCGCCGGGGCTCGCGCGGGCGGGCCCATCGCCTGATCCGCCTGCCGCTGCCGGACGCCGCTTGACGGGCGCGGCCGCTCGGCCTCCCGCACCCGAGGCGCCGCTTTTCTTGACTGGGCCGGAGCCGGGTGCTAGGATGCGCAGCCTTTCGGGGACGGCAACGTGGGCGCAATAGGGGTGATCGGCGGCAGCGGCCTGTACCGGATGGCCGGCCTCGAGGGCCCTCGCGAGCAGACGGTCTCCACGCCTTTCGGCGACCCGTCCGACCGCTACCTGCTCGGGAGGCTCGGCGGTCGGGACCTGGTCTTCCTGTCGCGCCACGGCCGCGGCCATCGGCTGTCCCCCTCGGAGATCAACTTCCGCGCCAACATATACGGCTTCAAGGCGCTCGGCGTAGAGCGCCTGGTGTCGATCAGCGCCGTGGGCAGCATGAGGGAGGAGCTGCGGCCGCTCGACGTGGTCGTCCCAGATCAGTTCATCGACTGGACGCGGCGCCGTCCGGGCAGCTTCTTCGACGGGGGGATCGTGGCGCACGTGTCGCTCGCGGACCCGGTCTGCCCGGTGGTCTCGGCGGCGCTGGTCACGGCCGCCGGGCCGGCGGGCACGCGGGTGCACCGGGGCGGGACCTACCTGTGCATCGAGGGGCCGCAGTTCTCCACCCGGGCCGAGTCGCGCCTGTACCGGTCCTGGGGGATCGACGTCATCGGCATGACCAACGCGCAGGAGGTCCGGCTGGCGCGCGAGGCGGAGATCTGCTACGCGACGTTGGCGATGGTCACCGACTACGACTGCTGGCGCGACGACGGCGAGCCGGTGAGCGTCGACGAGGTGGTGGAACGCCTCAACCAGAACGCGCGGGCCGCGCAGGGCATCATCGAGCGGGCGGTCCGCGACATCCCGCGCGACAGGACCTGCCGCTGCGCCGCCGCGCTGCAGAGCTCCATCCTCACCGATCGCTCCCGGATCCCGCGGCATGTCGCGGACCGCCTGCGCCTCCTCGCGGGGCGCTACCTGGACTAGCGCGTGTCCCTGCTCGTCATCGGGTCGGTCGCGTTCGACACGGTCAGGACGCCGTACGGCGAGGCGCGGGACGTGCTCGGCGGATCGGCCGTCTACTGCGCGGTCGCGGCGTCCTACTTCACCAGGGTCAAGATGATCGCCGCGGTCGGAGAGGACTTCGGCGACGAGCCGATCCGCCTCCTGCGCGGACACGGCATCGACGTGGACGGGATTGAGATCCGCCGAGGGCGGACCTTCCGCTGGACCGGCGAGTACTCCGAGGATCTGAACGACCGGCGCACCATCGCCCTGCACCTGAACGTCTTCGAGTCGTTCCGGCCGAGGATCCGGCGCGGCGACGTCGACGCGGCGAACCTGTTCCTGGGGAACATCGACCCGGACCTGCAGGCCCGCGTGCTGCGCGAGGTCCGCCCGGGACTCGTCGCCTGCGACACCATGAACCACTGGATCGAGAACAAGAACGACAGCATCAAGCGCCTGATCGCCTCGGTGGACGGGTTGGTGATCAACGATTCCGAGGCGCGCCTGCTGGCCGGAGAGCTGAACACGGTGGCCGCCGCCCGCCGCCTGCTGGCCCTGGGGCTGCGGTTCCTGGTGATCAAGCGGGGCGAGTACGGCGCCGCCCTGTTCTCGGAAGGACGGTACTTCGCCTCGCCGGCCTATCCGGTGGAGCGGCCGATCGACCCGACGGGAGCGGGGGACAGCTTCGCCGGAGGGTTCATGGGACACCTGGCCCGGCGCGGCGAGTCCGGCGGACGCGCCCTGCGCGAGGCCACCCTGTACGGCAGCGCCCTCGCCTCCTTCTGCGTGGAGGACTTCAGCCTCAATCGGCTCGGCGCCCTCACGCGCGAGGCGATCGACGGCCGCTACGAGGAGCTGCGCGGCTTCCTCAGTCTGGAGGGGCGGGCGCGCCGACCATGAGCGCGCCTGTGCCGGACGCCGCGCCGGGCGGGGCCGGAGGGCGGCTCGACGCGGCCCTGCCCTTCCTTCCGGCGCTGCTCGCGCCCTGCGCCGTGGCGGTCGCCGCCCTGGCGGAGGCCCGGATCCTGCTGCCGGTCCTCGCCACCCTGGCCGTCTACCCCGTGCTGGCGACGCTGGTGCTGCGGGGACGTCACGCGGCGGCGGCCGTCGCGACCATCCTGTGGGCCGTCTCGCTCTCCGTGACGGTCATCGCCCTAGCGGCCGACGAGCCCGAATCGGCCGGAGGGCTGGTGATCAACGGGCCGGCCTACCGGGACGAGATGCTCGCCTTCATCCGCACCGGGCGCGGCGTGGAGGGCGACCCCGGGAGGTTCATCCCGCAGCATCTCGGCCACCTCGGCGCCTTCGTGGTCCTGTCGGCGGTCTCCGGTGGTCTGCTGGGCATCGCGCTGGGAGCGATCCTCGTGAGCTACATGTCCTATTACGTGGGGGCGCTGGCCGCCGGACCCGAGCCGGCCCTGGCGTACGCCCTCGGATGGCCACCGTGGGCGATGCTGCGCGTGGTGGCCTACATCCTTCTGGGCGTGGCGCTGGCCCGCCCCGTGCTCGGGCTCGCGGCCCGCCGCCCCATCCGGCTCCCGCACGCGCGTCTGTGGTACCTGGCGGCGCTGTCCCTGTTGATCCTGGACGTGGCGCTGAAGGCGGCCCTCGCGCCCCTGTGGAGCGTCCTCCTCCGCCCCTGCCTCGGCGCTCCTTGACAGCCTGGAGCAGCGCCGCTACGATGGTCGCAACCGCCTGAAAGGCAAGGGAATCGACCACTCCCGGGGGAGACCGATCGATGGCGCGCATGGTGGCGGGTCAGCTGGACGGCAGGGGCTTGAAGATCGGCATCGTGGTGGGCCGGTTCAACGATTTCATCTCCGACCGGCTGCTGCGCTCCGCCCTCGACTGCCTCAGCCGCCACGGCGTGGACGAGCAGGAGATCACGGTGGCGCGGGTGCCGGGCGCGCTCGAGATCCCGCTGACCGCCCGCCGGATGGCGCTGTCCAGGCGTTACGACGCCGTCATCTGCCTCGGGTGCGTCATCCGCGGACAGACCTCGCACTACGATCAGGTCTGCTCGGAGGCGGCTCGCGGCGTCGCCCAGGCCGCGCTCGATTCTGGGCGCCCGGTGACCTACGGCCTGGTCACCGCCGAGAACCTTCACC
>JBHIBC010000062.1:0-16485 GCA_046758905.1 Acidobacteriota bacterium | reverse complement strand
CGTCGGCCAGGTCCATCTCGAGCCGGCGCCGATCCTTCTGGAGATCGTCGAGCCTGCTTCGCTCCGCCTCGATCCCCTGGTGCGCCGCGAGCAGGTCCTTCTCCAGGCGGGCCACCTCCCCGGGAATGCCGGCGATCCGCTCGGCGAGCTCCTCGGATCGCAGCATCAGCTCCTGCATGCGCACCAGCCGCCGGAGGCTCTCGTTCACGCGCGCCCTCCCGCCGCCGCGGGCCGGCGCGCGCCCGCGCGCGGCCCGGCGTGGCCGCTGGGGCCACAACAAAAGAGGTGCCTCGCGCGAGGCACCTCGGGACCCGGAGTCCGCCGCTCCGGGGAGCCCTGCCGCCGCGGGCGGGGCTCCCGGAGCCGGGGCGCCCGTCGCCCCGCGGGCGCGCCTCCGCCGCGGCGTGCGCGATCTCCTCCGGGCTGCGGGCGTCGCGTCACTTCAGGCTCCTGGAGGGGGGTCCGCTGAGTTCCGCAGAGGCCCGAATTATAGCATGGGCACCGGGGCCGCGGAGGCGCCCACGCCGCCGCAGGGCCGGGACGCCCGCCGCTCGCGAGAGCCCGACCCGCCCCGTTTGCGCTCCCGTGCCGGAATAGGCTAAAAGGCGGCGATGCGGCGCGTGAGGCTGCACTGGTGGATCTTCATCGGGATCGTGCTCGGCGCTGCCTGGGGAACTTGGCTGAACCTCGCCTACTTCGCCGAGTTCGAGCGCGCGGCGAAGCTGGAGGTGCTCGGGCCGAGGTGGGCGCCCGAGCAGGAGGCGGCTCAGGCCAAGCGGATCCAGGCCGCCGTCGACGCCCGGTTCAGGGCCACGGCCTGGGGAGGTGCCGCGCACGGCCTGGCGGGGCTCTTCCTCAAGCTTCTGAAGATGGTGGTCATCCCGCTGGTGCTCTCGTCCCTGGTCTGCGGCGTGGCGGGAATGGGTGACTTCCGGCGCCTGGGAAAAGTCGGGGGGAAGACTGCCGCCTGGTACGTCACCACCAGCCTGCTGGCCATCCTGACGGGGCTCGCCCTCATCAACCTCCTGGGGCCGGGGCGCGGGCGGGCGCTGCCCCTGCCCGCCGGCGGCGCGCCGCCGTCGCCTCCCGAGTCGGCATGGGACTTCGTCCTGGCCATGGTCCCGGACAATCTCGTGGCCTCGGCGGCCCGCTTCGATCTGCTGCCGGTCATTCTCTTCTCCATCCTGTTCGGCGTCTTCCTGCTGGCGACGGAGCCCGCACGGCGCGCCCCGGTCGAGTCGTTCTTCAAGGGGCTGTTCGAGGTCATGATGCGGATGACCACGTTCGTGATCTCGCTGGCCCCGGTGGGGATAGCCGCCCTGATCGCCCGGCTGGTCGCCTCCACCGGTCCGGGCGTCTTCATCGACCTGCTCGGCTACGCCGGCACGGTGGCCGGGGCCCTGGCCGTGCACTTCCTGGCGACGCTGCCGCTTCTGTTCTGGCTCCTCACGCGGCGCAACCCCTACCTGATCATGCGGGCGATGAGCCCCGCGCTCCTGACGGCGTTCTCGACCGCCTCCAGCTCGGGCGCCCTGCCGGTCACGCTGGAGAGGGTGGAGAAGGGCGTGGGCGTGTCGAACAAGATCTCGAGCTTCGTGCTGCCGCTGGGCGCGACGGTCAACATGGACGGCACGGCTCTGTACGAGTGCGTCGCGACGCTGTTCGTCGCCCAGGTCTACGCCACCGCCAACCCGGAGTTCACGCTGACGCCCGCCGGCCAGCTCACCATCGTCCTGCTGGCGCTTCTGGTGAGCATCGGGGCCGCCGGTATCCCCCACGCGGGGCTGGTCATGATGGTCATCATCTTCCAGGCGGTGGGCCTCCCGGTGGGGCTGACCGCCCTCCTGTGGGCGGTCGACAGGCCGCTGGACATGTGCCGCACGGTGGTCAACGTCTGGAGCGACACGATGGGGACGGTGGCCATCGCCCACACCGAGGCCGAGATCGACGAGGCCGTGCTCTTCCCCCCCGGGACGGCCGCGACGGGCTAGGGGCGACGGCGCTGCGGCAGCGCGGCGGCGGCTGGAGGGCGCGACCACGCCATGCCGGATCACGGGCCATCTTCCGAGGCGAGGCCCCCGGGCCCCACGCCGGGCGCCGCCCTGCGCAGGCGGCTGGGCCTGGGCACCGCCACCGCCGTGGTCGTGGCGAACATGATCGGGACCGGGATCTTCACCACCACCGGCCTGATGCTCGCGCGCCTCGAGAGCGGCTGGCTCGTGTTCGCCTGCTGGATCGCCGGCGGGGCGATCGCGGCGTGCGGCGCGCTGTCGTACGCCGAGCTAGCCACCATGATGCCGCGCGCGGGAGGCGAGTACGTCTACCTGCGGGAGATCTACGGCCCGCTGGCCGGGTTCCTGTCGGGCTGGATCAGCTTCTTCGTCGGCTTCTCGGCGCCGATCGCCGCCACCGGCGTGGCCATCGCGACCTACCTGTCCGCCGCCGGCGCGATCCCCGCGGCGTGGCCCGCCGAGAAGGGGCTGGCCCTCGCGGTCGTCGCCGCGCTCACCGCGGTCCACCACCGCGGCCTGCGCTCCGGGGCCGTGGCGCAGAACGTCCTGACCGGCCTGAAGCTGCTGCTGATCGGCGGGATGCTGGCGGTCGGGTTCGCCGCCGGCGCCGGGAGCTGGGCGTTCCTCGATCCCGGCGGGGCATTCTGGAGCCGCGGCCGGTGGGACCAGGCCGGGGTCGCGCTCCTGTACGCCATGTTCGCCTACAGCGGCTGGAACGCGTCCGCCTACCTCGCGGGAGAGATGGTGCGGCCGCAACGCAACCTGCCGCGCTCGCTGCTGCTCGGAACGCTGGCGGTGACGGCGATCTACCTCGCCGTCAACCTGCTGTTCTTCTTCGCGGCGCCCGCGCCGGAGCTGGCCGGCACCATCGCGGTGGGCGAGGCGGCGGCCAGGCACCTGTTCGGGGCGGGCGCCGCGACCGCGCTCGCCCTGCTCATCGGCCTGTCGCTGCTCTCCTCGCTGAGCGCGTACATCCTGATCGGCCCGAGGGTGTACTACGCCATGGCCCTGGACGGGCTCTTCTTCCGCTTCGCGGCGCGCGTCCACCCGCGGTTCGAGACGCCCGCGGCCTCCATCCTCCTGCAGGGCGGCTGCGCCGCCCTCATGATCCTGAGCGGGACCTTCGAGCAGCTGCTGACCTACATCGGGTTCGCGCTGGGGATCTTCCCCTGGCTGGCGGTCGCGGGCCTGTTCGTCCTGCGGCGGCGGGAGCCGGCGCGCGAGCGGCCGTACCGGGCCTGGGGCTATCCCCTGGTCCCGGCCTTCTACCTCCTGGCGGGCGCGCTCCTGCTGCTCGCCGTCCTCGTCACCCGGCCGGGCCCTTCGCTGCTGGCGCTGCTCACCGTGGCCGCCGGCGTCCCGGCCTACCGGCTGGTCGCCCGCGGGGCGCGGGCGGGAGGCTGAACCGAGCCGGCAAGCGGCCGCGGTCCCGCCGCCGGGGCGCCTCCCGCTCCCCGGGCCGCAGTCCGCGCGGCGCAGGCCCTCACCACACCCGGCAGGCGGCCTCGCGGACCATCGGGTCGCCCTCCTCGCAGCCGAACGCCTCCCGGAACTCCGGCATGTTCGAGATCACGCCGTTCACGCGGTACCGGTACAGCGAGTGGGGGTCGGTCTGCGCGCGCAGGCGGGCCGCCTCCTCGGAGACGTTGGCGCACCAGACCTGAGCGTTCCCGAGGAACAGGCGCTGCGCCGGGGTGAACCCGTCGATCGGCTCCGCCGGGCGGCCGCCGAGGGTGTCCGCCAGGGCCGCGAAGGCGATCCGCAGGCCGCCGTTGTCGGCGACGTTCTCCCCGAGGGTGAGCCGGCCGTTCAGCTTCAGCTCGTCGACCGCGGTGTAGCCCGCGTATTGCTCGACGAAGCACTCGGCGCGCTCGCGGAAGCGGGCGTCGTCCTCCTCGGTCCACCAGTCATGCAGGTTCCCGGCGGCGTCGAACTGCCGCCCCTGATCGTCGAACCCGTGGGTCAGCTCGTGTCCGATCACCATGCCGATGCCGCCGAAGTTGACCGCGTCGTCCATGGCGTTGTCGTAGAACGGCGGCTGCAGGATCCCCGCCGGGAAGTTGATGTTGTTCATCTGCGGATCGTAGTAGGCGTTGACGGTCGGCGGCGACATGAACCACTCGTCGGGATCGACGGGCTTGCCGATCTTGTCCAGCCACCTCTTCATCTCGAAGCTCCGGCAGCGGCGGACGTCGCCGACGAGATCCCCCCGGTCGATGCGGATGCTGCCGTAGTCGCGCCACTCGTCCGGGTAGCCGATCTTGTTGGTGATCGCGTGCAGCTTCTCGAGCGCGCGCCGCTTGGTCGCGTCGCTCATCCACGGCAGCTCCTCGATGTCCTTCTCGAGCGCGCGCTCGAGCGCGCGGACCATCCGCAGGGTGCGCTCCTTCCCCTCGGCGCCCAGGGTCCTCTCCACGTACGGCCTGCCGAGGGCCTCGCCCAAGTTGGCGTCGACCAGCTGCACGCACCTCTTCCAGCGCGCCCGCAGCTCCTTCGCCCCCCCGAGGGTCTTGCCGTAGAACTCGAAGTTGGCGTTGACGAAGGGCGACGAGAGCAGCGGCGCCGTGATGCGCGCCACCTGCCAGCGGAGATAGCTCTTCAGGCTCTCGAGCGGGATCTCCCTGATCAGCGCCTCCACCCCTTTGAAGAAATCGGGCACCCGCACGTTGAGGCTCCCGATCGGCGGCGCGCCGAGCGACTCGAAGTAGGACTCCCACGAGAAGGACGGCGCCAGGGCGGCCAGCCCGGCCCGCGTCATCTTGTGGTAGATCTTGGCCGGGTCGCGCCGGCTGACCAGATCGAGCGACGCCCTGGCCAGGGCCGTCTCGACCTCCATGACCGCCCCCGCCTGCTCGGCGGCGCGCTCGGGCCGCTCCCCCAGCAGCGCGAACATCGCGCGCACGTGCTCGCGGTACTTGTCGCGCGTCTCCCGCGATCTGTCGTCCTCTTTGAGGTAGTAATCGCGGTCGGGCAGCCCGAGACCGCCCTGATCGACGGCGGCGATCTGCGAGGTGGCGTCCTTGAAGTCCTGCTCGGACTCGAAGCCGAACAGCACGGTGGGCGCCCGCCCGAACGACGGCACGGAGTTCAGCCCGCCCGCGTGCAGGCGGGCGATGACCGACGCCAGCTCGTCCTTCGAGGTCATCGCGTCGATGCGGTCCAGATCGGCCCGCAGGGGCGCGGCGCCCCTCTCCTCGACGCCGTCCTCGTCCATGCAGGCGGCGTACAGGTCGCCGATCAGCCGTTCCGCGGGGCTGCGCCCCGGGTCGGGCTGCCGGGCCTGCTCGAGGATGTCGCGCAGGATCGCCAGGTTGCGCTCTTGCAGCTCGGAGAAGCGGGTGTAGACGCCCCGGTCGGGCGGGATCGGGTTGTTGGCGATCCAGTTGCCGCAGGCGTACTGATAGAAATCGTCGCAGGGATCGACGCTTCGGTCGATGGCCTCGATGTCGAAGCCGGGGGTCGCGCGCGCCGCGGGGCCCGGGCCGGAGGGCGCCCGGCACCCGGCGGGAACGAGGGCCAGCAGCACGAGCAGGGAGGCGATGAGGGGTCGCGTCGACAGGGACATGGCGGCATCTCCCGACGTGTCGGTTGGAAACGCTGAAGTGTATGCGCAAAGCGGCGGCGAGTAAACACCGCGCGCCCGGGTTTCGCGGAGCGTCCCGATCGGCGTATGGTTTGGGGGTGGCCTCGACGGACGGCGCGTTGAACCGGGGCTTCGACTACCGGGAGCGGCTCGGCCGCGTGGCGAGAGGCCTCCGCCTCGTCGATTACCTGGCGCTGCGCTACCCGCACTCGTCGTGGGAGACCTGGCGGAGGAGGATCGTGCGGGGACGCGTCGCGCTCGACGACGCTCCGGCGTCGCCCGGGACGCGCCTGCGCGCCGGGCAGAGCCTGGTCTGGAGGCGCCCCCCGTGGCGCGAGCCGGACGCGCCGCTCGCCTACGCGGTCCTTTACCAAGACGAGCACCTCCTGGCGGTGGCCAAGCCGTGCGGCCTGCCGACCCTGCCGTCCGGCGGCTTCCTGCGGCACACGCTCCTCTCGCTGGTCCGGCGCCGCGACCCCGGCGCCAGCCCGGTCCATCGCCTCGACCGGGGCGGCACCGGCCTGGTCCTGTTCGCCCGGACCGGGCTGGCCCGAAGTCGGCTCGCCGCCGCCTGGCGGGACGGCCGGGCGCTGAGGGTCTACCGGGCGCTGGTCGTCGGCTCGCCGGGGCCGGACGAGTTCGCCGTCGAGGTGCCGATCGGCCCGGTCCCCTTCCCCCCGCTCGGGACGGTGCACGCGGCCGCGCCCGAGGGGAAGCCGGCGCGCAGCCGGGTGCGCGTCCTCGAGCGGCGCGGGGCCGCGTCGCTGGTCGAGATCACGCTCGCGAGCGGGCGGCCGCACCAGGCGCGCATCCACCTGGCCGCGGCCGGACACCCTCTGGTGGGGGATCGGCTGTACCTCGCGGGAGGGGCGCCGGATCGGGCGCGCCGCGGCCGGCCGGGAGAGATCGGCTTCCTGCTCCACGCCGGGCGGCTCGCTTTCCCCCATCCCGCCTCGGGCCGGCCGGTCGCGCTCTGCTGCCCGCCCCCGCCGCCGCTGCGGGCGGGAGCCGCGCTACAATAGAGGCCTCACGGAGCCCTGCAAGTGCGCCTGTTGGACCGTTTTCGGCCCCATCCGGGCTGGAAGGACCCCGACCCGAGCGTCCGGCGGGAGGCGGTCTCCGGCCTGACCGATCCCTCCCTTCTGGCGGGGATCGCCCGGACCGATCCCGACGAGCGCGTGCGGGAGGAGGCGGCCGACGCGCTCCTGGGGATCGCGCTCGAGAGCGAGGAGGAGGCGAAGGGCCTCGAGGCCCTCGCCGCCCTGACCGGCCCGAAGCGGATCCTTGCCGTGGCGCGGTCGGCGAGCTGCGAGGCGGTCAGCCGCGCCGCGCTCGGGCGGCTGGCCGATGCCCGGGCGCTGGGGTCGGTCGCGCGACACGCAGAGCACGCCGCCTGCCGCCTGGAGGCGCTCGAGGCCGTCCGGGATCAGGCCGAGCTCGGGATGGTGGCGCTCAAATCGCCCTACAGCGAGGTCGCCCTGGCGGCGCTCGAGCGCCTCGAGGATCCCGCCCTGCTCGAGACCGTGGCGCAGCGCGCCCGCTGCCGGGCGGCGGCCCACCGGGCCCGCACCATGCTGCGCGGCGGCGACGGGACCGCCGGCGCCCCGCGCCCCGGCCCCCGCAGGACCGACCGCGGGCCCCAGATCGATCTGTGCCGCACGATCGAGATGCTGGCGCGCGCCGAGGGCACCAAGCGGCTGGCGGCCCAGATCTCGGCCGCCAAGGACGCCTGGACCGACCTCCTCCCCGACGTCGACGACGACCTCGAGGACCGCTTCAACGCCGGATACCGGGCCGCGCGCGAGCGCCTGGCCGACAACCGGGCGCGGCTGGCGGAGGCGCGGCGCAGGGAGGAGGAGGCCGCCGCCTACCACGCGGAGCACCTCGCCCCCCGGCTGGCGCTGTGCGAGAAGGTCGAGTCGGCGACGGGGGACCTCGCGCGGCGCGCGCTCGACGACGCCCGCTGGGAGTGGGAGCGGTTGACCCCGGAGGAGGGCGAGGAGGTCCGGGCGCTGAGCCGGAGGTTCGAGGAGGCGTGCCGCGATTGTCAGGCGCGCCACGAGGCCTGGGAGAGGAAGAGGAGTGAGGCGGAGCGCAGTGCCGCGGAGCGGGCCCGCCGGGAGAAGCAGGAACGCGCCCGGAGGAAGAACTGCTCCCGGCTCAAGGAGCTGTGCGAGCGCCTCGAGCGGCTGCTGGCCTCCGACTCGCTGACGCTCCGGCAGGCCGAGCGGGGCGCGAGGGAAGTGAGGGCGGCGCTCCAGGATCCCGATCCCCTTCCCGGGCCGCGCGAGCGCCGCCGGATCGTCGCCCGCCTGAAGGCGGTCCACGCGGCCCTCTCGCCCCGGCTCCAGGAGCTGCGCGACAGCGACCGGTGGATGCGCTGGGCGAACGCCGGAGTGCAGGAGACCCTGTGCGCCCGCGCCGAGGCGCTGGTGCGGCTCCACGACCCGCCCTCGGCGGCGCGCCAGCTCTACGATCTGCAGCAGCGCTGGAAGACGGCCAGCAGGGCCTCGCGCGACAGGTCGCTGGCGCTCTGGACGCGGTTCAAGGCCGCCCAGGACGCCATCCGCGCCCGGCTCGAGGCGTATCAGGCCGACCGGGCGCGGGAGAAGGAGGCCCTGTGCGTAAGGGCCGAGGCGCTCGCGACATCGACCGACTGGATCGGGACCTCCGAGGCGCTCAAAGCCCTGCAGGCCGAGTGGAAGGGGGTCGGCCCGACCGCCCGCGGGCGCGAGAAGGAGCTGTGGGAGAGGTTCCGCTCCGCCTGCGACCGCTTCTTCGGCCGGCGCAAGGCGGACCTGGCCGAGCGCAGGGCGGAGTGGGTGACGAACCTGGAGGCGAAGGAGGCGCTGTGCGCGAGGGCCGAAGCGCTCGCCGAGTCGCGGCAGTGGAGGGAGACGGCGGAGCAGATCAAACGGCTGCAGGCGAAATGGAGGAAGATCGGGCCGGTCGGGAGGAAGCATTCGGAGCGGATCTGGAGGAGGTTCCACGCCGCCTGCGACCGGTTCTTCGACCGGTACAAGCGCCGCGACCGGATCGACCTCGAGGCGAGCGTCGAGCAGCGCGCGGCGCTGTGCCGCGAGGTGGAGGCGATGGAGCCGCCGGCCGATCCCGCCGCGCTCCTGGCGCTGTGGAAGCGCTGGCGGCTGAGCCCGGCTCTGCCCCCGCGGCACGCGGTCCCGCTCGGCGAGCGCTTCAACGCGGCGCTCGGACGCCTGGTCGCGGCCTCCCCGGAGGCTTACAGGGGCAGCGACCTCGACGCCGCGCGCAACCGGCGACGCATGGAGGAGCTGTGCGCCCGGGCCGAGCGGCTGGTGGCCGACGGCCAGGCCGCGCCCGACGGCGGCGCCTCGCCCGGGACGCGCCTGGCCGCGATGCTGGTCGAGGCCCTGGCCTCGAACACCATCGGCGGGAGGGCCGGCGCCGAGACGCGCCGGCGCAGCGCCGCCGAGGAGATGAAGAGACTGCAGGCCGCCTGGCAGCGGGTCGGGTACGTCCCCGAGGACGTCCGCGGCGACCTGTCGGAGCGCTTCGAGGGCGCCTGCCGCCGCTTCGCCGAGAGGGGCCGCGGCGACCGCCCGACCACGACCTCCTCGAGCCGCGCCTCCCGGAGCTAGGTGCTGGTACGGGCCGGGAGCGGCCGCGCTCGGCGCCTACTTGAACAGGTTGTCCTTCGCACCGACGGCGGCGACGTCGATCGGAACGAAGCCGAGCTCCGTCAAGGCCGGCGACTCCGGGCGCAGCTTGTAGCCACGCCCGGCCGGGTCGCAGAACAACGGATCCGAGATCCGGGAGTCCGCATCGTAGCCCAGCTCGCTCCGCCACACGGACAGGCCGACCGGGTCGCAGCTGAGGACCCTGATGTCCGGATCGGGATCGGCCTGCCCTGTCCCGTCGATGTGCCAGATCAGGTTCCCACCGACCTCCGTCAGCCGGGGCGGTCCGCACTCGCTCGGGAGCGTGCAGAACGCCGCCGTCGACGGCTCCCATGCAGGGCACCCCCCGGAAGGACACGGCTCGTCGCATTCCGGGAAGAACGCGGCCGGGCCCTTATGCTCGTACAGGGACTCAAAACGCCCGTCCTCGTAGTAGAAGATGTTGCGCACGATACGATTGGACCGACCGTCCCCGTCTTTCGTATCGGCCCTCGTGAGCACGTGAGCGTCGACGCCGTCGCTCCCGCCGGAGACGCTGATGTTGTTCTCGAGAATGTTGTCCACGCCCTTGAGAACGAAGTTGTCGGAGCGCACTCCCGGCTCCGTGTTGATCCCGTAGATGACGTTCTCACTCACCGTCGTCCCGTGCGTGAGCTTGTCGATGTAGATGCCGCGAGAGCCGATCCCCTGAAACCGCGCCACGGCGTTCGACGACAGGTCGTGGATCAGGTTGTTGTGAACGAGGTTTCCGGGATTCTCCGCGAGGTCCGAGCCAGTGCGCCAAAGGGTGATCCCGCCCGCGTCTCCCGAGCCTCGGAGGACGTCCCAGATCTCGTTGTACCGGACCGTATTGCCGACCGACTGACGGCTTCTCAGATAGATCCCGAACCTCGGCATGTCGTAGATGTCGTTGTTGCTGACCAACGTCTGCCTGCAGTGATTGACGATGATGCCACCGCCCCAGGGGAACACCTCCCCGCAGCTCCTGACGATGTTATGGGAGATCACGTTGTCTGCGAGATCATGGGTGCCGTCCCCATCCCAGAACGTGATCCCCATGACTCCCGCCTTCTCGATCAACGATCCGTGGACGCGGATCCCCTGGCCGTACCGCTGCACGCGGATGGCGTCGGATCCGGTGTTGTGGATCTTGCAGTCGACGATCTCGACGTTGGCGGCGTGTTCGATGAAGATGCCGGCCTTCTCCTTGTCCGGATCGTAGTACTGCCAGACTCTTCGGGGAACCTCGTCCACCCAGTCGGAGACGAGGATCTCGAGCGATTCGAGCCGGAGATTCCGCACCTTCTTGCTCTCGTCCGATCCCCGGATCTCGATGATGCGGTCCACCGAAGGCGCGATGATCGCCTCCCAGAAATGGTCCGGGGCTTCGGGGACGACGAACAGTTTCGCGAGCGAACCGGACGCGGTCTCGAGGAACCACTCTCCCGGCTGGTCCAGGAAGTCCTTCGATCCCTGCAGGAAGTAGGGAGCGCCGCTCCGGATCAGACGATCCCCGTCGAAGTAGATGGTCCCGGCGTCCATGGCCGCGATATCCAAGATCCCCGGGGGGCTGGATTGGACATCCCGGCACATGGTCGGCGCCCAGACCAGGAACTGCACCCGAGCGCTCGAGAGGTCGGAGGGGATGGAATCGTCCTGCAGGTCGCGGGGGAGACTGTCGGTGACGGGGCTGGACTCGTCCACCCGGCAGATGCCGTCGCCCGCCGCGCTGAAGTAGCCCTGATCGGGATTCCGCGCCAGGACCAGGCGCTGCACGAGGCCGTGATCGAGCGCGTAGAGGGTGCGGAAGACGCGCTCCGGCCACGGCGAGTTGGCCTTCGGCCGCGCCGGAGGCGACGCCGCGTACGCCACAACCGTGGACCCGTCCGCCCTCTCGATTGTCTCCGCGTCCCAATCCACGATGGGACCCCTCGCCCCGATGAGGAGCGGCCTCGGCTGCCCGGAAACCCCGGAGTAGATGACCGTATGGCCGTTCCTGCCTGAATCATCGGGACCGAATCTCAGGGTTCCGCCGAGGTAGTAGAGTCCAGGCGCGATCCGCACGCGCACGTCGGCCGTCATCCCCCCTTGAATGGCCAAACGCACCTCCTGTCGGGCCCGCTGAATGGTCCTGAACGGTCTCTGTTCACTTCCGTCCGAAGTGTCTCTGCCGTCCGGGCTGACGTAAAAGACGGTTTCCGGATTGCCGGGACAGTCCCCGGTGACAGCGTCGCAGTCATTGTCGATGCCGTCACACGGGATCTCTGAAACGCCGGGATGAACGCCCGGATCGGTGTCGTCGCAGTCCGCGCCGCAGATCGCGTACCCGTCCGAGTCAAGGTCGAACCCCTCGTCGATAAGCCCGTCGCAATCGTTGTCGAAGCCGTCGCAGACCTCGTCCGCACAAGGATTGGTGGCGGCGTCGAGGGGAGCGCAGTCAACGGCGTCGAGGAACCCGTCATCGTCGTCGTCCGGGTCGCCGGCGTCGCACGACCCGTCGGCGTCCGTGTCGGCGCCGTCGTTGAGCGGATCGTAGGAGGACGAGCTGCAATCGTCGCAGCCGTCGCCGTCGGTGTCCGCGCACGCCAGCGGATCCAGATCGTTGGAGTCCGGGGTCTGGGTGTTCGCACAGCCGCTGATGGCGTAGGTGAGCTTGCCGAGCCCGTCCCCATCCTGGTCGACGCACGGATCCTCGGCATCGCAGACTCCGTCCGTATCGATGTCCTGGCAGGTGCCTTCGCCGTCGCCGGGCTTGGGCTGTCCCTGTGCGAGCGCTGCGCCCGAGGCCATCGCGATCATCGCGCACAGCACCACGATTCCCGCCGATCCCCATCGCTTCATGATGCCCCCTTCCCGGCACTCGGGGTGTGCCGCCGTCGAGATGCTGACTTTGAGGTGTGTTCCTGACCGGGTCGATATGCTAGCAAAGCGCGGCGGGGACTGGAAGCCGCCGCGTTCAGCCCGTCTGCGATCCCGCGGCGGCGGGCGCGGCTCGGGCCCCTCTCACCGCCTCCGCGCACGGTACGTCTTCGACCGGGGATTGAAGTCGAACCATCCGGTCCGGTAGGCCAGGACTCCCGGGAGCAGGCTGCCGTCCTCGTCCTCGGCCCAGGCGGTCAGCGCGTCCTTGCGGTAGTGCACCACGACCGGCCTCCCGCCCAGCGTGAGCCGCACCGGGCCGCGCGCGCGCTCCAGCTCCCTGAAGGAGAAGTAGATCGACTCGCCGCCCAGGGCGAGCCCGAGCCCCAGCGCCGAGGTGTCGTGCCTCCTACCCTGGAGCGGCCAGCCGGGGCGGCTGTTGCGGTACAGGTACGGCTGCCCCTCGGTATCCTTCTCCACCATCACCAGCGTGTCCGGGTGGAGCTCCCTCCAGTGCTTCCAGGTGGTCTGCATCGACGGGATCACCGACAGGGGGGTTCCCTCCATCGGGCCGCTGACCGCCTGACCCCGAAGCTGCGACCAGAGGCTGCCGGTCTCCCGGTCGACGATCAGCAGGTTGTTCTTGATCAGTCCCGTGGCGAAATCGAACGTGAACTCCCGCCCTCCGATCCGACGGGCGTACACGACGCCCGAACCGGTGAGCGGTCACCAGGAGGGCGCGACGGGCGTCGCTCCGACCCGAGCGTCGACGACCTCGTGCATCGCCAGGAAGCGGATCGGGTAGGCGACCGCCCGGCCGTCGATCGACACCCCCAGGACCAGGTCGTCGTCCGGGAGGACGACGCGCTCGGACGGCACCGTCAGGGGATCGACCGGAGACGGGACCACCTCGACCTCCGTCTCCCAGACCGGGCCGCCCGGCTTCACCTGGACGGACCCCTTCACGCGGCGGCGGGGCTCGGCGGCGCCGGGAGGCCCCTCCCCCGAGTCCTCGCCCGCCGGGGCGCCCTCCTCGGACGGGGCCGCCCCAGCCGCATCGGAGTCGGAGGCCCGCCGCGTCTCGCCCCGGGGGACGGCGAGCGTGAAAGAGCTGTCGAGAGCGGGCGACCACACGCCGAGGACCAGCGCCAGGACGGCGGTCAGGGCGGCCGGCCCTCGGGGCCGTAGCGGGGGCGATGGGGACATCCGCGGCGGACCTCCGCCGGCATGAACCGCGCCCGCGGCGGTCCTATTCCCCGCACCCCCGGGGTCGCCCGAGCTGCGGCCCCATCGCCGCCCGCCGGCCGCCGATCACTTGCTGTGGCAGGTCAGACAGAGCCCGCTGCCGGCGTTCGACTTCACCAGGAAGGGCGAGTTCGTGTTGTCGTGCGGGTCGTGGCAGCTGGCGCACTGCACCTTCGAGGAGAACAGCGGCACGGTCTGCGCCGCGTCCACCCAGGCCGCCGAGCTCGGGGTCGCCAGGCCTCCGTCGGCCGCGGCCAGGGCCGCATCGTAGGTGAAGTTCACCGGGTGATCGTTCGAGAGATCGGTGCCCAGGTTGGTCGGCCTCGTGGCGACGATCCGGCCGTTGACGTCGAGCTCGGTGCCCGCGCCCATCGCCGGGTTCCCGCCGGTGTCGTTGGCGGGGTTCCCGAGGTCGTTGACCCCCACGGTGCCGTCATGGCAGCTCATGCACAGGTTCGACACATCGGCTCCGCCCCCGATGTCGGCGATATCCGAGGCGTCGAGGGTCGACGACGCGTAGACGCCGTAGGAGGCCGTGGACGACTGGGTGTGGTTCCACAGGGGCGCGGCCGGGCTGGCCTCGTGCGGCGTGTGGCAGAAGACGCAGATCCGATCCTCGTCGGTGGACCTGTCGGTGATCTGGTCGACACCGGCGGTCGTCGAGAGGTTGTGCTTGGTGTCGACGACGTTGGCCTGGGAGAAGGCCGGCACCGTGACCAGGCAGGTCGCGAGAGCCAGGCTTCCCAGCAGTGCCGTCAGGCGAGTGAGTCTCATGACCGATCCTCCATTGCGTTGCACCTCAACCGCGTCGCATCAGAAGCTCGAGTGCCCTTCACCCGGATCGGCGCATCACCTCGCTTTCCCCTCCGCGGACATGGACGGCAGTCGCCGGCCGACCCCGGGGACCGCCGGGAGCGCGGAGCGCGCCGCTCCCCGGACGCCCCCGGCTGGTGGCATACTGGCGGCCGGCCGGCTCCACGACGATCTGGCGGCGATGACCGCGGGCGGGGCGCCGCCCGCGGGGTCCGGGGGGGGGCGGCCGGTCACCGGGAGCGGGAGGACGATCTCCCGCGCGACCTTCCGGCCGTGCCGGGCCGAGCCTCTCGATCCCGTGTCCAGCACCTGCGCACGCTCCCTGCTCCCCCGGTCGGACCGGACCCGTGAGACGTCCGATCACTATCGAAGGTAGGCCCCGCGCGCGCGCCCCGCAAGCCGCGCGGAGCGGCCCGGAGGCGGTTTTCATGTGAAAAAATTCACAATACGAATCGGTAATCTGTGAAAATTTTCACAAAACGTCCGGGTGACGGCGATGATCGACGACGACTGCGTCCGCTTCCTCCAGTGGGCCCTCCCGCGGCTGCGGATGAGGTGGGCCGGGTTCCGGAAGGTACGCGCCCAGGTCTGCAAGAGGATCGCGCGACGCCTGCGCGATCTCGGGCTTCCCGATGCCGGCGCCTACCGGGCGCTCCTGGAGTCGCGCCCCGGCGAGTGGGCCGCTCTCGACGCGCTGTGCCGCGTGACCATCTCCCGCTTCTACCGCGACCGCGACCTGTTCGATCGGCTGCGCGACGAGGTGCTCCCCGAGCTGGCGCGGCGGGCCCGTGCGCGCGGCTCGAGGGCGGTGCGCTGCTGGAGCGCCGGCTGCGCCTCCGGTGAGGAGGCATACACGCTGGCCCTGATCGGCCGTCTCGCGCCGCGCTCCGCGCGGCCGCGCGCCCCGCTCGTCATCCTGGCGACGGACGTCGACCAACGGATGCTCGAGCGCGCCCGCGCCGCCTCCTACAGCGCAGCTAGCCTGCGCGACCTTCCCGCTGGGTGGCGGGTGCGGGGATTCGTGCCCCGCGGAGCGGGCCTCATGGTCCGTCCCGAGATCGCGCGGGCCGTCGAGCTGCGCCGGCACGACGTGCGGGGATCCTGTCCGCAGGGGCGGTTCGATCTGATCCTGTGCCGGAACCTGGTCTTCACCTACTATGAGGAGGCGCTGCAGCGGGAGATCGCCGGCCGCCTGGCCGGGGGCCGCCATCCGGGAGGCGCGCTGGTCCTCGGCGAGCGCGAGCGGCTTCCCCGCGGCGTGACCGGCCTCGCGCCGTGGCCGTCCTGCCCGGCGATCCACCGCCGCGCGGCCGAGGGGCGGGGGGCGGATCCGGGGCCGCCGGAGGAGGACGCGGAGCCGTGAGCCAGGTCCGCATCGGCACCTCGGGCTGGAACTACCCGGCCTGGCGCGGCGTGCTCTACGAGCGCGGCCTGCCGCAGCGGGCCTGGCTCGAGCGCTACGCCGAGACCTTCGACACTGTGGAGCTCAACGCCAGCTTCTACCGGCTGCCGAAGGTCGAGCAGTTCTCGTCCTGGAAGAGGCGGACGCCGGCCCGGTTCGCGTTCGCCGTCAAGGGGAGCCGCCTGATCACCCACTACAAGCGGCTCGTCGACGTCGGCCCCGACGTCGAGACGTTCCTCTCGCGCGTGCGCGGCCTCGGCCGCAAGGCGCCGGTCCTCCTCTGGCAGCTCCCGCCCGGCCTGGAGCGCGACGACCTCCTGTTCGCGCGCTTCCTTGACCTCCTCCCGGGCGGGAAGACGCGTCGCCAGGCGGTCGAGTTCCGCAACCGGAGCTGGTACGCCCCCGACGTCTACCGCGCCCTGGAGCGACGCGGCGTCGCGCTCGTGCTGCCCGACTCCGCGGCGCGGGAGTCGATGAACGCCCCGGAGCTGCGCCACACGGCGTCCTTCGCCTACGTGCGCCTGCATTACGGCGGCGGCCGGCGGGGCGATTACACGGACAGGCAGCTGCGGACCTGGGCCGAGCGGATCTCGGATTGGCGCCGGCGGGGCGACGTCTACGTCTACTTCAACAACGACTGGGAGGGGTTCGCGGTGCGCAACGCGGTGCGGCTGAAGGAGCTGGTCGGGGCCGGCGCGCCGCGGCGGGGTCGATGAGCCGACCCCCGAGGGCCCGCGGCGGAGCGGCCCGGCGGCTATCCCGCGGTCGCCTCAGCCGAACGCCAGCGCCCTCGCCCAGCGCGGCAGGAACCGCTCCGCGGCCCGATGCAGGGCGAGCGGCACGACCACCGCGGGGACCGCAAGCAGGATCGGTCCGGCCCCGGTGTGCAGCAGCCGCTGCCACGCCTCCGACTCG
>JBHIBC010000061.1:0-16498 GCA_046758905.1 Acidobacteriota bacterium | reverse complement strand
CCGGTACCGCCTGCCGCTGGTGCCGGTGGCCGCGCTGCTCGCCGGCAACTTCCTGGCTGCGGGCCCGCCCGCGCTCAGGCGCCCGGCGGCCGTCGCGGGGCTGGTCGGAGGGCTGCTCCTGTTCAACCTCGACGCCGCCAGGCCGTCGGAGAGCTGGCCGGAGGAGGAAGCGCTGAACCGCGCCTTCGCCCTGCGCGCCCGGGGGCGTCTCGAGCAGGCGAGGCGGGAGTACCGGCGCGCCCTCGAGCTCAACCCCGGACGGATCGACCCCCACAACTCCCTCGCCGCCCTGGCCGCCCGGGAGGGTCGCTGGGAGGAGGCCGCGCGCCACTATCGGGCCATCCTGGAGATCGCGCCCGATTTCGTGGAGGTCCGGCGCAACCTCGGCCAGGCCTACATGGCGCTGGGGCGCGAGGAGGATGCCCGCCGCGAGTGGCGGACCGCGATCCGCTTGGCGCCCGGCGCCGGGCTGGCGCTGGCCGACCTCTGCCTCTCCTACCTGGACGAGGGGCTCGCCGCGGTGGCCGAGCCGTACTGCGCGCGCGCCGTCCGGGCCCGGCCCGACCTGCCGGAGACGCACTTCGCCTTAGGACTGGTGGCGCGCTCGCTGCGCGACCGCGGGCGGGCGCGGGCCGCGCTGCGCGAGGCGGCGCGACTCTGGCCCGCGGGGCACCCGGGCCGGCGGCGGGCCGAGGCGATCCTGGAGGCCATGCGGCGGCGTGAGGCCGGGGACGGGTGATGAGGGCGGAGACCCGCCGGCCGGGCGGAACTCAGCGTCCCTTGCGCAGATCGATCAGGACCAGCTTGGCGATGGTCTTGAGGGTCTCGAAGACCCCGACGCCCTTGGAGGCGACCGCCTCGAACACCGGCTCCTCGCGGAAGCGCAGCTGGCGCACCATCTCCTGGACCGGGAGGGCGGTGGGCAGGTCGCGCTTGTTGAGCTGCAGGACGTAGGGGACGGCGTGGATGTTGTACCCCTGCTCCTTGAGGTTCAGCTCCAGGTTGCGGAGCGACTCGAGGTTCGCCTCCATGCGGGCGGCCTGCGAGTCGGCCACGAACACGACCCCGTCGACCCCCTTGAGGATCAGCTTGCGGGACGCGTCGTAGAAGACCTGGCCGGGCACCGTGTACAGGTGGAAGCGGGTGCGGAAGCCCCGGATCTCGCCCAGATCGAGCGGCAGGAAGTCGAAGAACAGGGTGCGGTCGGTCTCGGTAGCCAGCGAGATCAGCTTCCCCTTGGAGTTGGGGTTGGTCCGCTCGTAGACATACTTGATGTTGGTCGTCTTCCCGCCCAGGCCGGGGCCGTAGTAGACGATCTTGCAGTTGATCTCGCGTGCGGCGTAGTTGATGAACGTCATGGCCCGCCGGTCATCCCCCGGGTCGATCAGTCACTGAACAGCTTGTCGATGTCCTCATCGGTGATCTCCGCGAAGGGAGCACCGCCGGCGGCCGCCTTCCGCGGGGCCGCCGATTTCTTCATCATCACGTCGAGGATGGAGCCGAGCTCCACCGATCCCTTCTTCACGCGCAGCCGGACCAGCCCGAGCGAGGAGCGCTCGTCGAAGATGACCACCAGGATGACGCGCCCGCCGACCACCGAGATGTGCAGGTTGTCCCGCTCCCCCTCGTGGAACAGGATGGAGAATTCCTTCTCGCCGATCAGCCGCGCCAGCGAGTCGGTCGCGGCCACGTTGCCGGCGGCCAGCGAGGCGAGCGCGGTGGTGTCGATCGCCTCGATCTCGCCGTTGGCGGCGATCTGCTGACCGTTCTTGTCGACGAGGAAGACGACCTTGGCGTTGCACTCCGTGCGCAGCCGGGAGATCACCTCGCGGATCTGCTGGTATTCCTCTTCGTGCAGGACGAGGTCGCTCGTGGGCATTCAGAGAGTTCCCGCGAGGGTCCGAGGCGGGGCGATGCAGAACAACTGCCTTATACCACAGCGACCTGCGGGCAACAAGGAAACCCCCTGCCGGCGCCCCGGGCGCCCCGCGCCTGCGTGTCAGCGAAGCGACGCACTCGATCCCCGGCGGTTGCCAATATGAGGCAGCCGCCGGCAAAGATCAACGGTCCCGCCGGGCGCGCGGGCTCAGTCCCGGGGGATGAACCAGAAGCCGCACGGCCGGTCGGGCGAGACGATGTCCCGGTCGCGCAGGTCCCGCTCGTCGATCGGAAACACCCGGCAGACCCTGGGCTTGATCTCGTGGATGGTGCAGCGGACCGGCCGCTCCCGGGCGTCGAGAAGGGGACAGGTGAACATCAGCCGGCAGCAGGCGCCGGTCCGATCGCAGCCTCCCCTGCGGCGCGCCAGGCTCTCGCGCACGTACCCGAGGCGGAAGTGGGCGAGGTAGAAGCGCCGGATCTTCCCCCAGCCGAGGATCAGCCTGTCGCGCGCGCTCAGCGTCGCGAGCGGCCGGACGGCCGCCCCCGCCGGCGCGAGGCCGCGGCTCACTCCTTCTCGCCCAGCCGATACTCGCGACGCATGACCTCCATCCCCTCGCCGGCGAAGTAGTTGGTGAGTATCCGGGCGGCGTAGTCCGCGGCGGCGGCCGCGGTCGCCCCGACCCACTGCTTGGGCATGGCGGGAGCCTTCGGGTCGAAGCGGTCCATGGTCCAGAAATTCCCGTCCGGAAGTCGGACGGTCGCGATCCAGTGCCCCGGAGCCCTCTCCACCAGGATGGTGTAGGTCTCGTCGGTATTATTGCGAGTGCGAACGGTGTATTCGAATGCGACCTCAGCGGCCATCGAAGGGCCACCTCCGAGCGCGCGATGGGAGCGCGTCCCGCGCGCGTCATTATACACGTCGGCCGGGCGCCGCTCGGGCCCCGGCGGCCGGCGGGCCGGGGGCGTTCACAGACCGAGCGTCTCGCCGGCTCCCGCGGCGCGCGCCCGCTCCAGCGCGGCGCCGGCGGCGGCCACGTCCTGGACGCCGACGCCGGTCAGATCGCAGACGGTGATCTCCGACTCGCCGCGACGCCCCGGCCTGCGGCCCGCGGCGATCTCCCCCAGCTCGGCGTCGATCTTCGACTCGGGGATGGCGCCCGAGGCGACGGCGTGGTGGATCTCGCCCATCCTCAGGCACTGGGCGCGGCTGTCGGCCACCACCCTGTCGGCGCGCGCCAGCACCTCAGGATGAAGCTCCTGCTTGTCGGGCTCGTCCGAGCCGACCGCCGTCACGTGAGCCCCCGGGGCCAGCCACTCGGCCTTCACCAGGGGCTCCCGGCTCGGCGTGACGGTGATCACCACGTCGGCCCCCTGCACCGCCTCGCGGACCGACGCGGCCGCCGCGAACCGGCAGCCCGCCGGCGTCCCGGCGCGCCGGGCCATCTCCTCGGCGCAGCGCCGCGCCCGCTCCGGCCTCCGGCCGTAGATCCGCACCTCGCGGAAGGCCCGGACCAGGGCCAGCGCCTCGAGCTGGTAGCGCGCCTGCACGCCGCACCCGACCACGCCGACCACCCTCGCGTCGCGGCGGGCCAGGTGCCTCGCCGCCACCCCTCCGGCGGCGCCCGTTCTGAGGTCGGTGAGGTAGCCGTTGTCCAGCAGGAAGGCGGCCGGGGCGCCGGTCTCGGCGTCGAACATCAGCACCATGCCGTCGTTCCGAGGCAGTCCCCTCGAGGGGTTGTCCTGGAAGGCGGAGGCGACCTTGACGGCGTAATGCCGCCGGCCGTGGAGGTGTCCGCCCTTGACGTGGATCTCCCCGCGGCGCCCGGGGATGCGCAGGCTGATCACCTCCGGCAGCTCGGCGCGCCCGGCGGAGTAGGCGGCGAATGCCTCCTCCACGACCTCGATGCACGAGCGCATGTCGAGCCGGGCGCGGATCTCCGGCTCGCGCAGGATCAGGACCGTGCGGGTCACGGCGAGAGCCTATCATCGGGCCGGCCCGCGGTCACGCCGGAAATCATCATGCGGAACGCCACGCGGGGCGCGCTTTACAGGCCGCGGGGGGTCTGCTATCGTGGCCGCTGTCCCATCCCGCAGCCCGGGGGACGATCCAGGAGGAGCGGTGCGCATCGAGCCCTTCCGCATGGAGCGGATGCAGTCGACCTACGAGAACTACGTCGACTTCAACCTCTCCGAGAGCGGCGTCCACCCGATGACGCCCCTGGAGCTCCTGCAGGATGTCGAGGAGCCGGAGCGGCTGCTGTCGAGGGAGCTGGGCTACTGCCAGTCGAACGGCTCCGAGACGCTCCGGGATCGCATCGCCCTGTTCTACCCGGGCGCCGCCCGCGAGAACGTGCTGGTGAGCAACGGCGGCTCGGAGGCGAACTACGCCACCTTGTGGTCGCTGCTGGAAAAAGGCGACCGCGTCGCCTACATGCTCCCCAATTACCTGCAGACCTGGGGGCTGTCGCGGGCCTACGCCGGGATGGTCGACCCCTTCCGTCTCGTCCGCCGGCGCGACGCTGACCGGACGCGCTGGGCCCTGGACGTGGAGGGGCTGCACCGTGCGGTCACCAAGAGGACCCGCCTCATCCTGGTGACCAATCCGAACAATCCGACCGGGGCCGTGCTGACCGCGGACGAGATGGACGAGGTGGTCCGCGCCGCCCGCCGCTTCGGCGCCTGGATAGTGGCGGACGAGATCTACCGGGGCGCCGAGCTCTCGGGGCGCACCATCCCGAGCTTCTGGGGCCGCTACGAGCGGGTGCTGGTCACCGCCGGATTGTCGAAGGCGTTCGGCCTCCCGGGGCTGCGGATCGGCTGGATCGTCGGCCCCGCCCGGGCGGTCCAGCGCGCCTGGTCGTACCGCGACTACACGACCATCGCGCCCGGGCTGCTGTCCGACCACCTGGCGGGCATCGCCATGGAGCCCTCGCGCCGCGAGGCGATCCTGGCGCGCACCCGGTCGATCATCCGCGCCAACCTGCCGGTCCTCGAGGACTGGGTCCGCGCGCACGGGGAGATCCTGGAGTACACCGCGCCGGAGGCGGGCGCCATCGCCTTCATGCGCTACCGCCTGTCGATCGGCTCGATCCCCCTGGTCGACCGGCTGCGCCTCGAGCGCTCGGTGCTGATCATTCCCGGCGACCACTTCGGCTCAGCGCGCCACATCCGGATCGGGTACGGCTCGGAGAGGGTGTACCTGGTGAAGGGCCTAGAGCGCATCGGCGAGATGTTCCGGGCCCTGCGAGCGGCCGCACGCTGGCCGGCGGCGCGCGGGGGCACCCGGCGCGGACGGCGCCCGGGGGCGGCCCGGCGGCGGGCGGCCGCGCCCCGCCGCGGCCGCGCCGCCGGCGCGACCGCCTAGCCGAGCCCCTCCTCCTCGATCATCCGGCGCGCCTCGCGCCTCGCCCCCGCCAGGTCGGTGACCCGCCCGTCGAGCTGCATCTCGTAGACGGCCCGCGTGATCCGTCCGATGACGGGACCCGGCCTGAGGCCCATGTCCAGCAGGTGACGCCCTAGGAGGATGGGCGGCGGCGGCTTCTGCTCGACCCCGAGGCGGCGGACCCTGTCGATGAACCACTCCTGCGCCTCGGTGGAGAACTCCCCGGTGCGGCCTAGGCTGTCGGCCAGCGACACGAGGTACAGCAGCTCGGGCTCGAGCCTGCGCGCCAGGCGGCGGACGGCGCCGTCGCCGACCTTGTCCCGGTTCTTGTGCCAGTGGCTCGGGGTCAGGTGGTGCGCCACGAGGGCGATCACCTGCTCGCGCAGCGGGTAGCCGTTCAGGGTGCGGAGCTTGAGGCGGTCGAGGAAGCTCGTCGTCGGCTCGATGCCCGCCTCCTCGTGCTCGAACGAGCGGATCCGCCCGCGCACGACCGACGTCGTGGCCGGCTTGCCGAGGTCGTGGCACAGGACGGCGAGCATCACGGCGAGGCTCTTCTCCCTCGGGAGGCCCTCGATCAGCTCCCGGGCCCTATCGAGCGCCATCAGGGTGTGGACCCAGACGTCTCCCTCGGGATGCCACTCCGGCTCCTGCGGGCATCCGACGAGCGCCTTCAGCTCGGGGAACAGCCCCTCGACGACCCCGAGCCTCTCGGCCCACGCGAGCCCGAGCGACGGCCGTCGCGCGCGCAGCAGCAGCTTCTCGATCTCGCCCCAGATCCGCTCCGCCGGCAGATCCTCGAGGTCGACGCCGCGGCACAGGCGCGCGGTGTCGGGGTCGAGGTCGAATTCCAGCCGCGCGGCGAGCTGCACCGCGCGCAGCACCCGGAGGGAATCCTCGACGAACGACGCCGGGTCCACGGCGCGCAGCACCCGGGCGCGCAGGTCCTCGGCGCCCCCCCAGGGATCGATCGTCTCGCCGGTGAGGGGGTCGTGCATCATGGCGTTGACCGTGAAGTCGCGCCGCCGGGTCGCCTCCTCGTAGGACAGATCGGGATCGCCGCTCACCTCGAAGCCGCGGTGTCCCGGCGCGACCTTGGTGTCGCGCCGCGGCAGGCTGACGTCGATGGTCGTGCGATCGTGCGGGCGCCGGCCGCGCGGGCGGAGCTTGTAGACCGCGAACGACTCGCCGACCAGGCTCACGCTCCCGAAGCGCTCGAGCAGGCGGCTCAGGGCGCCCGGCCCCAGTCGGTACACCTCCAGGTCGTACTCCTCGGTCGCCGGCGCCGCCTCAGAGCCGGCCTGGCGCAGGCGCACCAGGTCGCGCGCCCAGCCGCCCACCAGGAGTGCGCGGCCCCCCGCGTCGCGCACGGCGCGCGCGATCGCGACGACCAGCGGCTCGATTCCGGGCGGCCGGGTGTTTTGCGGCGGGCGGGTCATCGGGGTTAGTATAGCCGCCCCATGCCTCGCGCCCTCCCGACACCGAAGGCCGGGGCCGCCGCCGTCCTCGCCTGCGCCCTGACCGCGCTGCCCCCGGCGCCCGCGGGGGCCGGGCCGAGCACTGGCCCCGCTGCGCCCCGGGCCTCGCGGCCCGCGCGGCGGGCGGCGCCGGAAGGCGCCGGCGCGCGCACCCTCGCGCTGCGCTGCGGCCGGCTGATCGACGGCGTGAGCGACGCCGTCCTCGAGGCCGGCACCATCCTGGTCGAGGGGGGGCGGATCGTCAGGGTCGGGCGGGACGTCGCCGTCCCCGCCGGAGCGCGCGTCATCGATCTCGGCGGCTACACCTGCCTGCCCGGCCTCATCGACTGCCACACGCACCTGATGGACCGGCCCGGGGAGACAGGGGACGAGACGTACCACCTCCGCTCCTCCGCGGCCGACGTGGCGCTGCGCGCGGTCGACAACGCGCGCCGGACGCTCGAGGCGGGCTTCACGACGGTGCGCGACGTCGGCACCTATCACGCCTTCGCCGACGTGGCGCTGCGCGGCGCCATCGAGGCGGGCGAGGTGGCGGGCCCGCGCATGCAGGTGGCCGGCTTCTACGTCACCATTCCGGGCGGCGGCGGCGAGCTCAACTCCTTCTCGCCGGATTTCGCGCTCCCGTCCCACCTCCGCTTCGGTGTGGCGACCGGCGAGGGGGACGTCCGCCGGGTGGTGCGGGAGGCGGCCCGCCAGCGCGTCGACCTGATCAAGGTGATCGCTTCCGGCGCCTTTCTGGCGGTCGGCAGCGCCCCCCGCTCGCCGGCGTTCACTGCCGGCGAGATCCGCGCCGCGGTGAGCGAGGCGGAGAAGTGGGGCCTCAGGGTCGCGGCGCACGCCCACGGCGACCTGTCGATCGTCGAGGCGGCCCGGGCGGGCGTGGCCTCGGTCGAGCACGGGTCGTTCATCGCGGGGAGCGGCATCCGCGCGATGCTCCGGAGCCGGACCTACCTGGTCCCCGATCTGTACGACGGAGTGTACATCGAGCGCCAGGCGCGCGCGCTCGGCTGGCCGGAGGAGTACGTCCGTAAGCAGGAGGAGTCGCGGCGCGCCTGGCCGGCCAGCATACGCAGGGCCTACGAGGCGGGGGTGAGGATCGCCTACGGCACCGACGCCGCGGTCTACCCGCACGGCGACAACGGCAGACAGTTCGCGCTGATGCGGGAGTGGCTGGGGATGTCGCCGATGGAGGCGATCCGCTCCGCGACCTCGGTCGCGGCCGCGCTGATGGGCTGGGAGGAGCGGGTCGGGAGCCTCGCGCCCGGCCGCTTCGCCGACGTGGTCGCCGTCGCGGGGGACCCGCTCGAGGACCTGCGGCTCCTCGAGTCGGTCCCCTTCGTCATGAAGGGGGGCGAGGTCGTCACGGACGAGCGCGCCCTCTGACCCGCGCCGCGGGCCGCCTCGAGGGCCGTGCCCGGCCCCGCCCGGCGGGCGTTTGACGCCGACGCGCGAGCGCCCTAGAATGGCATTCCGATCCGAGATCGAGGGGGATCCGGCAAACCTGACGCGTCCCGCAGCCGCATCGGCCCGGCCGGCCCCGGCGCGTGCCCGGGGCCTGCCGCGCGGCCGGGACGCCCCCGGCGCGCGGCCGGCCGGGAGGCGGTGGCGCCCCCGCCCGGAGTCGTGACGCGGAGGGCCGCGGCGACGCGGCCCTTTTCTCGTCTGTCCCGGGAGATCGGGTAGCCTTGGATCGAATGATGGCGCTGTTCCGCCTGGCCCTGGCGTTCGAGGTGCTGAACGCCGCCTACTTGGCGGCGTTCGATTCGGCGACGATCTTCTATCACGTGCAGGTCGTCGCGCACGTCGCCGTGGGCCTGCTCCTGGTCGCGGCGGCCGCGGCGCGCGGCCGCGGCGAGCTGGCGCGCCGGTGGCGCCGCCCGGGTCCGGCGCGGGGGCGCGTCTGCCTCGCGGTCCTGGGGGCCGCGGGGGCGGCCTGCATCGCCAGCGCGCTGCTGCTGACCGTCACCGGCACCGCCACGCCGTACCGCCCGGTGCTCGCGGTGCACGTCGGCTCCTCGGTGCTGGCGCTGCTGGCCGCCGCCGGGTGGTCGCTGGCGCGCGGCGACCGCCGCCGGTTCCGGCGGGCGTCGATCCTGCTGGGGGTGGCGCTGGCGCTGCCGGCCGGCGCGCGCGGCTACCGGCTGATGTCGCCGCCGCACGCCGTCATCATCGACAACCCGCGCCTGCCGCCGCTGACCCCGTACGAGGAGGGAGCCGGGGAGGGAAGCCCGTTCTTCCCCTCCTCGGTGCGGACCGTGGGCGACCGCCTGATCCCCGCCGACTTCTTCCTCGAGTCGAAGGCGTGCGGCAACCGCGGCTGCCATCCCGACATCACGGCGCAGTGGGACTCCTCCATGCATCATTTCTCGTCCTTCAACAACCAGTGGTACCGGAAGTCGGTCGAGTACATGCAGGAGGTGATCGGCACGCGACCGTCGAAGTGGTGCGGCGGCTGTCACGACCAGGCGCTGCTCCTGACCGGCAGGATGGACGTGCCCGCCGTGGAGCAGATCGACACGCCCGAGGCGCAGGCCGGGATCGGCTGCCTGGTGTGCCATTCCATCGTGGACATCGGCGACACCATGGGACAGGGCGGGTACGTTCTGGAGTACCCGCAGATGCACCGCCTGGTGGCGAGCAAGAACCCGGTGCTGGTGGCGCTGCACGACTACATGGTCCGTCTCGACCCCGGGCCGCACAGGGCGACGCTGCTCAAGCCGTTCCACCGACGGTCGACGGCGGAGTTCTGCTCCGCCTGCCACAAGGTCCACCTGGACGAGCCGGTCAACCACTACCGCTGGGTGCGGGGCTTCAACGAGTACGACGCCTGGCAGGCGAGCGGCGTCTCCGGACAGGGGGCGCGGTCCTTCTACTATCCGGACGAGCCGCAGGACTGCTCCGACTGCCACATGCCGCTCGTGCCCTCGGAGGACAAGGGGAACATCGGCGGGTTCGTCCACTCGCACCGCTTCCCGGCGGCCAACACGGCGGTGCCGTTCGCCAACCGGGACGAGGAGCAGCTGCGCGCCACGCGGGATTTCCTGAGGTCGGGGATCCTCAGCGTCGACATCTTCGCGGCGTCTCAGGCCGCTCCCGCGGGGGCCGCCGGCGCGGGCGATCCGGGCGCGGGCCGGGCGGGGGGCTCGCAGGAGCGGGGCCGGGAGGACGCGGGGCCGCGCCCCGCGGCGATCTTCCCCGAGCTGCACGATGCCCCCCCGGCGGTCGGGCCGTCGGCCGGAGCCGCCGCGCGCCGCGTGCGGCGGGTCGCGCCGCTCGACAGGGCGGCGCCCTTCCTGCGCCCCGGCCGGAGCTACCGGATCGACGTGGTGGCCCGGACCCGGCGCATCGGTCACTTCTTCCCCGGCGGGACGGTGGACGCCTTCGACGTCTGGCTCGAGCTGAAGGTGGAGGACGCGCGGGGCCGGGTCCTCTACTGGAGCGGCTTCGTGCACGACGGCGGCCGCGGGGCGCTGGAGGCGGGCGCGCATCAGTATCGGTCGCTGCTGATCGACGCGCGCGGCAACCCGATCAACAAACGCAACGCATGGGCGGCGCGCCCTGGTCTACGCGCGCCTGATCCCGCCCGGGGCGGCCGACGTCGGCCGGTTCCGCGTCTCGATCCCGCGCGACGCCGTGGGACCGATCACCATCACCGCCCGGATGAATCACCGCAAGTTCTCCTGGTGGAACACGCGCTTCGCCTACGCGGGGATCCGCGATCCGGACGCGGAGGGGTATGAGGTGACGCCCGATTTCGACGACGGACCGTTCGTCTTCAGCGGCGACACCTCGGGCGTGTCGGGCGCGATCAAGTCGATCCCCGACCTGCCGGTCACCGTCATCGCCGAGCACCGCGTGAGCCTGCCCCTGGCCGAGGCGGACCGCCCGCTGGAGGAGGCGTCGCCGCGGCCGGAGCCCATCGACCGGGAGCGATGGAACGACTACGGGATCGGGATGCTGCTGCAGGGAGACCTCGCGTCGGCGCGGGCCGCGTTCGAGACGGTCACCGCGATCGATCCGACATACGCCGACGGCTTCGTCAACCTCGCCCGGGCCCTGGTCCGGGAGGGCGACCACGAGGCCGCGCTGCCGGCGCTCGAGCGGGCGCTGGAGATCGACCCCGGCCTCGGGAGCGGGCACTACTTCATGGCGCTGGCGCTGAAGGCCCGCGGCCGGTACGACGAGGCGCTCGACCACCTGGAGGCCGCCGCGCGGCGCTACCCGCGCGACCGCGCGGTGCGCAATCAGATCGGCCGCATCCTGTTCCTGAAGCGGCGGCACCGAGAGGCTGTGGCCGCGTTCGAGGCCGCGCTGCGGATCGACCCGGAGGACCTGACCGCGCACTACAACCTGATGCTCGTGCACCGGGCCCTGGGCGAGCGCGACGCGGAGCGGCGCCACGAGATCCTCTACACGCGGTTCAAGGCGGACGAGGCGGCGCAGGCGATCACCGGGCGCTACCGGCGCCGCCACCCCGAGGACAACCTGGAGCGGCAGCCGATCCACGAGCACCCGAACCGCTACGCGCCGCCGGCGCCGGTCGCGGCGGCGGGCGGGACCGGTCGGGACGGCGGTCCGGGCGGATGAGGGCCACGGTCGCGGCGGGCCTGCTTCACCGCGCCGGCCTCGTCCTGCTCCTGGCGTGCCCGGCCCTGCTCGCCTGCGAGCGCCGCGCCGATCCGCCCCGGCGCGCCCTCCCGGGCGGCCCGCCCGCCGTCCCGGTCCGGTTCACGGACGTGACCCGCGAGGCGGGGATCACCTTCGTCCACAACAGCGGCGCGTTCGGCAACAGGTACCTGCCCGAGACCATGGGCTCCGGGCTGGTCTTCCTCGACTACGACGGCGACGGGTGGCAGGACCTGTTCTTCGTCAACGGCTCCGACTGGCCCGAGCGACGTCGGCGGACCACCACCCAGGCCCTGTACCGGAATCGGGGGGACGGGACCTTCGAGGACGTGACCGCGCGGGCCGGCCTGGCGGTGGAGATGTACGGCATCGGCGCGGCGGCGGGCGACTATGACAACGACGGCCGGGTGGACCTGTTCGTCAACGGCCTCGGTCCGGACCGCCTGTTCCACAACCGTGGGGACGGCACCTTCGAGGACGTCACGGCGGCGGCGGGGGTCTCCGACCCCGGCTTCGGCTCCAGCGCCACCTGGCTCGACTACGACCGGGACGGCGACCTCGATCTGTTCGCGTGCCGCTACGTCGAGTGGAGCGTCGGGACCGACATCTACTGCACGCTCGACGGCGAGAGCAAGTCGTACTGCACTCCGGAGTCCTACCGGGGAGCGACCAACCGGCTGTACCGCAACCGGGGGGACGGCAGCTTCGAGGAGGTCACGCGGCCGGCGGGCGTGTTCGACCCGACCGGCAAGTCGCTCGGAGTGGTGGCGCTCGACTACGACGGCGACGGCTGGATCGACCTGGCGGTTGCGAACGACACGCAGCCGAACTTCCTCTACCGCAACCGTGGGGACGGCACCTTCGAGGAGGTGGGGATGACCGCCGGGATCGCCTTCAGCGAGGAGGGCAAGGCCCGCGGCGCGATGGGGATCGATGCGGCCGACTACGACCGCAGCGGCCGCGAGAGCCTGGTGATCGGGAACTTCTCGAACGAGATGCTCGCCCTGTACCACAACGAGGGCCGCGGGCTGTTCATCGACGACGCCGCCCCGGCCGGGATCGGCCAGCCGAGCCTGCTGACGCTCGCTTTCGGGTGCTTCTTCTTCGACTTCGACCTCGACGGCTGGCTGGACATCTTCGTGGCCAACGGCCACGTGGAGGACGACATCAACCGGGTGCAGCCGTCGGTCACCTACGCGCAGCCCCCGCACCTGTTCCGCGGCCTGCCCGGGGGGCGGTTCGAGCCGGCCGCGGCCGAAGCGGGCCCGCACCTGAGAAGGCCGGTGGTGGCGCGCGGCGCAGCCTACGCCGATTACGACGGCGACGGCGACCTCGACGTCGCCATGAGCGTCAACGACGGCGAGGCGATCCTGCTGCGCAACGACGGCGGCAACGCCAACCGGTGGCTGCGGGTCCGCCTCGTCGGCACGGCCTCCAACCGCGACGCGATCGGCGCGGTGGCGCGCCTGAGGTCGGCCGACGGCGAGCTCCTGGGGACCCGGACCGTCCGTTCCGCCGCTTCCTACGCCTCGCAGAGCGAGATGGTCCTCACCTTCGGCCTCGGGCCGGCCGGGCGGGACGGCGGCCCGCCCCCGGATCTGGAGGTGGCCTGGCCGAGCGGCGCCACCCAGGTCTTCCGCTCGCTGGCGCCCGGCCGGGTCCACGTCCTCGAGGAGCGACGCTGATCCCGCGTCCGCCCGGAGCGAGCCGGGCGGCGCCCTCCTCCCCGCCGGATCATCGGCGGGCCGATCCCCCGCGCAGGCGGCGGTGCCAGGCGCGCATCCGCGCCAGCAGGTCCCGGCCCGCCGCGGTCATAAGCCCCGCCCGGGCCGCGCGATCGAGGTCGGCGAGCGCACGGCCAAGCATCCGGATCTCCGCGCGCAGCTCGCGGCGGATCCAGGCCGGCCCCCGGGGACCCAGCAGGCCCGCGAGCGGGCGCGGCCGCGCGCGGGCCAGCCGCAGGATGCACGCGAACAGCTCGGCGCGGAACAGGAAGGTGTAGGCGCCGTGCAGCAGGCCGTGGAGCGGCCGGCGCGTCCCGCGCCAGGGCGAGTGGAACGCCTGGACCTCCGTGGTCTCCGGGCCTCGCCGCAGCAGCCGGCGGACCTCCTGGATGTCGCGGAGCCGGTGGTGCGCGGCCTCGTGCAGCAGGTCGTCGGCGAGCTCCACCGGGCTCTTTCCGAAGACGTTGATGAAGCAGACGCCGGGGCGGGCGGCGAGCGAGTAGCTGACCAGCCCCGGCTCGCTCACCGGCACGACCATCCGGGTGCGCTCCAGGATCTCGCGGTGCCCGTCGGGCCACGCGAGCTGCACGATCCTGAGGGCGCGGGCGAGGCGCTCGCCCAGCCCCGCGACCCGCCGCCCGACGCAGAGGCGCCGGGGGCGCGAGTCGACCCGCGGCGCGAGGACGATCGTGGTGCCCGGGATGGTCTCGCGCGTCAGCAGCCCGAAGGCGCCGCCGGCCCCATCGTCCCGGCGGCCGTCGCGCAGGCCCGAGCCGGCGGCGGGGATGACCGTCTCCGCCGATCCGGGCGCGCGCAGGAACAGCGTGCGCCGCTGAAGACGGGCGCGCAGCCGGCGGGGCGGCCTCGCGCGCCGGGCGCCCGACGCCCGCACGACGATCGCCAGGGGGCCGCCGGGCGTGGGGACGCACCCGAGATCGATCCGGTCGGCCGGCCGCCCCTGCTCCGCGTCCTCGCGGAACTCGAGCGTCAGGCGAGCGACGCGGTCCGTCGGGCTGCACAGGCGCAGCCCGACGGTGCTGGCCGCCAAGTCGGCCACCGCCTCCCGCAGCCGCCGGCGCGCCAGGCGGGCCACCCGCGCGACGAAGCGTGAGCCGATCCGTCCTCCGGGCGCCAGCGAGACGAGATGCTCCGTCCCGCCCACAAGGTCGAACAGGCTGTCCCGCGTCCACCGGCCGGGAGGAGCGGCCGCCGCGGACCGCCGGCGCACTGCGGCGCGCCGCAGCGCCCCGATCCAGATCTCCGCCTCTGCCAGGAATCCCCGCAGGTCGGGCCCGCACAGAGCCCGGCGGCGGAGGTCGGCCGGAAGGGCGGCGAGCGCCGCGCGGGCCTCGTCGACACAGACCCGGCCCCCGGGCACCGCCCGTCGCACGCGGGGACGGCCGAGCTCGCGCCGCACCCGTTCCAGCCGGCGGGCGGTGCGTCGCGCGATGCGCGAGGCCGGCACGGCGGGATCGAGGCTGGAACAAAACACCCCAGCATCATAAAATAACCGGCCGCATGCGCTCGCTTCGCCGTCCACCTCACGCCCTGGGTCGCCTCGCCGTCCGCCTGACCGCGTGGCTCGCGCTGATCCTGCCGTCCGCCGCCCTCGCGCAGGGGTACGGCGGGACGGTCTACGACATCCTGGTGCGAGGGGACATCCTGCTCTCGCGAGGGATGTACAACGAGGCGATCGCGCAGTTCCAGGAGGCCCGCACCCTCTGTCCGACCCCGGACCAGACCGTCACCTCGCTGCAGGGAGAGGGCCGCGCCCGGCTGGCGATGGGCGAGATCCTCCCGGCGGCCGGCCTGTTCGAGGAGGCGGCGACCCGCTTCCCCGACGACCCGCGCGTCCCCGACCTCCTGAGGGACGCCGGCGGCGCCTGCCATCGGGCGGGGCAGTACGACCGCGCCGCGGATCTGCTGCGACGGGCGCTGGAGTCCGGCCCGACGACGGAAATCATCCCCTCGATCAGGTTCCAGCTGGCCCAGGCCCTCCGGCTGCGGGGTCGCAACGCCGAGGTCGTCGATCTGCTGGCCGATTTCGAGTCGAGATACCCGCGGCACCCGCTGCTCCCGATGGTCCTCTACACGCTGGCGATCGCCCACCACGATCTCCGGAACTACGAGCCCTCCGAGGCCCTGTACCGGTCGATCCTGGAGCGCTTCCCGGGAACGCAGGCCGCCACCGAGTCCTATTACGAGCTCGGCAGCGTCCTGGCGGATGCGGGTCGTCCTCGGGAGGCGGCCGGATTTTTCGAGCAATACGTGGACTTGAACCCCGGATCCCCCGTCGCCGCGAGGGCGCTCGAGCGCGCTGGGGACATGTTGCTGCTCCGCTCGCCGCGGAGGAGCGCCGAGCTCTACGCCCTGGCGCGGGTGAAGGCCGAGGTGAACCCGGAGCCGCCCAATCCCACCCTGAGGATCAGCCGCTGGCTGGCGAGCAAGCGGAGGGTCGCGGGCCTGCTGTCGCGCATCTGGCTGGTGGCCCTCCTGGGGCTGGGTGCGGCGGGGGCCCTGGCGGCCGCCGCGCGCTGGATCCTCGGCAGGCTGCGCCGGCACTTAGCGGCGAAGGCCTGATCGGCGGGGCCGTTCCCGCAGGCGGGCCCGCGGGGGAGCGCGGGCCGATCAGTCGCCGTCGAACGGACGGGGGGGCGGCCCTTCGGTCTCGGCGGCCTTGCGCCGCGCCTCCTGGAATTTCTTCTCCAGGATCTCCTCCCGGTGGCGCGCCTCCTCCATGGCGCGCGCTAACCGCGCGCGCGCCTCCTTGCGTTGCGAGCGCACGTGATCCAACGCCTCGTCGAGCGATTGGTGCTCTCTGTGGACCCTGCGCTCCTCGCGGAGGATCGCTCCCGAGGCCGGGTCGACGATCAGGAGCGTCCGGCAGCAGGGACACTCGACTCGAAGGTTGCGCGGCATCGACGCCTCCCGCGTCGCGGTGCTATTCTCCGCCGGTGAGTCGCCGGGGGTCAAGCGACGGCCGGGACCGGCGGCGTGGAGGCATCATGGACGACGAACCGAAAAGCGCCTACGAGATCGCGCTCGAGAAGCTCAAGGCGCGCGACCGGGAGCGCGGCGAGCGGGCGCCCGCCCCGCTCTCTGAGGGGCAGAAGAAGGCGATCGCGGAGGTCCGCGCCAAGTGCCGCGCCCGCCTGGCGGAGGGGGAGATCCTCTACCGGGCGGAGCGGGGCAGGGCCCCGGCGGACCCCGAGGCCCTCGACAAGATCGACGCGGAGTTCGCCGCCGAGCGCCGGCGGATCGAGGACCGCTGCGACACGGAGATCGCCGCGATCCGGGAGGGCGGGAGGCGGCCGGGGAGGAGCGGGAAGCGGAAGGGAGGCGGGAGAAAGGCCCGCTGCGTCCTCCTGGTCGCCGGGCTGCTGGCGCTGCCGGCCGGCGGGAGCGCGGCG
>JBHIBC010000060.1:0-16704 GCA_046758905.1 Acidobacteriota bacterium | reverse complement strand
TGCTCCATAGTATCGCACCGTTCTATTAGTTACGCAATACTCAATAACCGAACACCGATGCACACCTCTTGACAAAACCTCAAGACCCGCCCCTTGGAAAACAAGGACTTGCGTCCCGCCGATCCCCGAGATCAGACGCCAATTGTCGAAGATGGGGCGACGATCGCTTTACCTTCCGACAGCCCCCGGGGCGGCTTCGCTGCATCGCCCGGCTCAGAAATCGATCCCCAGCGAGGTCGTGAAGATGGTGTCCAGCTCGTCCAGCCCCGCGGATACCACGATGGGGTTTCCCGCCGGATCGGTGAGTGGATTGCCCGCCGCATCGCGCAGATCCAGATCCTCGAAGGCGGGACGGTTGTCGTAGAGCAGCTTGAGCCCGACCTTGAGGGAGAGCCTGTCGGTCATCGCCACGCTGACCGAGTTGACCAGGTCGGCCCGGTAGTCGGCCGTCTCGTCGAGGTTCCCGTCCAGGACCAGGGCCAGCTCGTAGCGGGACCTCCGCCCGAAGGCGCGCTCGAGGTCCAGGCTCGCACGGATCCCCGCGAAGCTGTCCGAGCCGTCGCCGCTGCGCGCGACCTGCGTCTCGTCGGTGTAGGTCAGCGCGTACCGGGAGATGAGCCTGAGGTCCTCCCGGTCGTACCAGGTGTTCCCGAGCCCGCCGGAGGCGATGAGCCTGGCCTCGATCCCCGAGGGCCGGTTGCGCTCCCAGCTCCCGGCACAGCTCCAGGAGAGGCGGCCGGCCACGGTCCGGCTGTACTCGGCACGGATGAAGTACCTCTCGGCCGTCACCTCGCTCCGCGGCTGCACGACGGCGAAGTCGCTCGTCGTGCCCACCGCGAAGCGGCCGTCGGTGGCCGACGCGGCCCGCACCGCCTCCGTCCTCAGCGTGAAGCTCGATCTGCCCCACCTCCCCGCGAGGCTGTTGTTGAGGCCCAGCGTGTTCGCCCGCGCGTTCCCGCCGGTCACCACCAGGCTCAGCTCCGTCCTGTCCGACCAGCCGCGACGGGGCGGCGCCGCGAGCAGCGGCGTCCCGAGCAGGACCAGGAGAATCAGGTGGAGGGCGGCGGCCGCGCAGGCCGGGCTCGCGGCGGGCCGATCCTCCTTCGGGAGGGACCCCGGACGCCTCAGTTGGCGTTCTCGTGGAGGTAGCGCAGGACTCCCCGGACCGAGATGAAGCGCAGCGGCTCACCCTCTTTCAGGATCGGGATGTGCCGGTAGTTCCCGACCGCCATCCTGTTCAGGGCGAACGCGAGGGTGTCGTCCTCGCTGAGCGGCTTGGGGTCGCGGGTCATGACCTGGCTGACGCGCAGCCGGTCGAGGTCGTGCTTCTGCCCCGCCAGCCGGTTCAGCACATCGCGCTCCGTGAAGATGCCGACCAGGCGGTCGTTGTCGAGTACGAACGCGCTCCCGAGCCGGCGCTCCTGCATCTGCCGGATCACGCGGGAGACCGGGTCCTGAACGTCGACGGTCAGCGCCGGGGTGGGTCCCAGCTCCCGGAGCGGCGTCTCCATGATGGTCCGCTGCAGGCCCTCCCTCGGGGCCGGGATGTCGATCGATCGGAGATCCTGCCCGCAGTGATCGCAGGCGTCGACGCCGTCGATGTTCTCGTGCCCGCAATCGGGACAGGTCATGCGCTCCCCTCCTCGCCGCGCGACGCTCAGCCCACCGTCCAGGTCGCCCCGGAGTGGAGCAGCCGCTCCAGGCTGCCCGCGCCGAGCGCGGCGATCGCCCGTGTCGACTGCTCTTCGAGTGTGTCCTCGAGACACGGCCGATCGACGGCGTAGAACACCCCCATGGCCACCGGCAGGCCGGGGTGGTTCATGCGCGACAGCAGGTAGGCCATGGTGGGCTCCGGCAGCCGCTCGTCGTGCACCAGCAGGTCCGCCTCGGTGACGCCCCCCTCGCCGATCGTCACCACCTCCGGCTCCGATCCGTTCAGGCGGATGCCGCGGTTGCGCTCCTTGCCGAAGACCAGCGGCCGCCCGTGCTCCAGGAGCACGGTCCGATCGCTGCGCACCTCGCGGGCCCCGAACGCGTCGAAGGCGCCGTCGTTGAAGATGTTGCAGTTCTGGTAGATCTCGACGAAGGCGGTGCCTTTGTGCCGCGCGGCCCGCTCGAGGATCGCGCTCAGCCGGTGGGTGTCGGTATCCAGGGCCCGCGCCACGAAGGTGCACTCGGACGCCAGCGCCACCCCCAGGGGGTTGATCGGCTGCTCGGCGGTGCCGAACGGACTCGACTTCGTCCTCTTTCCGAACTCGCTGGTCGGCGAGTACTGCCCCTTCGTCAGCCCGTAGATGCGGTTGTTGAAGAGGAGGATGTTGATGTCGAGGTTGCGCCGCATCGCGTGGATGAGATGGTTGCCGCCGATGCTCAGCCCGTCTCCGTCCCCGGTAACCACCCAGACGGACAGCTCCGGGCGGCTGATCTTGAGGCCGGTCGCCAGAGTGGGGGCCCGTCCGTGGATGCTGTGAAACCCGTATGTGTTCATGTAGTAGGGGAAGCGGCTGCTGCACCCGATGCCGGAGATGAAGACGATCCTCTCGCGAGCGATCTGCAGAGAGGGCATCAGCTTCTGGGTCTGCGCGAGGATCGCGTAGTCTCCGCAGCCCGGACACCAGCGGACCGTCTGGTCGCTGGCGAAGTCGGCACGGCTCAGCTTCGGCCCTTGGACGTCGAGCTTCGCCTCGGAATGCCCCGTTGCCATGATCACGACTCTCCCAAAAGCCCGGCGATCGCGTCCGCGATCTCGCGGACCCGGAACGGTTTTCCCTGGACCTTGTTGAGGCCGACCGCGTCCACCAGGTAGCGGGCGCGGATGAGCAGGAGGAGCTGCCCGAGGTTGAGCTCCGGCACCAGCACCCTCTCGAACCGGCTCAGGACATCTCCGAGGTTGCGCGGGAAAGGGTTCAGGTGGCGGAAATGGAGGGCCGACACCGGCGCCCCGCGGCGCTGGAAGCCCTCCACCGCCGAGGCGATGGCGCCGTGCGTGCTTCCCCAGCCGACCACGAGCACCTTGCCCGAGCCGTTCCCCACGACCGTCGCCTCGGGGATGTCATCCGCGATCCGGGCGATCTTCTCGGCCCGCAGCCGCACCATCTTCTCGTGGTTGAGCGGGTCGTAGCTGACGTTGCCGCTCCCGTCCTCCTTCTCCAGCCCCCCGACCCGATGCTCGAGCCCGGGCGTGCCGGGGATCGCCCAAGGCCGGGCCAGGGTCTCGGCGTCCCTGCGGTAGGGCATGAAGCCGTCCCCCCGGGTCTCGAACCGCACCTGCAGCTTCGGCAGATCGCCCGGCTTCGGGATCCTCCAGGGCTCGGCGCCGTTCCCCAGGTACCCGTCCGAGAGGAACAGGACCGGGGTCATGTACTTGGTGGCGATCCTGAACGCCTCGATCGCCATCCAGAAGCAGTCGGCGGGCGTGGCCGGCGCGACGATCGCGACGGGGCACTCGCCGTTGCGGCCGTACATCGCCTGCAGGAGGTCGGCCTGCTCCGTCTTGGTCGGCAGCCCGGTGCTCGGGCCGCCGCGCTGGATGTTGGCGACGACCACCGGGATCTCGGCCATCACCGCCAGCCCGATGGCCTCGCTCTTGAGCGCCACGCCGGGGCCGCTGGTGCCGCACAGCCCGAGCGCGCCGCCGTATGCGGCGCCGATGGCGGCGCCCATGGCGCTGATCTCGTCCTCCGCCTGGAAGGTCTTCACCGGATAATTCTTCAGACGCGACAGCTCGTGAAGGATATCGCTCGCCGGCGTGATCGGGTAGGAGCCGTAGAACAGGGGCCTCCCGGAGAGCAGCGCGGCCGTGATGAAGCCCGTGGCGGTCGCCTCGTTGCCGGTGATCTTGCGGTACACGCCCGGCTCGAGGCTCGCCCTGCGCACCCGGTAGTGCTCCGTGAAGATCTCGGTCGTGTCGGCGTAGTTGTACCCCGCGAGCAGGGCCAGCGTGTTGGCCCGCGCCACCTGCTGGTGGTTCCCGAACTTCTTCTCGATCCAGTCGCGGGTGTAGTCCACCGGCCGCTCGTAGAGCCAGAAGAGCAGCCCCAGCGCGAAGAAGTTCCTGCAGCGGGTCGCCTGGCGGCCGCCCAGGCCGGTCCCGGAGACCGCCCTGAGGGTCAGGCTGGTGAGCGGGATATCGACGACCCGGTAGCCGGCCAGGCTGCCGTCCCTCAGAGGGTTGGTCCTGTAGCCGGCCTTCTCCAGGTTGGACGCGCTGAAGGCGTCGCCGTCGACCACCAGGATCCCGCCCTCCTCGAGGTCCGGCAGGTTGGCCCTCAGCGCCGCGGGGTTCATCGCCACCAGCACGTTCGGCTGGTCCCCGGGGGTCCGGATATCGCGCGAGGAGAAATTGATCTGGTACCCGCTGACCCCCGCGAGGGTGCCCGCGGGCGCCCGGATCTCGGCCGGGAAATCGGGAAGCGTCGCGAGGTCGTTGCCGACCAACGCGGTCGTATCCGCGAACTGCGTTCCGGTCAGCTGCATCCCGTCGCCCGAATCGCCGGCGAACCGGACGACGACTTCCTCGATCTCCTGAACCCGGGCTCCGGGGTGCGCGACGCCGGTCTGTGTGCTCAACTCTGCTCGGTTCTCCCGCGCGCGCCGAGAAGCGCGCGCCGACGGTCCGGTCCTAGGCTCCCTCGGCGGTCTTGAACTTCTGGTGGAGCCTGGGTGGAAGGTTCACCACCTCCTCGGGGAAGTGTTCCGCCACGTAGTTGACGATGTCCCGGGCGGCGATCATGCCCGCGCGAAGTCCGGCGCGGTCCAGCAGGGGGATGTGCCGGTAGCCCCTCTCCGTCATGAGGCGGACGGCGTCCCCGAGCGTGTCGTCCTGGCGGAGCACCTCCGGGTTCGGGGTCATGAATCGCTCCACCGGCGCACGCTCGTCCGCGCCGGGCCGGAACAGCTTGTCGAGGACGTCCCTCTCGGTGAAGATCCCGACCAGCCGCTCCCCGTCGCACACCAGGACGCAGCCGACACCGTCCTGCCTCATGATGCGGAGGGTCTCCCCGAGCTCGGTCCCGAGCCTCACGCAGGTGGGCTTCGATACCGGCAGATTCCGGAGCCGTTCGTGCTTGAGGGCCTCTTCGATCGTCATCGCTCTGGATCAGTCATTATAGCAAGGGAACGAGCGAACCCCACCCCGCCGCCTCAATATCGGCCCCTTTCCCGCCCGCGGGCGGCGCGGGGCCGATCGGAGGCATAGCCGTCGCGGCGTGAACGTGGTGTATCATGGCGGCGGAGGACGGATGAGCGCCGATAGCCGCCGTCAGCATGGGCCGCACGGAACCGGCGGGGGGCCGCTCACGGGACGCCGCGAGCTGGTCCCGCGAGACCCCCTCCCCGCCTGGAAGGCGCTGCTCCAGGCCCTCATTCTGCTCGGCATCCCCTTGGGATTGCTCCTCATCGCGCGGGTCATCCTCAGGACGTACTTCCCCGAGCTGGGGTATTGACCTCGGCCGCCTCCCGCGGGCCCCGACCCTCCGGCCCGGCCCGCTTGACAGGAGGAGATCCGGCGCGTACGATCCGCCCTCGGCGCGACCCTCCCGGGCGCGCCGCCGCTGTTCCAGTATCGACCTGCAGAATCGCCAGGGGTCCGGTCGTCCGTCGGAGGAGAGCCATGCGGTCTGTCGGAGCCATCCCCCCCCGTCACGCCTTCATCCCGCCGGCGCTCGGCATCCTGTCGGCGCTCGCCGTGCTCGCGGCCGTCCCGCTCCGCGCCGAGCAGGGGCAGGGGCTGACGGTGCCCCGAGCGGCGATCTGCACCTCCGTGCGCGACCGCGAGCCGGTCGGAGAGGGATCCACCTTCCCGCCGACGGTGAGACGGCTGTACTGCTACACCCGCATCCAGGGGGCCACCGAGCCGACGCACGTGACCCACGTCTGGTTCCACGGGGAGCGCGAGGTCCATCGGATGGACCTCGAGGTCGCGGGCCCATCGTGGCGCACCTGGACCTACAAGACCATCCCGCCCGAGTGGACCGGCAGCTGGCGGGTGGATATCGAGGACGCCAACGGCGTGATCATCTACTCGATCCCGTTCACCATCGCCGGGGAGGACGAGCCGGAGCGCTCGCCGGAGGAGCGGGCACCCGAACAGGAGGGCACTCCCTGACCCAGCACGGCCCAGCCGAGGGGGAGCGCGGGAAGCTGGTCGCGCACTTCAAGGACGGCGAGATCAGCAAGGGCTTCTCGAGGGATTTCGACCCGCGGGGCGAGTTGTTCCACCTGGTCCACAGGCAGGGGAAGGTCGCGAGCTCGCGCCAGATAAACGTCGAGGAGCTCAAGGCCCTGTTCCACGTCAAGACCTGGGGCCGGAAGGACAGGCACCGGGGGAGCCGGCCGGGCTTCCCGGACGGACGCCCGGTGCGCCGCGGCGAGGCCACCTCGCTCGTCAAGACGGTGCTCGAGTTCTACGACGGCGAGAAGATCTTCTGCTACAGCGTCGACTACGACCCGAACCGGCGCGGGTTCTTCGCGGTCCCGGCCGACCCGGGCGACAACAACAGCAAGATCTTCGTGGTCAACTCCTCGCTGGTGAACATCCAGTTCCTGCGCGATTGATGCGCCCTCGGCGCACGCCCGCCGCCCTCCGGATGCCCGAGCCGCGAGGGGTGATCCGGAGCCTCGCCCTGCTGACGGCGGCGGCGCTGGCCCTCGGCGCGGCGGCCGCCTCGCGCAGGCGCCCGCCCAGAACTCCCGCGATCGTCCTCGCCACGCCCGACGGCCGGGAACGGCTCGTCGAGGTCCGCGATCTGGCGTTCGTCTGCTTCAAGCGCTCCATCTCCGAGAAGGGGGTCCCCCGCTCCGAGGACCCGAGGGGCCGGAAGATCGAGATACAGGTCCGCCGCCTCTCGTGCCGCTGTCTCCGGTACGAGGACTGGTCCCGGGTGAAATTCGGCAAGCTCCGCCAGATCGAGATCGCCTATCCGCCCCGCGAACGCGCCGCCCGGCTTCGGCTGACGGGGCGGGCCGGCCGCCTCCGGGTGATCTCCGCGGCGAGCCTGTACGGCGCCGCCTCTCCACTGCCGCCCCGGTTCACCGCGACGGTCGACGGCACCGAGCGGGAGTTCCCGCTGGTGCTCGGCGACGCGACCCGCGACCGGTGGCCCGAAGAGCGCCTGGTGCGGATACTGCTGCGACCTCGGACCGGGTCGCGGCGGCGGTAGGGCGCCGGTCGCCCGTGCCAGGCTGTGGTAGGCTCGCGCCGATGATCGGCCGGACCCGAGCGCTGCCGCCGCTGGCGCTCATCGTCGCTGTCTCCGGTGCCGCCGGCTTGATCCACGAGGTCGTCTGGGCCCGCCTGCTCGGCCAGAGCCTCGGGCACTCGCTCCAGTCGCTTTCGGCCGTCCTGGTCGCCTTTCTGGGCGGCCTGGGCCTAGGCGCCGCGATCGCCTCGCGGGCGGCGCGCCGCTGCCGCTCACCGCTTAGAGATTACGCCTTCCTGGAGAGCATCATGGCGCTGCACGGCCTGCTCGGCCCGCTGGTCGCCGCTGGAATCGCGCTCGGCATGGAGCGCCTAGGTCCGGCGCTCGGCGACGGCGCCCCGCAGGCGGCCCTCCGCCTCCTGCTCGCGTGCCTCGCCCTGTCCCCGCTCACGCTGGCGATGGGCGCCACCTTCCCCCTCATCGTCCGGGAGGCGGAAGAGCGCGGGGTCGGGCCCGGGCGGACCGTCGCCAGGCTGTACGGCTGGAACACGGTGGGCGGAGCCGCGGGGGCGGCAATCGGCGCCTTCGCGCTGATGCCGCTTCTCGGCGCGCGCGTCACGCTCGGCGCGGCGGCGCTGTTGAATCTGCTGGCCGCGGCGGGGGCGGTGGTGTTGAGGCGGGCGGCGCCGGGTGCGGGCGGGCCGGGCGGGCGCGGCCTCCGGACGGCCTCCTCCGGGCCGCCCCGGCCGTCCGGGCCGGGTGTCGGTGGACCGCCGGGGCCGGTCGCCGCCGCCCTCGCCGCGGCCGCGCTGTCCGGCGCCGTCGGGGCGTCGCTGCAGGTCGGCTGGACCCGCACGATGACGCTGGCATTCGGCTCCACCGTCTACGCGCTCGGGCTGACGCTGGCCGCCTACCTCCTGGGGATCGGCGCCGGCCCGCTCCTGCTCCCATCCCGCCTGCTGCGGCGCGGCACCGGGGCCGCCCTGGCCGCGGCCTCGCAGTGGGCGGTGGCGGTCTCGTCGCTCCTCCTGATTCCCCTGCTGGGCTTCCTGCCCCGCATCGCCGCCGCCCTCTCCGGAGGATTGGGCAGCCCGCCCGCGCTGCTTCCGGCCGCGCAGTTCGGCGTCGCCTTCGCCTGCCTGCTGGTGCCGACCCTCGCCCAGGGCGCGACCTTCCCCGCCCTCGCGCTCTGGGCCGCGGGCCCCGCCGCGCCGCGTGACACTCACCGCGCGGCCGGACGGGTCTACGCGGCCTCCACCTGGGGCTCGGTGGCGGGGTTTCTCGCCACCGGGTTCCTCCTCGTGCCGGCTTGGGGGACGGAGCGGACGTTGCGCGGCGCCGGCCTGTGTGCCCTGCTCCTGGCGGGCGCCCTGCTGGCCGCCGCGACGAGGTGGGGGGACCGGGCCACCGCCCCCCGCGGCCGCCTGCGGGCGCGCCTGGCCGCGGTCGCGGGGATCGCCCTCCCCCTCGCCCTGTTGGCCCTCCCCTCCTGGGATCGGGCCCTCGTCTCCTCCGGCGGGTTCCTCTACGGCCCCGTCTACAGGGCTGCACGGGAAGGTCGCTCGGTCACCGAGGCGATGCGGCAGCGCGGAAGCATCCTGTTCGAGCGCGAGTCGGGTGACGGCCTGGTGACCGTCCGGCGCAGCCGCGCCGGGATCCTCTCGCTGCAGATCAACGGCAAGACGGAGGCCTCGACCGGCGGGGACATGGCGACGCAGCTCCTGGCGGCGCACCTGCCCCTCCTCCTGCATCCCGATCCGCGGCAGGTGCTGGTCATCGGTCTGGCGAGCGGGGTCACGGTGGGGGCGGCGGAGCGCTACCCGGCGGAGGCCATTCACGTCATCGAGATCTCCCCGGCGGTGGTCGCGGCGGCGCGCCTGTTCGGGCGCGAGAACGGCTCCGCGCTCGACGACACGCGGCTGCGCCTCATCGTCGACGACGCCCGCGCCTGGCTTCTGGCGAGGCCGAGGCGCTTCGACGTGATCGCCTCGCAGCCCTCCAACCCGTGGGTCGCGGGAGTGGCCAACCTGTTCACCGAGGAGTTCTACCGGCTGGTGCGACGGCGCCTGAGCGACGGCGGCCTGTTCTGCCAGTGGGTCCAGGCCTATCGGCTCGACCCCGTCGATCTGAGGGGGATCGTCCGCTCGTTTTTGGCGGTCTTCCCCGACGCCACCCTGTGGGAGGAGTCGGCGGGCAGCGGCGACTACTTCCTCATCGGCGGCCTCCGTCCCCTCCGGCTCGACCCCTCCTCGCTCTGGGAGAGGGCGGGCGCGGCGGTCCACCGGGATCTACGTCGCGCCGGGGTCCGGAGCATTGCCGATCTGCTGGCCCGGTTCGTCGCCGGGCCGGGGGGGCTGCGGGCTCTGTCCGCCGGGGCGCAGCCGCACACCGACGATAACCTGTACCTCGAGTGGCGGGCTCCGCTGGCCCTGTTCCGGGACACCCTGAAGCTCCAGGTGGCGGGCCTCAACCGGCATCGGGAGACCATCTACCCGCTCCTGCCCCCGGGCCTGTCGCGCACCGACCCCGGTCTGGTCGAGGGGCTGCGGCGCAGGCTGGCGGAGCGCCGGAGACGGCTCCAGATCCTCGACAGCCTGGAAGAGGCCGACCTGCTCTCCCTGACCAACCCGTACATGGCGGCGGGCATCGGATACCTGCGCGCCGGACTGTTCGCCGAGGCCGCCAGCGCGCTGAGGCGGGTCGAGCAGGAGGAGCCCGACAGCGCCGTGGCGGAGCTCCTGCTCGGAGAGGCCTACAGGGCGGCCGGGCTCGACGAGGCCGCCGAGGTGGTGCTTCGTGAGGCGGTCGGTCGACACCCTGACCTGGCCCCGGCGTGGAATGCGCTCGGCCGCTCCCTCGTCGCGCGCGGACAGCTCGAGGCCGCGCGCGCCGCCTTCGAGAGGGCGCTCGTTTCCGCCCCCGACCTGGCGTCGGCGCGGAACAACCTCGGGGTCGCCCGTCTCCAGGCGGGCGATCTTGAGGGGGCGGAGGGCTGCTTCCGGGAGGCGCTGGCGTCGGACCCGTGGCTGGCGGCGGCCCGCGCCAACCTCGGGCTGGTGAGGAAGCGACGCGGAGACCGGGCGGGCGCCGAGGAGGCCTACCGCGCCGCCCTCGACCTGGATCCCCTCAACACCGACGCGCGCTACAACCTGGCCACGCTCCTGCAGCAGACCGGGCGCGCGGCGGCGGCGCGGCGGGAGTTCGCCGAGATCCTGCGGATCGATCCCGGGGATCGGGCGGCCGCGGAGGCGCTGGAGCGGGCGGCGCGAGCGCGGCCGGCCTCCGCGCTTCGACCGTGAGGGGCCGAGGCGCCGTCCCGAGCCGGTGGAGCACTCCCGTCGTTCCACTCGAAGCTCATGCAGAGGATCGCCGCCGTCCCGAGCCCGTGGAGCGCTCCCCCGGTCTGCCCCCGTCAGCCGGCCTCTTCCGGGGGCTCCTCGTCGGGACCGGCGGGGCCTTCCGGCGCCGGCTCGGTGGGGATCGCGGGCGGCGCCTCGGCCTCTTTGACGATGGCGTCGAGCTGCTTGTCCATCCTCTCGAGGATCCCGCCGTCGACCACGGCGACGGGGCGCCAGGCCATGTCCCGGACCCGGATGCGGCCCGCCCGGTCGGGCGCCCCGACGACCAGGTGCTGCGACCTGCCGGTCCCGTCGTCCCCCTCGCTCCTCTCCTCGAGGACGAGGTCGAGGGCGGGGTGACCGGCCAGCGACGCGAGGAGATCCTCGCCCGGGGCGTCCTCGAAGGACAGCGCCCGCATGTCGCTCACGAGCCGGAGGAGACGGTCCACGGCCGCATCCTTCACGCTCCCGCTGGCCGGGCCGGAGACGCTCCAGGAGCCGTCTTCCTGTCGTGACAGGACCAGAGCCGGCCCAAAGCCGCGCGCCGCGGTGATCTGCTCGATCCGGTAGCGGCTGACCCCTAGCAGGTCCTTCCGCCTCAGGTCGATCACCCGGGTGGCCAGCTTGTCCCAGAAGTCGGCCGGGATCTTCAGGATCGGGTCGCGCCCGACGGCTCGGGCGTACAGGTCCGCCTCTCCCTTCCTCCCGAACACCACGGTCTTCTCCACATCCCAGCCTTCCTGGAGGAGGGTCACGCGGGCCGCCGGCGGCTCCAGGCCGTATCGCTTCAGGGCCGCCGCGTCGGCGCTCTCGAGCACGAACTCGGAGGCGCGGAGGCGCTCGAGGGCGCTGAGGAGATCGGTGATCGTCGGCCCGTCCGCCGGCGCCTCGACCGGTCTCGCGAGCTTCCAGCCGTCCGACGGCTTCTCCAGCAGGATCGTCTCCCGGCCGCGCTCGATCCGGAGCCGGGTGATCTTCCACGGGTCGAACGCGAGCAGCGACTTGTCCCGGAGGTTGAAGAAGCTCTTCTCCGCCGCGCTCCCGATGGAGCCGCTGACCACCGCCACCCCCTCGCCGCCGGGCAGGAGCGCGAAGTAGGTGCCCCCGATCGGGCTGCCTTCGCCGATGGCGAGCGTCGCCCCCGCCGCCTCTCCCGACACCTCGATCGCGAGCGTGGCCCGCGGCGGGTCCAGTCCGTACCGGGCCAGATCGGACTGCGGCCCGAGACGCCTCTCGATGCGCGCGATCTCGACCGAGGTCAGCAGGCTCTCCAGCGCCTCCCGGTCGACGGCGCACGGCAACGGCTCCACCAGGCGGAACTCCTCTCCGCTCTTCTCGAGCCGCACCCGTCCGTGCTCGTTGGTCAGCGTCAGGGCCCGCAGCTCCGAGCGCTCGAACGGCAGCGGCCGCGTCCTGCGCTCCTCGGCGAGGCGGCGCTCCTCGGCGCCGCGGAACTCCTCGAGGTAGACCCAGGCGCCGAGGCCGGCGAGCAGCAGGAGGGCGACGAGCGGCCCGGGACGGATCCTCACCGCGGGGTCCCTCAGAGCCTCTTGCGGCGCAGCCAGATCCCGACCCCCACGGCCGCGATGGCGACCGGGGCCACGGCCACGATCGTCCAGAAGTAGTAGAACACCTGCTGCGGCGACAGCACGAGCAGGCGCGGCGTGGAGGTCTTCGGGCGGATGGAGACCAGCTCCTCGCGCTCCGCCAGCCACGCGATGGCGTTGAGCGACAGGTCGCCGTTGCCCGCGGCGTTGAAGTAGGCGTTGGTGACGAAGTCGGAATCGCCGAACAGGATCAGCCTCGATTGGTCGGGCTCCCCTCCGCCCCGGTCCAAGTCGGCGCCCTCGCCCTCCCCGCCCTCGGCCGCGGCGGTCCCGCCCCCGTTCCCGCCGGAGCCCCCGCCCGATTCCGCCGGCGTCTCGACCTTCAGGGTGGCCGCAGCGGCGATGGTGACCGGCCCGCCCACGTCCTCCCCCTCGTCGAAGCGGATCCGGCCCGATTCCAGCTCCTCCTCGCTGGACTCGCCCCACGAGACCTCGGAGGTCCGGGCCAGGGCGGTCACCGCCGCCCCGTCCGGGAGCGGCGAGGCGATCTCGATCGACGAGGCGAACGGGTAGAACGTCTGGTAGCGGAAGGTCTCGGTCACCGGATGAAAGGTGTCGTACCCGTTTCCCGGGACCATGGGGACCGCGGCGTCGCCGCCGAACAGCTGCGACACCTGATCGATGACCACGTCATCGCGAACCGCCAGGCCGTAACGCGACAGCACCTCCCCGAACCCCGGATCGTCTCCGGGGTCCAGCAGGAAAAGCGCCCGGCCGCCCCGATCCAGGTACTCCCGGATCATGGCCACCTCCTCATCCAGGAAGGGCTTGCCTGGACCCGGGATCAGGACCAGGCTGGCGTCCGCGGGCACGCCTTGGCTCAGGACCAGGGGGGACACGACGTAGTGCTGCCTCTCGAGCGCCTCCTTCAGCAGCGTGAGGCCCCCGCGATCGGAATCGCTCAGGTCGTGCTCGCCGTGTCCGGTGGTGACGTAGACGATCCTCTTCCTGTCGCTGGTGACCTTGATCAGACCGTTGGTCAGCGCTTCCTCGTCGCCCTTCATCACCCGGCTCTCCTGGTCGCCGCTCTCCATCACGATCGTGCCGTACTCGCTCACCCCGTATCGCTTGACCTCGCCGGGGTTCTTGTCGGGATCGATGTAGCGGATGGTCAGTCTCGAGGTGTGATAGGCGTACTCGTCGAGCAGATCCTCGAGGCGCTGCCGGGCCGGCTCCCCGTCGCGGTAGAAGGCGGTGATCGTCACGCTCCGCGGCAACGATTTCAGTACCTTCACGGTCTGCTCGCTGAGCGAGAACGCCGCGTTCTCGGTGGTGTCGAGCCGAAGGTGGTGGCGTCCGCCCAGGTAGTTCACCAGCGCCAGGACCGCGAGCACCGTGACCACGTAGCCCGCGCTCGCCCCGGCCGCACGCCCCCGCCGTCCCGTGAGGACGGCCATCACCCGCTCCCTGTCCAGCACCAGCCCCGCGACGAGGAGCAGCAGCCCGAAACCGCCCACCGAGAGGTAGGCGGCCCGACGCTCCGGGAGGATCGTGCTGATGGCGAACCCCAGCACGATCAGGACGGTCCCGATCGGTGCGCCGTACGTCCTGAGGATCCTCACCGCGGCCTCCCGCTCACCGCCACCTTTGGGACTCCACCGCCCGCTGGGTCAGGAACAGTCCCATGAAGATGAAGCTCAGGTAGAAGACGAGATGCTGCGTGTCCAGCACGCCCTTCTGGAAGTCCTCGATGTTCTCCAGCAGCGACAGCCTCGCCAGCACCTTCCCGAGCGAGGGCCCGCCCAGTCCAAGGCCCACCCTCTCCCACAGCCCCGCCGTCAGGCGGTTCGCCACCCGTCCGACGGTCACGGTGAGCGATCCCTCCAGGAAGTGGATCACGTAGAGGATGAGGCTCACGCCGAACGCGCCGACCGCGGCCACGATCTGGTTCTCCGTGAGGGAGGAGATCAGGAGCCCGACGCTCAGAAACGCCAGCCCCATGAGCAGGACCCCCAGGTAGCCGACCAGGGTGGGCTTCATGTCCGGGCGGGCGTCGGAGGCCAGGATCAGCAGCGGATACGCGATCGTGCCGCCGAGCATCACGACCAGCATGGCGACCGCGCCCAGGTACTTCCCCACCACGACCTCGCTGCTGGTGACGGGACAGGTGAACAGCAGCTCGGCCGTGCCCGTCCGGCGCTCCTCGGCCAGCAGGCGCATGGTCACCATCGGCATCATCAGGAGGAAGACGATCCCCATGGTGCCGAACATCGGCCGGATCACCCAGTCGTTCACGTTGAGCTGCTGCAGGTAGTACGGGTTGTTGCCGAGGCGCAGGCAGTAGTCGGAGAACCGCCAGAGGGAGACCCAGAAGAAGAACCCGCTCAGCGCCAGGAAGACGCCGATGATCACGTAGGCCAGGGGCGAGGCGAAGTAGGTCCGAATCTCCCTCCAGGCGATGGCAAGGACGTTCCTCAAGAGGCTTCCCCCCGGATGATGCGGATGAAGATCTCCTCCAGGCTCAGCGTCAGCGGCCGCATCTCCAGCAGCCCCCACCCTCCGGCGACGACGCGCGCCACGATCTCCTCGCGGACGTCCCGCCGCCCGTCGGTCTCCAGGACGTAGCCGCCCACGGCGCCGTCCCCGGGCGTCACCGCCAGCACCCCGTCGATGCCGCGCAGCTGCGCACCGACGCGGGCGTCGGGCCGGGCGAGACGGAGGGCGATCCGGCGGTTGCCCTGCCCCCGCGCCGCCAGCGCCTCGAGGGTGTCCTCGGCGGCGATCCGCCCCTCGTTGATGATCAGCACCCGGTCGCAGGTCATCGTCACCTCGGCCAGGATGTGGGTCGACAGGATCACCGTGTGGCCCCCGGCGAAGGTCTTGATCAGGTGGCGGATCTCGCGGATCTGGGAGGGGTCGAGGCCGACCGTGGGCTCGTCGAGGATCAGCACGTCGGGCTCGTGCAGGATGGCCTGTGCCAGGCCGACGCGCTGCTGGTATCCCTTCGAGAGAAGCCCGATCAGGCGGCCGGCCACGTCCGTCAGCCCGCAGCGCTCGATGGCCCGGTCGACCCTGGACGGGACGGCCGGCCGCGGCACGCCGCGGATGGTCGCCACGAACTCGAGGAAGGGCCGGACCAGCATCTCCCGGTAGAGCGGGGGATGCTCCGGAAGATAGCCGATCCGCCGCTTCACCTCGATCGGATCCTCCTGGACCTCGAAGCCGGCGACCCGCGCGGTCCCGGAGGTCGCGGGCACGAAGCCCGTCAGGATCCGCATGGTGGTTGTCTTGCCGGCGCCGTTGGGGCCGAGGAAGCCGAGGATCTCCCCCTTGGCGACCGAGAAGGAGACGTCCTCGACGACCGCGCGGCCGGCGTACTCTTTGGTGAGCTTCGAGACCTCGATCATCCCTCGACTCGACCGGTGCGGTCGCTCCTGCCGACGGGCGGAAAGGGTACCCCGGGATGGCGGGGATTTCCACTGCCGGTCGGGAGGGCGATCTATGTAGCGCGGCGCGGTCCGCGTGTCAATACGGGGCGGCGCCGCGGCCCGCCGGGGCGAGCGCCTCCGCGGCCTCGACGTCCTCCGCCAGATAGCCGGGGCCGATCGCGTACAGCGCCAGGGAGCGCCGCTCGGCCGGGGGGAACCAGGGCGAGGATTGGGCGCGCACGGTCAGGAACGGGAGATAGGGATCGAGGCGGACGAGCAGGCGCGCCGCGGGCGGGAGCACGTCGAGGGTCGCCCGGTCGGTGCGCGCCTCGCCCGTGGTCCCCGTGGTGTTGGGCATGGCCAGCAGGTGCGAGAGCCGGTGCCCGTCGCTGAGCCCCAGCCACCTGAGCGATCGGCTCCACGTGGTGAAGGTCCCGAACAGGGCCCAGCGCGCTCCCGTGACCTCCGCCTCCAGGACCCGGCGCCCCGGGTAGCCCGGGTCCGGCAGGAACCGGATCGCGGTCCTGCCCCACCCGGACCGCCGCACCTCGATCTGGCCGACGCGGACGGTCTCGTCGACCGGCTGGAACGCGGCCTGTGCGAGGGCGAGGCCGAGAAGGGCGAGCCCCAGGACAGGGATCGGCGTCACCAGCAGGAGCGCCACGAGACGGTCCTCGATCGTCCCCCGGCGGTAAGGGGCCCCATAGGTCAACCGGGCGCGCACGGCCCGGAACAGCTTCGCGAGGCCGCGGGCGAACAGGAGGGCCCCGACCAGCGTCGCGCAGGTCGCCAGCAGGCCGAGCCGCGCCGGCATCCCCAGCATCAACGGATCTCCGGCGCCGGAGCGCGGCGCGACTCCGGCCGCCCCGCTTGACCGGCGGACCCGCTGTCGCCGATACTGCCGCGGGCGGCGCCGCGAGCGCGCCGCACCGTCCGCCGGAGCAGGCGATGGGGCATTGTCGTTTTGTCAGCAGCTGGGGAGGCGTGGCGCGGTGCGGGGATCCGGTCTATCGCCGGGGCTTCTGTCGGTTCCAGTACGACTGCTACCGCCGCGGGGAGATCACGGACCGCGGCGTGATCTCGGAGAGGCTGAGCGACCAGGTGCGCCGCCGCGCCATCAACTTCCACGTGCGGCGCGCCGGCGCAGGCGCCTGAGGCGATCCGGTTTCTTCTGGTACTCGTAGACCGCCCGGTTGTGCTCGCTGAGCGTCTTCGAGAAGTGGTGCCGCCCGTTGTTCATCGACACGCAGTA
>JBHIBC010000059.1:0-17147 GCA_046758905.1 Acidobacteriota bacterium | reverse complement strand
CGAGGGGGCTGTACCGGCTTCTCTCCGAGCCCGACCCGTCCCTGCCCCGGATCCCCTGGCACGGCGTCCACCTGTTCTGGGGGGACGAGCGACACGTCCCGCCCGACCATCCCGAGAGCAACTACCGCATGGTCCGGGAGACGCTCCTGGATGAGATCGACATCCCTGCGGGGCACGTCCATCGTATCCCGGCGGAGCGCGCCGACGCCGGCGCCGCCGCGGACGAGTACGAGGACGAGCTAAGGGGGTTCTTCGGCCTGCGGACCGGGGTCCTTCCCCGCTTCGACCTGGTCCTGCTCGGGCTCGGGCGCGACGGCCACACCGCCTCCCTGTTCCCCGGATCGGAGGCGCTCCGGGAGTCGCGGCGGGCGGTCGTCGCGACCCGCGCGGAGGGCCCGCTCCCGCGCCGCATCAGCCTCACCATGCCCGCCATCAACAACGCCGCCCGCGTCGTCTTCCTCGTCAGCGGCGCCGACAAGGCGGAGGCGCTGCGCCGCGTCGTGCGCGGGCGCGCGACGATCGACTCGCCTCCCGCCCGGTGGGTCCGGCCCGCCGGCGGCGCCCTCTGGATCGTCGATCGCGCCGCGGCTCGACTCCTCGCGGGCTGAGGCCGCCGCCCCGCGCCCCGGCCGGCGTCGCCCTCCCCTGGCGGCGCCGCCGCGACGGGCCCGGCGCCGGCGCATCTGTGGTAGTGTCGCCGGCACTGCCGCATCGGGGCGGCCCGCCGCGTCGCATCCCGCGGCGCCGCCTCGGCGCGAGATCGAGAGGAACACCCACCGTGAGGCGCGCGGCGCGGATCCCCGGCGGGATCCCCAAGGGGGCGCGGGGCGCGGAGCGTCGATTCTACGAGCTGGCCGACCGCTACCTCGACGACAGGTTCAGGTTCTGTCCGACCCAGGCCAGCATGGCGGGCTACCGCCCCTACGACGATCGGCTGGAGGACCTGTCGGCCCGGGGGGTGAGGGCGCAGATCCGGTGGGCGCGGCGCCGCCGCGACGATCTCCTCGCGATCGATCCGGATCGCCTCTCCACCGCCGCGCGGATCGACCTCGATCTGCTCCGCAACGACGTCGAGTGCACGCTCTTCACGCTCCGGGACCTCAGGCCGCACGTGCGCGACCCCCACACCTACATCGATCTCCTGGGACACGCGGTGCTCTTCCTCACGCTGCTGGAGCCCGGCTCGCCGGGCTGGCCCGATCGCCTGGAGGCGCTGCTGGCGCGCCTGAAGCGGGTGCCCGACCTGCTGGAAGCGGCCCGGAGCAACCTCGAGAACCCGGCGCGGGTGCTGACGGATTTCGCGATCGAGACCTGCGGCGGGACCCTGTCGTTCCTCGAGACCGCCCTGCCCCCCTGCTTCGAGAGCGCGCCGCGGCTGCGCGCGGAGCTCCACAGGGAGAACGCGCGCGCCGCCCGAGCCCTGAGGGGCTTCAGGGACTGGCTGGAACGGCACCTGCGGCCCCGCTCGGGCGGCGACTGGCGTCTGGGCCGGGAGCTGTGGATGAGGAAGCTCCGCCACACGCTGCAGTCCTCGATCGAGCCGGAGGTGATCGTGCGGCGGGCCGAAGAGGCCATCCGCGAGCTCCGCCGGCGGATGCTCGAGACCGCGGCCCCGATCCACTCCCGGCTGTTCCCCGATCACCGGCACACCGGAACCGCGGACGATCTCACCGACGTCATCGTCGGGGAGGTCCTCTCGAGGGTCGGCGAGCGCCGGCCGGTGCGCGACACCCTCTTCGAGGAGATCCACCGGGCGGTGGACGGCATCAAGCGGTTCATCAGGGCGAGGGGACTGGTCGAGCTCCCCCCGGACACCGACAACTTCCGCATCGAGGCCACGCCGGGGTTCCTCGACGGTCTCGCCGTCGCCTTCTTCAACCCGCCGCCCGCGCTCGAGCCGGGCATGAAGAAGTCGTTCTGGGTCTCCTCGGTCCCGCGCGGCGGCTCGCCCGAGGAGGACCGTCGCCTGGAGGACTCCTTCTTCCGCGAGTACAACCACTACGCCCTGCTGAACCTCGCGATCCACGAGGCCTTCCCCGGGCACTACGTCCAGTTCTGGCACGCTCTGAGATCCCCGATCGCGACCGTCTACAAGAAGGTGTTCGCCTCCGGGACGTTCGCCGAGGGGTGGGCGGTGCTCGCCGAGAAGCAGATGTACGACGCGGGGTTCGAGGGCGACGATCCCGCCGCCCTCCTGGTCCACCTCAAGCAGAGCCTGCGCTCGCCGATCAACGCGATCCTCGACGCCCGCCTGCACACCGAGCCGCTGCCGGAGGACGAGGCCGACCGGTGGGCCCTCGACCTGATGCGGCGGGTGGGGTTCCAGGAGGAGGCCGAGGCCCGGGGGAAGCTGCGCCGCGCCAAGGTCAGCTCGACGCAGCTGTCCACCTATTTCGTCGGCTACCTGGAGCTGGCGGATCTGCTGCAGGAATCGCGCGCGCGCTCCGGGCGGGACTTCGACCTGCCCGCCTGGAACCGGGCGCTCCTCTCCCTCGGGTCGATCCCGCCGCACCATGCGCGCGCACTGATGCGCGGCACGGAATGATCCCTCGGACGCCGGGGCGAGAACGCCCCTCCGGACCCGCTCCGTCAGAAATCGATCTGGAATCGAGCCAGAAAGAAATCGCTCTCGCCCGCGGCCGGATCATCGCGGTCCGACCTGACGTAGTTGAGCATGAGGCGCGTCACCGGGTTGAGGTACCAGTTGACGGCGAAGCTGAGGTTCTCCAGCTCGCCGCCGGCGACCATCGCGTCGCTGAGATCGAGGCTCGAGTACCGGACGGCCAGCTCCCAGGCGCCGCTTCCCTCCTCGCCGAAGTTCACCTCCGGCCTCATGCGGCCGAAGCTGCCCGACGCGGTCGCGTAGCGCCGGTGATCCCGAGTCAGGAAGAATCCGGCCTGGATGTAGGTGCCATCGAAGCGCGGGTCGCCTTTAGAGGGGGCGTCCCCGTCGGCGATCATGCGCTCGGCGGCGAGCCAGAACCTGTGGGCGACATAGGCGATCTCGGCGCCGTATATCTTGAACCGGTCCCCGGGGATGGTCCCGGTATCCACGAACTCAGGCGACTGGTGGACCTCTGGGCGGGAGGCGAACCGGAACGGCTCGTCGCCGAGGTCCTTCCGGGTGAACCCGAGGCCGAGGTGGAGGAGGTGGCGTCCTCCGTCCCGGTAGAGCGGCAGCCCCGTCACCCGGCCGGTGATGTTCAGCTTCTTCTCCGCGTCCGCAGTGCCGCCGGCGTCGTCCGCCTCGCGGAACAGCCCGACGGCCCAAGTGAACCGGTCCCCGACGTGGTCGAAGAGCATGGCGCCCGTATTCCGCTGCGGGGCGAAGGCGTTCGGCAGGGACCGCTCGAGGAAGGCGATGTACTTGCTGCTGGTGAGCTCCTCGAGGCTGAACGGCTCCTTGAGATGTCCGAAGCGCAGGCTGCCGATCGGGGTGTCCCGGATCCCGATATAGACGTCCTTGAAGTCGACGTCCCCCCCGGCGAAGTCGTACTGGGCCTTGAACTCCACCCTCTCGTAGACCCTCCCCTCGACGAACAGGCGCGCCCGCCGGAACTCGTTGCCGTCCCGCACGGGACCGACCTCGGCGTCGATCCGGCCGTCGGGGTCCGTGAACGTCCAGTCGGCCTGGATGCGACCGCCGAACCCGAGCGCGAATCGCCGGTCGGGCGATTCGAACCTGAAGCCGTCATCCCATCTCACGCTCCAACCGCCGTCGTCCGCCCTCACCGCCGGCGAGAGCACGAGACCGTAGAGCGCGACGGCGCCGGCGATGGCCCGACGTCCGTACATTCGTCCCTCTCGCGATGCCATGCCGCCCCCCTCCCGGTTCAGTCCGCCCGCGGTCCCCATGCGGTTGCGGCGGCCGCACGGCCGGCGGTTCCGGCCGCGACGGAGGCAAGAGGATACAACGATCGGGGGGCCGGCGGTCGCGGCGCGGCGGCGATCGCAGGCCCTCGGCACGCGCGCTCGGCCCGGGAGTCGCGGCGCGCTCAGGCCCGCGTCCGGACCCTCGCGATGTTGACCGCCGCCACCCCTCCGAGGATGACGGCGGTGCCCACCGCCATCCGAGCCCCGACCGCCTCCCCCAGGAAGAGCCAGCCCAGGACGATGGCGATCACCGGGTTCACGTAGGCGTAGGTCGAGACCTTGGCCGCGGGGACGTGGCCGAGCAGCCAGATGTAGGAGGAATACCCGAACAGCGAGCCGGCGACGATCAGCCACCCGACCGCGGTCGCCGAGCGCCGGGTGACCTGATACCGGGGCGCCTCGCCGAGCAGGGTGCCGATGAGCAGAAGCGCCGCTCCCGCGATCAGCATCTCCAGCGCCACCGCCATCAGGGGGGCGACGCCTCGGACCCTGTGCTTCGAGTAGATGGACCCGAAGGCCCAGCTGACGTTCGCCGCGAGCAGGGCGATCTCGCCGGGCGCGGCCTCCCACCCCCGGGAGCCGAGGGCCGTGATCTTCGGCCACATCAGGATCAGCATGCCGAGGAATCCCACCACCAGCCCCGCGGCGACGAGCGGGGTGATCCTCTCGCCGTCCCGGCGCAGGGCCTCGATGGCGACCATGAAGAAGGGCACGTTGGCGATGATCACCGCGGCCATGCCCGAGGGGACCGTCTGCACCGACACGGTCACCATCCAGTTGCCCCCGGCCAGGAGCAGCAGCCCGGTGACGGCGATCGGCCCCAGCAGGCGGGCCGGCGGGAGGGGGACGCGGCGCCACCGGAGCCAGGTGAAGAGGAGCCCGCCGGCGATGGCGAAACGCGTGCCCGCCAGCAGGGCCGGCGGCATGTCCTGCACCCCGTAGCGCATCGCCAGGTAGGTCGATCCCCAGAAGATGTAGACGCTGGCGAAGTTGAGGGGGACCCGGAGCCCGGCGCGCCCTTCGGCGGGACGGCTCACGGAGGGGCCCCTTTCCGTTCCGGCATGACGGTCGCAGATTCTAGCGGGCCGGGCCTGATCCGGGCAACGCGGATCGGGGCCGCACGGCACGGGAATCGCGGGCGCGCCCCGGCTGTTGCACGGTGCAACGGCCGAAGCGTCGAGGGAGGGACGGCATGGGCGGAACGGAGCTGGCTTCGAGAGCGGCGGTGAGGGCGGCGGCGATCGGCGCCGCCGGACTGGTCGCGTGGCTGGCGGCGGGGTCCCCGATCCGGGCGGCGGGGAGCCCACCCGCACCGCCCGACGAGCCCGGCGGCCCGGCGCGGGAGCGCGCAGCCCGGCGGGCCGACGAGCCTCCCGTCGGCGCCGCCCGGGAGTTCCGGACCGACTTCAGCCGCCACACGGTCCCCTACGACCAGATCCTGTCGGGGGGGCCGCCCAAGGACGGCATCCCCGCCATCGACCGGCCGCGGTTCATCGACGTCGCCGAGGCGGACGGGTGGCTGCAGCCGATGGAGCCGGTGATCCTGCTCGAGATCGGGGGGGATGCCAGGGGCTACCCGCTGCAGGTCGTCACCTGGCACGAGATCGTCAACGACACGGTCGGCGGAGTCCCCGTGAGCGTGACCTTCTGCCCTCTGTGCAACACCGCCATCGCCTTCGAGAGGACGGTCGAGGGCCGCCGGCTCGACTTCGGCACGACGGGACGGCTGCGCTACAGCAACCTGATCATGTACGACCGGCAGACGGAATCCTGGTGGCAGCAGGCGACGGGAGAGGCGATCGCCGGTGCCCTGGCGGGGAAGCGCCTGGTCTCGCGGCCGGCGCCAATCGTCGCCTGGCGGGACTTCAAGGCGCGGCACCCGGGCGGGCGCGCGCTGTCCCGCAGGACCGGGCACGTGCGGTCATACGGGCGCAACCCCTACGTCGGATACGACGACGTGCGCGGCTCGCCGTTTCTCTACGACGGCCCGAGCACCCCCGGCCGGCTGGCGCCGATGGCCCGGGTCCTGACCGTCGAGATCGACGGCGAGGCGGTGGCCTACCCTTACGAGATCCTGCGCGAGTCGCGGGTCGTGAACGACACCGTCGCGGGGGAGGAGATCGTCGTGCTCTGGACCCCCGGCACCGCCTCCGCCCTCGACGCCGCGTCCGTGGCCGGCGGGCGGGACGTGGGGACGGCGATCGCGTATCTGCGCACCGTCGGCGATCGCACGCTGACCTTCGCCCGCGACGGCGGCAGGCTCATCGATCGCGAGACGCTCAGCGAGTGGAGCGCGTCCGGACGGGCGATAGCCGGGGAGATGGCCGGGAGGGCCCTCACGCCCGCGGTCGCGATCAACCACTTCTGGTTCTCGTGGGCCGCCTTCAGGCCCTCCACCCGCGTCTACCGATCGGACCAATGATCCGGGGCGCTGCGGGGCGGGGCGGCGCTCCCGACGCCTCCGCTCAGCTCGGGCCGCCCGCCGCCCCGCCGCGCCTGAGCCTGTCGACCCAGGCCAGCAGCTCCGACATGGTGAACGGCTTGGCGAGCAGGCCGAGGGCCCCCTCCTTCATCGCCGTCCTCGCCTGCTCGTTGTTGCTGTCGCCGGAGGAGAGCAGGACCCGCACCCTGCGGTCCATTCCGCGCAGGCGGCGGAAGGTCTCGAGGCCGCTCAGACGCGGCATGAGCATGTCCAGCACGACGAACTCGATGCGGCCCCACTCCCGCCGATAGACGTCGAGCGCCTCGACCCCGTCCCGCGCCGCGAGAACTTCGACCCCTCGTCCCTCCAGAACGTCGCGCATCAGCTGCCGGATCGACTCCTCGTCGTCGACCACCAGGACGCGGCCCGTGGGCGGGGCGGGTCCAGCGCCGTCCCGGGCGATCTCGATCACCCGGGGCGAGGGGGCCGTGCCGCCGTGCGGCCGCGGGTCGGCCCGGCCGGCCGCGGGGAGATAGATGCGCACCGTGGTGCCCACCCCCTGCGCCGAATTGATGTCGACGTGGCCGCCGTATCCCCTCACGATGCCCTCGACGACCGCCAGCCCGAGGCCCGTGCCGAGCCCCTCGGGCTTGGTGGTGAAGAACGGCTCGAACGCCCGCTCCGCGACCTGCGGCGGCATCCCGACGCCGCTGTCGGCGACGATCATCTCGACGTAGTCGCCCGACCTGAGATCGGGGACCGCGCCGACGTAGCGCTCGTCGAGGTGGACCAGGCGTGTCTCGAAGCTGATGCGGCCGCCCTCCGGCATGGCGTCCCGGGCGTTGACCGCGAGGCTCAGCAGGACCTGTTTCATCTGCTCCGGGTCGACCTCGACGGCCGGCAGCTCGGGTTCGGTGTGGACCTCGAGGGAGATGCTCTTCTCGAGCCCCCTGGACAGCAGCGCCACCGTGTCCGCGAGCACCCGGTTGAGATCGGTCGGCTCGCGGCGCGTCTGCGCGCCGCCCGACAGGGCCAGGAGCTGCTGGATCAGCTCCGTGGCGCGCAGCGACTGCTCCTCGATGATCGAGGCGTGACGGTGGATCGGGTTGTCGCGGGCGACGCGGCTCTTGATGTGCGTGGCGTACCCGAGGATCGCGCCCACGATGTTGTTGAAATCGTGGGCGATCCCGCCGGCCAGCATCCCGATCGACTCCATCTTCTGGGCCCGGACCATGGCCTGCGGGACCTCCCGCCGGGCGTCGCGATGCGGCAGCGGGGGCATCCCTCCCACCCGCCGCCCGGCGTCGAGGGCGATCCCGATCGCCGTCCCGATCGACGCGAGCCCCTTGAGTTCCTCCTCGGCGAGCCCGCACGGCCCCCCGGCCGCCGCCGAGAGCGCCCCGATCACTGCGTCCCCCGACCGGAGGGGGACCGCGACCCGGAAGCGGGGAGCCGGGCCTCCGGGGCCCCCCTCCTCCCCCTCCATCGTCTCCTCAGGGGCCTCGACCTCCAGCGGCGAGCCGGTCTCGAGCGCCCGTCGCAGGACGGGATGGTCGGACGCCACGGACTCCAGGGCGGCGAGTCCCGCTTCCGACCCGGAGCGCGCCGCGATCCGCAGCGCCCCGGTCCCCCGGTCGACCAGGTGGATCAGCCCGGCCTCGGCTCGCAGCAGGTGCAGCACCCGGCCGATCGCCGCCTCGAGAAACGCCCCGGGATCGAGACGACGCCCCGCGTCGTCGAGGATGGCGCGCAGCGCCTCGGCCTCGACGCCGCGGCGCTCGAGGGCGCGCTCCCTCCTCTCGGCGCGCGACTCCAGATGGAGGCTGTAGTGCATGAGGTCGGAGAGCAGCCGGGCGTTCTGGATCATCAGGCCGACCTGGTCGGCGACCGCCTGGGCCAGGTGCCGGTCCTCCTCCAGGTAGAACCGCTCCTCGGACGTGAACAGCTCGATCACGCCGAGGGTGCGCCCCCGGGCCCGGAGCGGGGCGCAGAGCAGGCCGTGGTATCCCGCCCGCGTCATCTCGTCGCGCGCCGCCGCGTCGACCTCCGCGCGCAGATCGGCGAGGGCCACCAGCGTCCCGCTCTCCCACACGCGGCCGACGATCCCCTCGCCCCTGCGGTGGGTGCGCCCCCGGAGAGCGTCGGCGCACCCCGGGTCCCCGATCCCCCGCGCGCACCGGAGGACCTGGGCCCGGGCGTCCTCTCCCTCGACGAGGTGGATCGCTCCGCCCTGGTGTCGCGTCACGTCCGCCGCCCTGCGGAGGATCAGGTCGAGCTGGCGCTCGAACTCGAAGGAAGGGGTGACGGAGGCGGCCACGGCGTTGAGCGATTCCAGCTCCTGGTTCCGCTCGCGCAGCGAGCGGGTGGCCGATTCCACCTCCTGCTTCGTCCTCTCGAACGCGTTGCGGGCCTCGGAGGTCTGGCGGACCCGCTCGATCTGGACCGCGAACTGCAGGGCGAGGATCTCGGCCAGCAGCCGGCTCTCGCGGGGGAAGGGCGTCGGCTCGCGGCGCGCCAGGATGAGCGCACCGCAGCGCCGCGCGCCCTGGCCCAGACCGAGGATCAGGACCGACCCGAGCCCGCGCGATTGCAGCACGGCCGGCGGCTCGTCGGCGGCGTCCTCAAAGCCCCCGGGGGGATCCGCCGCCAGGACGATGCACGGCACCTCCCCGCGCCGGATCCGCGCCAGGTGCTCATCCAGGTTGCGCGACAGGATCCCGATCTCGTGCTGCGCCAGCTCGCACCCCTCCGCCCATCCGAAGCGCATCGGCGCCCCGCCGTCGGCGCCGTGCACCAGGGCGATGCCGCAGTCGACGCCGAGGATCTCGACCGCCGCGGTGGTGCCCACGCGCAGGATCTCGTCGTCGCGCTCCTCCTGGGACAGCGCCGTCTGGAGCTCCTGGATCGATTCGAGGTGAACGAGCAGGGCGTGCCCGGCCGAATCCGCCCCCGTCCGGCCGGCCTCCGGCGGCGCGGGCCGCGGGTCGGCGGAGGCGCCCCTCTCGGCGGTGGTCTCGGGTGCGGGTTCGGACATGGTGATAGAATTCGGTCCTCTCGCGGAGGCACGATGGTCGTCGGCTGGCCCCGGTACGACCTTTACGTCATCACCGATGCCGTCCTGACGCCCGGCCGGTCCCACGTCGAAATCGCCCGCGCCGCGCTCGAAGGTGGGGCCGACGCGGTGCAGATCAGAGACAAGTCATCTCCCGCCTTCAACTTATGTCGCATGGCGGCGGAGATCCAGCCACAGGCCCGCAAATTCGGAGCGGTTTTCCTGGTCAACGACCGGGTCGACGTGGCCCTGGTCACGGGGGCCGACGGCGCACACGTGGGTCCGGAGGACCTGCCGGCCGGGGAGGCGCGCCGCCTCCTGCCGCGCCCGCGGGTCCTCGGCGTGTCGGCCGGGACCCCGCAGGAGGCCCGCCGGGCGGAGAGGGAGGGCGCCGACTACGTCGGCGCCGGCCCGATCTTCGTCACGGGCACCAAGGCTGACGCGGGACGGCCGATCGGCCTGGACGGCCTCAGGTCGATCGTGGGCGCGGTGTCGATCCCGGTGGTGGCCGTCGGCGGCATCGCGGTCGACAACGTGGCGGCGGTGCTGCGGGCGGGAGCCTGCGGGGCGGCCGTGGTCTCGGCGGTCGTCTCGGCGGAGGACATGGTCGCCGCGACGCGCGCCCTCAAGCGCCGGATCGTCGAGGCCCGCGGGAGCGCCGCCTCGGGCGGAAGGTGATGAAGCGCTGTCTGACCATCGCCGGGTCCGACTCGGGCGGCGGGGCCGGCGTTCAGGCCGACCTCAAGACCTTCGGCGCCCTAGGCGTGTTCGGCATGTCGGCGATCACCGCGGTGACGGCCCAGAACACCGTCCGCGTCGCCCGCATCCAGGAGATGGATCCGGAGATGGTGGCGTCCCAGATCGACGCGGTCGCGGAGGACATCGGGGTCGACGCCGCGAAGACGGGGATGCTGTGGAGCGCGGAGATCGTCGGGGCGGTCTGCGACGCGGCCCTGCGCAACCGGATCCCCACGCTGGTGGTCGACCCGGTCACGGTGGCCAAGTCCGGGGCCACGCTGCTGCGCGAGGACGCGCTCTCGGCGCTGAGGTCGCGCCTGCTGCCGATGGCGCAGCTGGTCACGCCGAACGTGCCGGAGGCGGAGATCCTGGCCGGCGGCACGATCACCGACGCGCGGGCGATGCGCGACGCCGCCCGCCGCATCCACGCGCTCGGGCCGCGCTGCGTGGTGATCAAGGGGGGGCACCTCGAAGGACCCGAGGCCGTCGACGTGGCGTTCGACGGCCGCTCCTTCGAGCTGTTCCGGGAGGCGCGCGTCCGCACCCGCAACACGCACGGCGCCGGCTGCACCTTCTCGGCGGCCGCCACCGCCTACCTCGCGCTGGGCTACCCGCCGTTCGAGGCGATCGCGCGCGCCAAGCGGTTCGTGACCGGGGCGATCCGCTCCGCGCCCGCCCTGGGCCGGGGCGCCGGACCCCTGCATCACTTCCACGCCCTCGACCGCGACTGATCCGCCGCGGGCCTCTCGCGCTACGAGCAGCCGCTCGTCGCGCCGCAGTTCAGGCACTTGTAGCAGGCGGCGTTGCGGACCATGATCGACCCGCAGTCGGGACACGGCGGGGCGTCCTCGTCGGGGCGGAAGGCGAACGGCGCCCGGGAGGCGTCGAACGCGGCCGCCCCCACGGAGGGCGGCGTCCCGGATCCCCCCGCCCCGCGCCCGCCGCTGGGACCGGAGGAGAGGCTCACGGGGACCGGCCCGCCGGGGCCGTTGGGCCGCGGCCCGCCGCCCTCGCCCGGGGCCGCGGGTCCGGCGTCGGGCACGCCCTTCCCGTCCGGCCGGACGTGCACGCCGACCGCCCGCTGCTGGTCCTTCGCGAGGAACTTGGAGGCCAGCCAGCGGAAGATGTAGTCGACGATCGACTTGGCGATCGGGATCTCCTGGTTGTTGGTGAAGCCGGACGGCTCGAACCGGACGTGGCTGAACTTGTCCACCAGCACCTGGAGCGGCACGCCGTACTGCAGCGCCAGCGACACGGCGGTGGCGAAGGAGTCCATCAGGCCCGAGACGACGCTCCCCTCCTTGGCCATCACCAGGAAGATCTCCCCGGGCTTGCCGTCCTCGTACATCCCGACGGTGATATACCCGTCGTGCCCGGCGATCGAGAACTTGTGGGTGATCGAGCGGCGCTCGTCCGGCAGCCGGCGCCGCACCGCGCGGCCGCGCGCTCTCTCGCCAGCCCCGCGGGCCGCGGCGCCCTCCGCGCCGCCGGCCTTCTCCTGCTCCCTGCTGGTGCTCAGCGGCTGGCTTCGCTTGCAGCCGTCCCGGTAGATCGCCACCGCCTTGAGACCGAGCCTCCACGACTGGATGTACGCCTCCGCGATCTCGTCGACGGTGACGTCCGACGGCACGTTGACCGTCTTGGAGATGGCCCCAGAGATGAACGGCTGCGCCGCGCCCATCATCTTGAGGTGGCCCAAGTAGTGGATGCTGCGGGTGCCGCGCAGCGGCCGGAAGGCGCAGTCGAAGACCGGCAGGTGCGCGTCCTTGAGGTGCGGCGCCCCCTCGATCGTCTCGTTCTCGTCGACGTACTCGGTGATCTCCTTGACCTGTCGCTCGGAGTAGCCGAGGCGCTCCAACGCCCTGGGCACGGTCCCGTTCACGATCTTCAGCATCCCCCCGCCGACCAGCTTCTTATACTTGACCAGGGCGATGTCCGGCTCGATGCCGGTGGTGTCGCAGTCCATCATGAAGGCGATGGTGCCGGTCGGCGCGATGACCGTCGTCTGCGCGTTGCGGATCCCGTGCCGCGAGCCGAGCCGGAGCGCCTCCTCCCAGCAGTCGCGCGCCGCCGCGTACAGGTCGAGCGGGACGTGCGCCGGGTCGATCTTCGCCACGTGCGCGCCGTGCTTCTCGATCACCTTGAGGAACGGCGCGCGGTTCTTGTCAAAACCGATGAAGGGGCCCATGACCTCCGCGATCCGCGCCGACTGCACGTACGCGTGCCCGGTCAGCAGCGCCGTGATCGCGGCGGCGTAGTCGCGCCCGGCGTCCGAGTCGTACGCCAGCCCCCGGCTCATCAGGAGGCCGCCGAGGTTGGCGTAGCCCAGTCCGAGGGGGCGGTACTCGTGCGAGTTCCGGGCGATCTTCTGGGTGGGGTAGGAAGCGTTGTCGACGACGATCTCCTGCGCCAGGATCGTCGTCTCGATCGCCTTCCTGTAGGCGGCGATGTCCAGCTCGCCCTCCGGGGTGGTCAGACGCATGAGGTTCAGCGACGCCAGGTTGCAGGCCGAATCGTCGAGGAACATATACTCCGAGCACGGGTTGCTGGCGTTGATCCGTCCGGTGTTGGGGCAGGGGTGCCAGTCGTTGATCGTGCTGTCGAACTGCATCCCCGGGTCGCCGCAGGCCCAGGTCGCCTCGGCGATCATGCGCAGCAGATCGCGGGCGGCGTGGGTGTCCGCCGGCTCGCCGGTGGTCACCTCTCGGGTGGTCCACTCGCGATCGTCCAGGACGGCCTGCATGAAGGCGTCGGTCACCCGGACGGAGTTGTTGGAGTTCTGGAAGAAGATCGACGCGTAGGCGGGACCGTCGAGGGCCGGGCTGTATCCGGCGTCGATCAGGGCCCAGGCCTTCTTCTCCTCCTCCTGCTTGCACTTGATGAACTCGACGATGTCGGGGTGGTCGATGTTGAGGATGACCATCTTGGCGGCCCGGCGCGTCTTGCCCCCGCTCTTGATCACGCCGGCGAAGGCGTCATATCCCTTCATGAAGGAGACCGGTCCGGAGGCCGTGCCGCCCCCCGCCAGCCTCTCGCGCGAGGAGCGGATCGGCGACAGGTTGGTCCCGGTGCCGGAGCCGTACTTGAACAGCATCCCCTCGGTCCTGGCCAGGCCCAGGATCGAGTCCATCCTGTCCTCGACGCTGTTGATGAAGCAGGCGGAGCACTGCGGCCGCGGCTCGACGCCGACGTTGAACCAGACCGGGGAGTTGAACGACATCTTCTGGTAGACCAGAAGGTGCTTCAGCTCCGCCTCGAAGGCCTGGGCGTCGGCCTCGCTGTCGAAATACCCCTGCGCCCGCCCCCACCCGCCGAGCGTCCGAACGACCCGACCGATGAGCTGCCTGACGCTGCGCTCGCGCTGGGCGGCCCCCAGCGTGCCGCGGAAGTACTTCGACGCCACGACGTTGGTCGCGGTCTGCGACCAGAACTTGGGGACCTCCACGCCGCGCTGCTCGAACACCAGCTCGCCCTTCTCGTTGGCGATCAGGGCGTCCCGGGTCTCCCACTCGATCTCGTCGAACGGGTCCATTCCGGGGGTCGTGAAGAAGCGCTCGGTCCTCAGGCCCACGGCCGACTTCCTGAGAGTCAAGGGGGCCGTGAACCCGGTCTGCGGCTGCGTCCTGCGGTCCTCGCGGCGGGCCGCCGCCGCGGCCCCGCCATCCTCGAGCTCGGACTGTTTCCTCATCGTCTCATCGCCCCCGGTCGGGAGGGCCGGCCGTGCGCCGGCCCCGTACCCAGTATGAGGAGGGCGCCCCCGATATTATGGAGCGCCGCTTCGCTGCCAGTCGCCATGGAACCGCACCACACGGAGCACGCCCGCGAGAGGTCGCCTTCCACCCCCCAGGGGGACCCCCGCTCTCGCTCCCCGGGCCGCAGAAACCCCGGCCCCCGGCGGCTGGCGCGCCGGCCGGGGCGGGCTCGGCCTCCCTCTCGTGGATGGGGTCGCCCGACCTCTCGGCGTCCCTCCCCGGACGGCGCGAGACGATGCGGCCGACATCGCCTCCGACGCCCCCGGAGGGACATCGCCTGTAGCGTAGCCGGGCGACCCCGGAGTGTCAAGCTCAAAACACAAAATGTGGGGGTGATCTCCACAGTTTCCACAACATGCTGATATGTCGGCCACTTAGGCTGTGGACGCCGCTGTGGACCGCCAGCCCGGCCGAGGGCGGGCCACCGCCCGCGGCCGCCTCCCTCACGGGGGGCGTCCGGGCAGGCGGGCGGCGGCCGCGGCCCGGACGCGTCGGCGGCCCCGGCGGCTTTCGTTGACGGCCCCGCCGGAGCGGGACTATCATCCGCGCGCGACGACAGCTCCGGGGCACACGCTCGCTGGGGAGAGGTGTCCGAGCGGCTGAAGGAGCACGCTTGGAAAGCGTGTGTGGGGGAAACCTCACCGTGGGTTCGAATCCCACCCTCTCCGCCACCCTCCCGCCTTGACCCGACTGACATGAGCCAGGCGAGGGCATCGCTGCGGGAGGCCCTGTCGCGCCGGACCGGGCGACGGGTGCGGCGCCGCGAGCGGGCCGGGGTCCTGATCCCGATCCTCGACGACGCCGGCTGCCTCCGTCTGATCCTCACCCGCCGCAGCAACTCGCTTCCGACGCACGGCGGTCAGGTCGCGTTCCCCGGAGGCTTCGTGCGCCCCGGCGAGGATGACCCGGCCACGACCGCGCTGCGCGAGGCGGAGGAGGAGATCGGGCTGAGCCCGGACAGCGTGGAGGTCCTCGGCCTGCTCGACGATCAGTGCGCGAGCGCCGGGACCGTGGCGGTGACGCCCGTGGTCGGCTGGATCGCTCGGATGCCTCCGCTGGTGCCGCAGTCGGGCGAGGTGGCGCGTATCTTCACCATCCCGGTCCCCGATCTCCAGCGCCCCGATCGGTGGACCTCGAGGCGGGAGCCTGGCGCGGGGCGCGGGCGTCCCGTCCTGTGCTTCGAGCACCGGGGCGAGACCCTGTGGGGCCTGTCGGCGAGGATCGTCCTGAGCCTGCTCGATCTGCTGCCGGGAGGCGCCCCCTTCTCACCCCGCGCCGCCGGAGACCGGTAGCGGAAGCCAGGGGAGCAGACCGCCCTCGACCCCGGTCTCCCAGACCAGGAGCAGCCCGACGCCCAGACTGACGGCCCCCGCGGCGGCGCGGAGCGCCCCGTGGATCCGCGCGGCCCGGCTCCGGGCCAGCGCGAGCGGCGCCGCGAGCGCCACGCTCATGAGGATCATCCCGGCCGCCGAGCCGACGCCGAAGACTCCCAGATAGAGCAGGCCGAGCGCGACGCTCGGGAGGGTCGTGAGGACCAGGAGCGCCGTGGCGCCGCTGCCCGCCAGCCCGTGCAGGGTCCCGATCAGGAACGGCCTGACGGACAGCCGGAACGGGTGGACATGCCGGTGCCCGAGCGCCTCCGGCGGGTGCGGGACCCGGTGGAAGTGGAGATGCTCGTGGATGATGCCGTCGTGCCGGTGTCGATGGGAGTGCAGGCGCCCCCTCAGCGCCCCCGCGAGCGCGGCGAGACCGAGCCCGGTCAGCATCAGGCCGACGGCCAGCTCGAGCAGGAGCGCGACCCTCTCCGGCAGGTTGACGCGCAGCACCAGCATCAGCCCGCCGGCCGCCGCGATCGTCAGGGCGTGCCCTAGGCCCCAGGACATCCCGGCGGCCGCGGAGCGCCGCAGGCCGCCATCGCCGTCGATTGTGGCCGCCATCGCGGCCACGTGATCGGCGTCGAGGGCGTGGCGCAGGCCCAGGACGAATCCCAGCACCAGGACCGCGCTGACCGGCATCTCCCCCATGACCCCGCCACTTTAGCACCGTCCGCCGCGCCCGATCGGCGATGCGCTCCGGCGCCGGGACGACCCGGGACAGCCCGGGGGCCGCTCGCGTTGACAGCCCCGGGGCATTGCATTACTATCCGCCGCGGATCGCACACGCTGTTCCACCGACACGATCGTGCCGGGAGAGCCGGCGTGACGGCCGGTTCGAGCCCCGCGCGATGCGAACCACCGAACCCGGTCAGGCCCGGAAGGGAGCAGCCGTAAGGCGGGCCTCGCAGGTGCCGCGGGTCCCCTTGGACCGGCCCTCAGGCCGGCTCGGCGGCCGGGCCGCGACGTCGCCCGGGCGCCGCCAGCGTGGGATGCCGGACGTCCCGGACGTGAGCCGCCGTTGAGCTATCAGGTCCTCGCCCGCAAGTACCGCCCCCAGACGTTCGAGGAGGTGGTCGGCCAGAAGCCGATCGTGACCACGCTCCGGAACGCCGTGGCGCAGAGCCGCATCCATCACGCCTACCTGTTCTCCGGCCTGCGCGGCGTCGGCAAGACCACCGTGGCCCGGCTGATGGCCAAGGCCCTCAACTGCGCCGGCGGGCCGACTCCGCAGCCCTGCAACGCCTGTCCCTCGTGCTCGGAGATCGCGTCAAGCCGCAGCCTGGACGTCCTGGAGATCGACGGCGCGAGCAACCGCGGCATCGACGCCATCCGCGAGCTCAGGGAGACGGTGCGCTACGCGCCCGCCCGCGACCGGTACAAGGTGTACATCATCGACGAGGTCCACATGCTCACCCCGGAGGCGTGGAACGCGCTTCTGAAGACGCTCGAGGAGCCGCCCGCCCACGTGGTGTTCCTGTTCGCGACGACCGATTACCGCAAGATACCGCTCACGATCCTGTCCCGCTGCCAGCACTTCGAGTTCAAGAAGATCGCGCCGGAGGCGATCGTCACGCACCTGACCCGCATCGCCGAGGGCGAGAAGGTCCGCGTGGAGCCGGCCGCGCTCGAGCTGATCGCGCGGACGGCCGAGGGCTCGTTGCGGGACGGCCAGAGCGCGCTCGACCAGGTGATCGCGTTCTCGGGCTCCTCGGTCACGGAGGAACGGGCGCGGACGATCCTCGGGGCCATCGACCGCGATCTGATCACCGAGTTCTACGCCGCGGTGCGCTCGCGCGACCCCGATCGGCTCGTCGGGATCGTCGAGACGGTCTTCGACAAGGGATACCAGCCCGCGAGATACCTGGAGGACCTGATGGCCTACGGGCGCGACCTGCTGCTGGCGCGGGTGCTGTCCGATCCGGCGCGGCACCTCG
>JBHIBC010000058.1:0-17758 GCA_046758905.1 Acidobacteriota bacterium | reverse complement strand
CCGAATGCCGGCTCCGACTCCCCTTCGGGCGGATCGATCCAGACTCCGCTCGGCGGTCGCGGCGACGGCTTCGCCGGCGGCGCCGTGGCCGGGACCCCGGTGGGACCGCCCGACGTGCCGCCCGGCGGGCCTCCCGGCGGCCGCGCGGCGGCGACCGGCGCAGCCCGGCTCAGGGCGGGCGTCAGGCGGGCGCGCGCCGCGATCTCGGGGACCGCCTCCTCCCAGCGGATCGGCATCAGGTGGATTCCGGCCACGCCCGGGATCTCTCGGACCCGCTCGATGATCTCGACACAGATCCTCAGTCCCTCCTCCTCCCCCCCGGTTCGGTCCGGTCCGGCCCCCCGCATCCGGCGGATGATCGGCTCCGGGATCTCGATCCCCGGCACCCGGTCGCGCATGTGGACGGCGCCGTCCGCCGAGCGCAGGGGCGCCACGCCGGCCAGGATCGGCACGCTCCGGTCGAGCCCCAGCTCGCGGACCCCCGCCATGAATCGGGCGAAGCGCTCGAGATCGAATATGATCTGCGTCTGCACGAAGCGCGCGCCCGCCTCGATCTTCTTCTTGAGGCGCAGCGGCCGGAAGTCGTAGGGGGGGGCGAACGGGTTCTCGGTCGTTCCGGGGAACAGGTCCGGCGGGGGCTGAATCGTGCGGCCCGAGAGGTAGCGGCCCCGGCGGGTCAGGTGATCCGCCAGCGCCAGGAGCTGGATCGAGTCCAGATCGAAGACCGGCTTGGCCTGCGGGTGATCGCCGTGGACCATGTGGTCGCCGGTCAGGCAGAGGACGTTACGCACGCCCAGGGCCGCGGCTCCCAGCAGATCGCTCTGCAGCGCCATCCGATTCCGATCCCGGCAGGTCACGTGCATGACGGGCTCGATGCCCTCCCGGACGAGGATGGCGGCCGCGGCCAAGGCCGACATGTGCACGAGGCCGGCGGTGTTGTCCGGGACGTTGACCGCGTCCACATGGTCCCGTACCAGCCGCCCGCGGCGCCGCACGTCGTCGGGATCGGCGCTGTCGCCGGAGGCGATCTCGCAGGTGATCACCTCTCGGCCGCTGGCGAGAGCCCGCTCCAGTCGGCCGGGGTGTCGGGAGCGCCGGATCACGAAGACTCCCCCCCATGGCGCCCGATCAGCAGGTTGACCCACGCGGAGGTCCCGCCCAGGCTCCAGTCGAGGGACGGCTGGATCTTCAGGAACTCCCCGCGCCAGGGGAGCCGGCGGGATCGGCGTTCAGCCTTGACCCAGACGCAGGTCATCTCGTGGGTCACCTCGCAGCGGCCGTCGGCGCGCACCCCGCCGCAGGGACCGTTGCGCAAGCTCTTCGGGCATCCCATCGGGCAGGTGAGGCCGGTCGCGTGCAGGGTACACTGGCCGCACATCCGGCAGCCGAAGATCACCCTCTTGCCGAGCCGCTCGAAGGGCCGGAGCGCGAGGTCCAGGCGGCGTGCGGAGCGCGGGTGCGAGCGGAGGAAGCCGCGCAGCCGGTCGAGCGACGCGACAAGCTTACGGCTCTCAGTCACGGCGCCCTCTCCCCGCCGCTCGTCCCGGAGCTCAGGCGACGACCCCCGGGTCCGGGCCGGAGGCGGCGCCCCGGGGGACGGACGGGGCGGCCCCGTTCCGCCCGGGTCGCGCTCCCGCTCGCCTCCGCCGCACCAGCTCCTTGGCGACCCGCACCGCCTCGGTGGCGTTCTCGCCGTAGCCGTCGGCCCCGATCTGCTCGGCCCAGGACGCGCTGGTGGGGGCGCCGCCGACCATCACGATATAGTCGTCCCGGATCCCCTCCTGGATCAGCTTCCTGATCACCTTCCCCTGGTTCGGGGCGGTGGTGGTCAGCAGGGCCGACATGGCGACGATGTCGGGCTTGCGCGCCTTGATCTCCTCCACGAACCTGTCCACCTTGACGTTCACTCCCAGGTCGACGACGCTGAAGCCGTTGGCGGACAACATGGTGCAGACGATACGCTTGCCGATGTCGTGGATGTCTCCCTGCACCGTGCAGGCCAGGACGTCCCCCGCCCTGTCGCGCGCCTGGGTGCTCTTGGCCAGCTCCGGCTCGAGGATGGCGAGGGCGGCCTTCATCGCCTCGGCGCTCATCACCAGCTCCGGGAGGAAAAGCTCTCCGGCCCCGAACCGGTCCCCGACGACGCGGATCCCCTTGACGAAACCCTCGTCGATCGACTCGAGCGGAGCGATCCCGAGCTCGAGCGACCTCCTCGCCAGATCATCCGCCTCCTGCGCCTGTCCGGTGATGATGCAGTCGGCCATCCTCTGGAGCAGTTCCCGGTGGCTCACGGCGGCGCTCCTCCTCCTGCTCGGGACCGCGGATCCGCCGCTCAGACGACCGCGTGGGGTGTCAGGAACTTCGATCGGGCGACCCTCAGGCTCGCCGGCCCATGGTAGCCGAGGCGGGCCGAGATCCTAGCGCAGGTCTCCAGGCCCAGGCGAATCAGCCCGGGCAGCTTCTCGTTGGTCAGCCGGCTGTCAGGCCCCGAGATGCTCACCGCGGCGACGGCGTCCCCGTTGCGGCTCCGGATGGGCATCGCCGCGGCCACCAGATGGTCCTCCAGCTCGCCGAAGCAGACGGCATAGCCCTGCTCCCGCACCTTGAGGAGGTCGCGGGCCAGTTGCTTTGGATCGGTGATGGTGTGCGGCGTGAACCTCTTCAGGGCGCGGGCGAGGATCTGGCGCTGCTTCTCGGGAGGCTGGTGTGCCAGCAATACCTTCCCCGTGGACGTGGCGTGTGCGGCCCACGGCATCCCGATGGCGCCCGCGGCCGCGACCACGTGTTTTCCGGCGATCTCCTCGATGGTCACCACGTTGCCGCCGCTGAGCACCTCGAGGTCGATCGTCTCGCCGCAGCGCTCCGCGAGGTCCTTGAGAAACGGGAGGGCCACCCGGTGCACGTCGGTGTGTCGCAGGACCTGCTCCCCGAGCACGATCAGCTCGGGCCCGAGCCGGTACTTGCCTGTCTCCGGGTTCTTGGCGATGAGGCCCTCCCCCTCGAATGCCGACAGCAGGCGGTAGACCGTACTCTTGTGAAGATCGACCTTGCGGCTGACCTCCGTCACCCCCATCTCGGGAGCATCGTCGCTGAACGCCTTCAGGACGGCGATGGCGCGCCGGACCGCCTGATTCCCCGTGACGGTCCCCTCACCCCGCTCGCTCCGCTTCCTGGTCCCCTGCACTTCCTGAGCCATGTGCGCCTTCCTTTCCTTGTGCTTGCGCCACCTGTCGTGCCCGGTGGCGGTCGCGGCCGGCGGCCGGGGGGAGGCCTTCTTATGCCGTGCTCGCATCGCGCTGCGGCCGGAGCCCGCCCTCGTATTCTGCGACGACCGGATCCCCGCGAGCAACCACTTTGTGCTAGAAGATGACGTTATGACAATGACTTGCGGTCATTGTGGCGATCCTTAGGGCGTAACAGCATCGCTCGGCCCGGCGCGCCCGCCGGACGACCGGCCGGATCGCCCGATGCCGCGGGAGCATATGTGCCGGGCGGGCGGCGCCGGCCGGGCCCGCGGTGCTGTTTCGTGCTTCGAAACCAGATCGCATGATACGCACCGAGAGTACGACACGCCGAGCGTCCCGTCAACCACCTTAATTTGGCGACGCGCGGCAGGCCGGGTTTGAGCGGCGTGCGGTGCGCGCCCTATAATGGCGCGACGGCGCTCGGCGACGTGGAGAGACGATGCGGATCGGCGTCCTGCTAGGGGGGTGCGGCCACTACGACGGCACCGACACGCACGAGGCTGTCCTCACGCTCCTCGCTTTGGAGGCGGCCGGCGAGAAGCCGGTGCTCCTGGCGCCCGCCCTCCCGCAGGTGCGCACCGTCGATCACCTCGACGGCAGCGAGGTCGCGGGCGAGCGGCGCGACGTGCTCCGGGAGTCGGCGCGGCTGGTGCGGGGGGTCGTGCGTCGGCTCGGCGAGTACCGGCCCGAGTTTCTGGAAGCGATCATCATCCCGGGCGGATACGGGCCGGTGGTCAATTTCTCGACCGGCTTCGCGGAGAAGGGCCGCGGCCGACGCGTGGTCGGGGAGGTGGCGGTCTTCCTGAACCATTTCCTCGAGACGCGCAAGCCGATCGGCCTCGTCGGGTTGGGGGAGATCCCGGTGCGCACCCTGCTGGGGCAGGCGATCGAGGCGCCCCCGGCGCCCCGGGATCCCCGGCACCTGAGGATCGATCGCGGGCGGCGCATCGTGCACACCGCCGGGTTCGCGGCTTTCAGCCGTCTCGCCGACGTGCTGGGCGGGATCGAGGCGATGGTGGGGGAGCTCCTCTCGATGATGGCGGAGCGCGGCCGCGCGGGCGGGCCGGCGGGGGAGGGCGAGTGAGGGTCGTCGTCCTGCTGTTCGCACGCTACCGGGAGGCCGCTGGCTCAGCCGCAGTGGAGGTGGAGGTGTCCGAGGGGGCTACGCTCGCGCAGGTCTGGGAACGGGTTCGGCGGACGGTCCCGGCGCTGCGGGAGGAGACCCGGCCGCTGCTCGCGTGCGATCGGGCCTACGCGCGCCCCGGACAGACCGTCGGCCCCGGCCAGGAGATCGCGGCCTTTCCGCCGGTGAGCGGCGGATAGAGGGGGAGGCGGCGGGCATGGCCGGCCTGTACCGCCTGCGCGAGGGACCTCTCGACCTGAAGGAGGCGGTCGACGCCGTGGCGGGCCCCGACCGAGGCGCCATCGCGACCTTCGTCGGGACCGCGCGCGACCGGCGCGCCGGGAGGCGGGTGAACCGCCTCGAGTATCACACTTACGCCCCCATGGCGGAGCGGGTGATGCGCGAGATCGGCGCCGAGGTGGCGGAGCGGTTCGGGACCCCGCACGTCGCGATCCTCCACCGGGTCGGCGACGTGGCGGTGGGCGAGGCGAGCGTCGTCGTCGCCGTGGCGGCGCCGCACCGCCGAGAGGCGCTGGCCGCCTGCGCGCACACCATCGAGCGGCTCAAGGAGATCGTCCCGATCTGGAAGAAGGAGTTCTTCGAGGGCGGCTCCAGCTGGGTCGAGGGCCCGGCCGCCGGCCCGTCGGAGCCCTGAACGCTTGTCGTCGCGCGGCGGCGGGTGCTATACTGCGCCCTGATTCCGGCGCGCGTCGAGCGCGCCCTGTTCCTCTGACCCGGCACCTTGCGTCGGGCCGCCGCGGCCCGGACGGCGAGGCCGGAGGGTCGGGACCGCGGGAGAAGACGATCATCCCGGCCCCGCGGAGGTCCCCGTGGGACGTCCCAGGCTTCTCGTCAACGATCGCCCTTTGATCACTGCGTTCTCCTTTCCCATTGACGTTGGACCGACCACCGGCCGCGCCGACGGAGCCGGGCGCCCCTCGGGCGCGCGGGACCGGACGGCCGTCCCGGGCGCGCGGACGCGCCCGCGGGGGCCGTCCGGGGGCGCGGCGCGGTGCAGGCGGGGATCACGCGGGGCGGGTGCCGTGACCGGAAGAGGACACCGCCGCGCCGGCGCACCGACGCCGACGCAGGAGGTTCGGCATGGACGCCAGCGTCGTAGCCCTCGTCACGGGTGCGGTTCTCTGCCTGATCGGAGGCGCGGTCCTGGGGTGGCTCGTCGGCAGCCGCCCGGGGAGCGCTGACGGCGAACGGACCGGAAGCGGAACGGGAAGTCCCCTCGACGCCGCGCCGGGAGCGTCACAGACCCGACAGCGACATGCTCTCCTGCAGGCCCGGGAGGAGTGGCTCAGGAGCAAGGCCCGCCTCGAGCAGGAACTACGCGACAAGTCCCGCGAGGAACAACGGATTCGACGGGGGCTGGAGCAGCGCGACAAGTCGCTGCGCGACCGGGATCTCCGACTCAGGAGCCGTGAGCAGGACCTCGACAGCCGCGACGTCGAGCTCCGCAAGGCGCAGGCCGATCTGGCGCGGGACCGGGAGCGCCTGCGTCGGCGGGGCGACGAGATCAACGCCCAGCTCGGGAGCATCGCCGGCCTGACCGTGGAGGACGTGCGGCAGATCCTGCTCGGCAACCTGAGGCAGGAGGTGCGCTTCGAGGCGGCCAAGATGATCCGGGAGGCGCGGGAGGAGGCGCAGAGGAGGGCGGAGGTCGAGGCTGGCAAGATCATCTCGCTGGCGATCGAGCGGACCGCCTCCGACTGGTCCGCCGAGCGCAGCGTCTGCACCTTCCCGCTCGGCAGCGACAAGCTCAAGGGGCGGATCATCGGGCACGAGGGGAAGAACATCCGCGCTTTTGAGAAGGCGACGGGCGTCCAGCTGCTGATGGACGAGCAGCCGGGGGCGGTCGTCCTGTCCTGCTTCAACCCGATCAAGCGCGAGGTTGGCCGCCTCACGCTGGAGAGGCTGCTCAGGGACGGCAGCATCAATCCGCGCCGGATCGAGGAGCTTGTGGCGCGCTGCCAGAGGAGGGTGGAGGAGCAGATGCTGCGGGCGGGGCAGGCGGCCCTGAAGGAGCTGGGCATCAACGGGGTCCATCCCGGCCTGGTGCGGACCCTGGGGCGCCTGCGCTACCGTACCTCTTACGGCCAGAACGTCCTGATGCACTCGATCGAGGTGGCCAAGCTGACCGCCATCATGGCCTCCGAGCTGCGCATGGACGGCAGCCTCGCCAAGCGCGCCGGGCTGTTCCACGACATCGGCAAGGCGATCGACTTCGAGCGCGAGGGCACGCATCCGGAGATCGGGGTCGAGGTGGCGAAGCGCTACGGAGAGCACCCCATCGTGGTCAACGCCATCGGGTCGCATCACGAGGACGTCGAGGTCATCCACCCGATCTCGGTTCTGGTCTCCGCGGCGGATGCCATCTCCGGGTCGCGCCCGGGAGCCCGCCGCAAGAGCGTCGTCGACTACGTGAGGCGCATCGAGCAGCTGGAGAGCCTGGCCAACGAGATGGACGGCGTGGAGCAGTCGTACGCCATTCAGGCGGGCCGGGAGATCAGGGTCATCGCCCGTCCCGAGCGGGTCGACGACCGGCACCTGGCGCTGCTGGCGTCGGAGCTGGCCAGGAAGATCCAGTCGCAGATGGAGTACCCCGGCCGCATCAAGGTCACGGTCATCAGGGAGCTCCGGGCCACGGGCACCGCGCACTGAGGAGATAGCGAGATGACTCAGATGGAGCAGGCGAAGAGAGGCAGGCTGACCGAGGAGATGAGGTACGTGGCCGCGGTCGAGGGGGTCGACCCCGAGGAGCTCCGGCGGAGGATCGCGGCGGGCGTGGCGATCATCCCCAAGAACGCGCGGCACGACTTCAACCCGATCGGCATCGGCCTCGGGCTGTCCACGAAGGTCAACGCCAACATCGGCACCTCGGGGCACCACCAGCAGCTGCACGAGGAGACCGAGAAGCTGCGGACGGCGATCCGGTGCGGGGCGGAGATGGTCATGGACCTGTCGACGGGAGACGAGCTGGATTACGTGCGCCGCGAGATCCTGAGACGCTGCTCGGTGATCCTCGGGACGGTCCCGATCTACCAGGCTGTCGCCGAGCGCGGATCGGTCTACGAGATGTCCGCCGACGATCTGTTCGGCGTGATCGAGCGCCACGCCCGTGACGGCGTCGACTTCGTGACGGTGCACTGCGGCGTCTCCCGGGAGGCGGTCCGGCGCCTGGACGGGGATCGACGGATCGCGGGCATCGTGTCCCGGGGCGGGTCGATGCTCGCCTCGTGGATGGCGCGCACCGGCGAGGAGAACCCTCTGCTCGCTCGGTACGACCGCCTCCTCGACATCGCCTTCGAGTACGACCTCACGCTGAGCCTCGGCGACGGCATCCGTCCCGGGGCCACGGGCGATGCCACCGACCCGGCCCAGATCACCGAGCTGCTGACCCTCGGGGAGCTGACCCGGCGCGCCCACGAGCGATCGGTGCAGGTGATGATCGAGGGACCGGGCCACGTGCCGATCGACCAGATCGAGACGAACGTCCGCCTCGAGAAACGGATCTGCCGCGGGGCACCGTTCTACGTCCTCGGCCCGCTCACCACCGACGTCGGGGCGGGCTACGATCAGATCAGCGGGGCGATAGGTGGGGCGGTCGCCTCGGCGGCGGGGGCGGACGTGCTCTGCTACCTGACCCCGGCCGAGCACCTGAGGCTCCCTACGGTCGAGGACGTTCGCGACGGGGTGATCGCCACGCGGATCGCCGCCCACTCGGGCGACCTGGCCAAGGGGGTGTTCGGCGCCCGGGCCCGCGACGACCAGATGTCGGACTACCGCAAGCGCCTCGATTGGGAGGGCCAATATCGCCTGGCGCTCGACCCCGAGAGGGCGCGGGCGATCAGGATGATGAGCGAGGACTACGACAAGGCGGTCTGCACGATGTGCGGGACCCTGTGCTCGATGGCGCTGGAGAACAGGCGGCACAAGGGCGGGGAGCTGATGATCCCTCCCGAGGATGCAGCGGTGCACCGGCACGTCCGAGTCGGATCGCCGGCCTACCGCGACGCCGTCGCGAAGCGTCCGGCCGGGCCCGAGCCGGGGAGAGGATGACCCCGTTCCAGAGGCGGTACGTCGTGCGCAGCGGCCTGGGGCGGATCGCCGACAAGGTCCTGGCGGGGGAGCGGCTCAGCCGGGGGGATGGGCTGGAGCTGTACCGGCATCCCGATCTGCTGGCGGTCGGCGCCCTGGCGAATCACCTGCGGGAGCGGCTGCACGGCGATGCCGCCTACTACATCATCAACCAGCACATCAACCACACCAACATCTGCGTGGCGGGCTGCAGGTTCTGCGCCTTCTACCGGACCAGGAGGCAGCCGGACGCCTATGTCCTGTCACCGGCCGACGTCGAGCGGCGGATGCTGCAGTTCATCGATCGGCCGATCCGCGAGATCCACATGGTGGGCGGGGTCAACCCGGACCTGCCGCTCGGCTACTACGTGCAGGTGATCCGGACTATCAAGCGGGTGCGGCCGGAGGTGCACGTCAAGGCGTTCACCAGGGTGGAGATCGCCGCCATGGCCGAGAACTTCGGCATGACCTGTCGCGAGGTGCTCGTCACCCTGAAGGAGGCGGGGCTGGGGTCGATACCCGGCGGGGGCGCCGAGATCCTCACCGACCACGCCCATCAGGTCCTGTTCAAGGGGAAGATCGACCACCGTGCCTGGATCGACATCGCCAAGACCGCTCATCGGCTGGGGCTCCGGAGCAACGCCACCATGCTCTACGGCCACGTCGAGAGCGTGGAGGAGCGCGTCGACCACATGCTGCTGCTGCGCGAGGCCCAGGACTCCACCGGCGGATTTTTGGCCTTCATCCCGCTCGCGTTTCACCCGGAGAACACGCGCCTCTCGCACATCCCCAGGCCGACCGCGGCCGACGACCTCAGGCAGGTGGCGGTCGGAAGGCTGATGCTCGACAACTTCCCGCACGTGAAGGCCTATTGGATCATGATGACCCCACGCGTCGCCCAGACGGCCCTGCACTTCGGGGCGGACGACATGGACGGCACCGTGGTCACGGAGGAGATCTTTCACGAGGCGGGCGCGGTCTCCCCGCGGGTCGTGAGCCGTCGTCGGCTGGTCGCCCTTATAGAGGAAGCGGGGCGCGTGCCGATCGAGCGGGACACCCTCTACAACCCGGTCGCTGCCGGTCGGGACCGGACCGGGTCGTCGTGGCGCACGCCTCTAGGGGCGGGGGCCGAGGGTCGGGCGGCGCGCGCCGCGACCTAGACGGCCCGCGCGGGCATCCCCTCGGCCGCCCTCCTCCCGCTCCACGGGGAAGGAGAGTGCGGGTCCATCTCAACGGTCGGCTGGTCGATGAGTCCGAGGCGCGGGTGTCGGTCTTCGACCGCGGGCTCCTGTTCGGCGACGGCATCTTCGAGACGATGCGCGCTGTCGCGGGGCAGGTCTTCCGCATCGAGCGGCACCTCGGGAGGCTGCGACAATCGGCCGCGCGCGTGCGGCTCGAGCTGCCCTGGTCGGGCGGTCGGCTCGAGCGATCGGTGCGCGACGTCCTGCGCGCCAACGGTCTCAGGGACGCGCGCGTCCGGTTGACGGTCACCCGCGGTCGGGGCCTGCCCGGCAACTTCCTGGAGGCGCTCGGGCCGCCGACCCTGGTCATCGCCGCTTTCCCCTTCGACGGGCTCGACGAGGCGCGGTTCCGCGGGGGAGTGGCGGCGGCCGTCTCCAGCCGGCAGGCGATCCCAGCCCGGGCCCTCGACCCCGCCATCAAGTCGATCAGTCGCCTGAGCTCGGTGCTGGCCCGGCAGGAGGCCCACGCTCGCGGGGCATACGAGGCGATCCTCGTCGACGGCCGGGGCGATCTGACCGAGGGCGCGGCGAGCAACCTGTTCCTGGTCCTCGGGGGACGCCTGGTGACGCCCCCCGTTCCCGAGGGCGGGCTGCCCGGCATCACCCGCGAGGCGGTGATCGAGCTGGCCCGCTCGGCCGGGATCGGGGTGGAGGAGAGGGCGTTGCCCGCAGCCCGGATCCGGGCCGCCGCGGAGGTGTTCCTCACCAACACCTCATGGGAGGTGCTCCCGGTGACGCGCGTCGACGGGCGCCCCGTGGGCGACGGCCGGCCGGGGCCGGTGAGCCGCGAGCTGCACGCGCGCTACAGGCGGCTGCTGCGCGAGGAGTGCGGCGATGCTTGAGCTCGCCGCGTCCCTCGCGCCGGCCGGCGGCTCGCGGCTCGCCGATGTCGACTGGGTCGACCCCCTTGAGGCGCTCGGCGCGCAGCGCGGCCGGCGCCATCCGGTCCTGCTGCTCAGCGGGCTCCGCGGCCACCCCGCGTCCCGGTTCTCGATCCTCTCCTGGGATCCGGTTCTGGTCGCCACGTATCGGGCCGGTCGTGCCCGGCTGGTGCGCGCGGACGAGGACGGGGAGGCCGTGGTTTGGGAGGGGCGGGTCGACCCGTTCGACCTAGTGAGGACGATCGCCCCCGCCCGGCGGGTCGCCCGGCTGGCCGGGCTGCCGTTCGCGGGGGGCGCCGTGGGATACCTGGGCTATGGTCTGCGCCGGGCCGTCGAGACGCTGCCGGCGAGCGCCGCCGACCCCCTCGGTCTGCCCGAAGCGTGGCTCGGGGTCTACGACGCAGCGCTCGTCTTCGACCACGCGGAGGGACGTGTCGCGGCGCTGTCCACCGGCCTGTCGGCGGGGAGCGCGCGCGCGCGGGAGGAGCGGGCCGGGCGGCGCCTGACGGAGTTCGTGGCCGCGCTCGGGCCCCTCCGCGGGCGGCGTCCCCGGGTCGGCGCGCGTCGGCCGGTCGGCGGGATCGGTGCGGCGCTCGTCACCCGCAGGTCCGAGTACCTCGAGCGGGTCGGACGCGCGCTGCGGTACATCGCCGCCGGGGACATCTACCAGGTGAACCTGTCGCACCGGATCGTCTGCCCGTTTTCGGGCGACCCGGTGACGTTGTTCGCGGACCTCGCGCGTCGCAGCCCCTCTCCGTTCTCCGCGTATCTCGACGCCGGCTCCTTCCAGGTGGTCTCAGCCTCGCCGGAGCGCTTCCTGTCGCTGCGCGACGGACGTGCCACGAGCGCGCCGATCAAGGGAACCCGGCCCCGCGGCGGGACGGCCGAAGAGGACGGGCGCCTCGCCCGCGAGCTTCTGAGCAGCGCCAAGGACCGGGCCGAGAACATCATGATCGCCGACCTCGTGCGCAACGATCTCGGGCGGGTGTGCGAGCCGGGAAGCGTGCGCGCCGAGAGGCTGTGCGCCCTCGAGTCGTTCGCCACGGTCCACCACCTCGTCAGCACGATCTCCGGGCGGCCGCGGGCCGGGCGGGACCGGGTCGACCTGCTGCGGGCGCTGTTCCCCGCGGGGTCGATGACGGGGGCGCCCAAGGTGAGGGCGATGGAGGTGATCGACGAGCTCGAGGGGGAGGAGAGAGGGGTCTACTCCGGCTGCGTCGGCTACCTCTCGCTCGACGGGAGCATGGACTTCAGTGTCGTCATCCGGACGGTGCTGTGCGCTGGGGGCCGGGCGCACCTGCGGGTGGGGGGCGGGATCGTCGCCGACTCGGACCCGGAGATGGAGCATCGAGAGACGCTCGACAAGGCCCGGGCCCTGCTCGACGTGTTGCGGGCCGCGCTCTAAAAGCGGAAGTCGATCATCAGCGCCGCCCAGTCCCGCTCACCGCCGGAGACGGCGCCGGTGAGCGCGGCGCGACCGTGGGCGCCCAGGGAGCGCTCAAAGGAGAAGCGGATCCCGTCGTCCAGGAGAGGCACGGTGATCTTTCCAGCGATATGGAGGAACCTGGCGCGGAACACGACTTTCGGCCTGGCGTCGAGCTTCAGGCCGAGGCTCGTGTCGAGCGCCTTCGCGTGCCGGGGCGGGGTCGGGACCGCCGCCCCTCCGGGGGCCGGCGGCTCGGCCCGTCGACGGGGAGAGGCTCTCCACGGACGAAGGCCGCCTAGCTCATCCACCCAGTCGAGGGCCGGCGCGAGCCGCAGCGTCGTCCGGGCGAACTCCTCGAGCACCCGGTCGAGCGTGCGGTTGAGGGCCCGTGTGACGACCCGCTCGGCCTCCCGCGCGCGCTGCTGCTCGGCCACGGAATCTTCGGGCGCTAGCGCGCCGGACGGATCGTGCGGGTTGGTCTTCCTGAATCGCCGCACCTCGTACTGCATCCGCTCGATGAGCTGCCGGGAGATCCCCCGAGGCGTGAAGGAGCGCCTGAGGGATGGGGCCAGAACGGAGCCGCGGGGCGGGGGGTGAAGCTCGATGGCGGCGGCCCGGTCGGCGCCGTCGACGGCGCGGCCGGGGCTCAGACGGGGGAGGCTCCACCCGGGCGCCCTCGGCGGCCGCGGCGGGAGGTCGGTCGCCGGCTCCGCCGACACCGCCGTCGCGCTCAGCAGAACCGCGGCGTAGAGCGAGCCCGCCAGCACCGATCCTGATCGAAGAGTGTAACGCATATGAGCTTCATCGTCCCACGGGACGACCCGGCGTCGGAACCCCTCGACACGGCCCGGGGGCGGCGCTACGGGCGACGGTGCGGGCCGACGCGCCGTGTCCAGTTCCCGGACATCGGCCGAGGCAAAGCGTGGGTGTCGAGGGATGAAGTCATGGCTCAATATACGGACGTCTCGACGAGAAGTCAAGCACAGCAAGGGCTTTCGCGGAACCGATGCAGCGCCCGGGGCGGCGACGGGCGGCTGACTCCCGGCCGCCATCCGCGACAGTCGTGCCCTGCAGGATGCTATAATCCGCGCCCCCCGGGCGGGCGCCGCCCGGCCCCCCCGGACCCCGGAGACGCAGGGTGACGAACAAGGCTCTGCTCCTGTTTCAGTTGTCCTGCACCACGGCGGTCATCCACGCGCTCATCCCCGATCACTGGCTCCCCTTCGCGCTGATGGCTCGCGCCCAGCGCTGGAGCGACAGGAGGACGGCCGTGCTGGTGGGGCTCACGGGGATGCTGCACGTGCTGGTCTCGATCGCGGTCGGGGCCGCCGGCGTGGCGCTCGGCCGCGAGGGCGCGCGCGGCCTGGCCGAACGCGCCGGGCGCCCGCTGGAATCCCTGGCCGGCCTCCTGCTGGTGATCTTCGGGCTGGGCTATGGGCTGTGGGCGCACAGACGCGAGGGGCTCGCTCATCGGGCTCCGGGGACGCGGGATCCGAAGGCGCCGATGGCCCACGGCCACATCCACGCTCACGGCCACCTGCTCGAGCGCTTGTTCCGCAGGGTCGTCAGCGGGGGCGCCCTGGTCGTCATCGTTGGGGTGAGCCCCTGCGCTCTTCTGGTGCCTATCCTGTTCGCGGCCTCCGCGCACAGCGCGCTCACCTTCCTCGTCGCCGGGCTCGGGTTCGCCGTCTGCACGGTGGGGACGATGGTCGGGGTGACGCTGTTCGCGACGCGGGGCATGCGCCATTTCGATCTGCCGTTCTTCACCCGGTACGGCGATCTGATCAGCGGCGTGCTGATCGCGGCCGTCGGGCTCTTGGTCATGTTGGAGGAGTCCTGAGATGATCGGACGATCCCGGGCCGCCGGTCTGCTGTCCGCCGCCTGCTGCGTCGTCGGCGCGGCCGCGTGCTACGCCACGCACGAGTACAGCGACGGCCGCCAGTCCCGCGCCATCGGGCTCGGGGGCTCCCTGAGCCTGAGGCTGGAGGTCGCGGCTGGCCGATCGGCGATCGGCCACGGCGATCCGGATCGGCTCTACGATCTCCGGATGCGGTACTGCGGGAACCACTTCGCCCCGAGGCTGTGGCGCGGCGCGGACGGGGACCGGGTCCTGTTCCGCGCCGGCCTGAAGCGGCTGCGCCGCTCCGACGACGGGACGGCCCCGCCGGGTGGCGAGCGCAACGATATCGACCTGCTGCTGGGCCCCGCGGTGCCGATCGACCTGTCGCTCGAGCTCGGGGAGGGGCGCCACGTCGCCGAGCTCGGGGGGCTTCGCCTGACCCGCCTCGACGTGGCCACCGACGCCGGCGCCACGACCATCTCGTTCTCGGAACCGCTGATCGGCGGGCTCGGGGTGTTCACGCTGTCCGGCGGCCCGGGCCGGCTGAACGTGAGCGGCCTGGGGCACGCGGCTCCCTCCCATTTCACTCTGGACGCGGGGGACGGCGAATTCATGATCGATCTCTCGGGGGACTGGAGAGGACAGCCGGTCCTACACATCGATGTGCGCCTGGGGGACGTCACGCTGATGATCCCGCGGGCCCTGGGCGTCGAGCTGACGGCGAGTCGGCCGGACTCCGGGGACCTCGCGCTGGCCGGGTTCCGTCTGGAGAACGGGACCTACAGGAAGCCGGGCCTCGACGCCGCGCTCCCCACCATCGCGATCCGGGTGGGCGAAGGCCTCGGGACCGTCACGGCGCGGCTCACCGACTGAGGCGGAGGATCGCCGCTCCTTTACTCCGCGAGGCGCTTTCTGGTATAAGGGCGGGCGGTTCTCCCGGCCGCGTCCATGTCGCAGGGCGCGTCAGGCCAGCGCGAGGAGATCGGATGACGGTCCTGACGATACGCGAGGCCGCGCGGCTCATCGGCAGGACCCCCGCCACCGTCCGCCGCCACATCCGATCCGGCCGCCTGAAAGCCGAGAAGGCGCCGGGCAAGTTCGGCGAGGAGTACAGGATTCAGCACGACGACCTCCTCGCTCTGGGGTTCTCCCCCTCCCCGCCCGTGCGAACGGAGCTCGCGGAGGTGGCGGGGCCGCGAGAGCGATCGCTTCCGGCGAGGGAGGAGGCGGTCCCCCTGTCGCTCTACAACGAGCTGCTGATGAAGCACGAGCAGCTCCTGGTCCAGTACGGGATGATCCGCGCAGGGGGACAGAAGCTGCTGGAGTTCAAGGCCGACGCCGAGCTGAAGGCGGAGGAGCTGAGGAGGGCCGGCGAGCGCTATCAGTCCCTGCGCGCGCGGGCGCTGAAGGAGATACGCTTCCTGCGCAAGCACATGCGGCAGGCCGAGATCGAGATCGAGGAGCGCAACATCGAGATCACGCTGCTGCAGGAGAAGATCAAGCGGCTCGAGATGGCGGCCGCCGGGGCCGCCTCGGCCGACAGCCTCGACGCGAAGGTGCTTGAGATCCGCGAGAAGGAGCGCGCCGTCGCCCGGATCGAGATGTCGGAGCCGCGGGACGACCCCACGCCGCCCTACCAGGTTCCCCAGGACTGGCTCGAGAAGCTCCCCCGGAGGCGGGGGGAGGATCACTGAGCCGAGGACCCTCCGCGCGCGCGACGGTGCGCGGTCGCGGGGTGCGCTCCCGTCCGTCGGCGTCGCGACACTTCCCCAGGATGGCGCGCAGCAGCTCGTCCTTGGTCACCGTTCCGGCTCCGGGCGTGGGAGATCGGGCGGCCCCTCTCGCGAATATAGAGGGAGTCGGCTCCGGTTCAAGGGCGGCGCTCGCGGTACGGATATGACATCGGACCGGCTCACGCCCGGCGGGGCGTTCGGGCCCGCGGCCGCCGCGCGGCGGGCCGGGGGGGTGCTCCTCCTGGCTCTGGCGGTCGGCGCGTCGGCCGCTCGGGCGGCGGTGGTCGAGATCTCGGGCGACGACCGGCTGATCCGCGGCTTCGTCGAGGACGGCGACATCGTGCGGGCGGCCTGGATCGGAGTGTCGGCGGCCTACGCGGGGGCCGATGAGGGGCGCGACCTCTTGGGCGAGGTCACGGCCGCGTTCCGCGTCGGCGAGGACGTGGAGGCCGGCCTGGTCGCCGGCGTTCTCAATCGGGATCGCGACGCGGGCGCCGAGCTGTTCGGATCGACCCTGAGGTCGCCGGTCGATGGGACGGGGTTGAGCGACGTCCTGCTCTACGGCAAGTACCGGCTGCTCCGCAGCCCCGTCCAGCTCGCCGTTGGGGCGGCGACCACCGTCCCGATCGCCGACGAGGCCAACGGGCGCGGCCCCGGCTCGCCCCGGTACGAGATCTTCGCCGGCCTGCGCAAGGGGTTCACCGCGGCCAGCGTGATTTGGAGCCTCGCCGTCGTGCGCTCGGACGATGCGGAGCCCCCGGGCGCGGCGGAGGGCCGAACCGCGCTCAGGGTAGGGTTCGGCCTGCTCGCCCCGTTGTCGCGCATCTGGCTGTTGGTCGCGGAGGCGCAGTACGAGAGCGCCCGCTACGACGGGGACAGGCAGAGGGCCGAGGTCGAGGCCGGCCTCGCCTGGAAGCCCACGGAGAACACGGTGATACGTGGGGAGGTGGGCGCCGGGCTGACCGACGCCGCGGACGACTTCTCGGCCGTGCTGTCGGCCGCCTTCTATTTCTGAGGAGAGGCGAGCGAGATGACGAGGAACGCGTCCGTGGTCCTGCTGCTCACGGCATTCGCGCTGGTCCTGGCGGCTGCCTCCCAAGGCGCCGCCGAGCGACTGATAACGCTGTTCGACGCGCCCCGCGGGATCTGGCTGGGCACTGTGCGGGCCGACGCACAGATCACCGTGGTCGAGGAGCGGGCGGGGTGGCGGCGCGTGCGGGTGGAGGGGTGGCTGCCCGCGCCCCCGGACTCACGGGGTCCCGCCCCGGCCGGGGAGAGGCGGGACGCCGGCGCGACCGCCGGGGCGACGGTCCGCGGCGTGCTGGGGGGTGCCGGTGCTCCCACCAAGGGGGCCGGGCTGGTCGTTCTGCTGGTCTCTGACCTGCGCTCGATCGACCGCGAGAGCGCGGACGTCAGAGCGAGGTGCCGTGCCCGGCTCGACGCGATCGACCTCCGGATCGAGCGGCTGCGCGCCGAGTACGCCCGAGCCCTCAACTCGTCGGACAACTTCCGGGAGGCCGCGGATCGCAGCGATCGGGCCGCGGCGCAGCTCGGGCGCGCGGAGGGGGAGCGGGACTCCGCGCTGCGCGACTGCCACGAGGCCGCCGACTCGGTCTACCGGCGCCACGCCGTCCAGAGGGCGATCACCGACGCGGCGGGCCGGTTCGAGTTCTCGGACGTCCGCCCGGGCCGCTACAGGGCGTTCGCGGTCGATCCGGCGGCCGATCCACCCTTCGCCTGGTCCATCGAGTGTCAGGTCGCGGGGCGGGACACGGTGGTGCTCGACCCCGACCGGGACCGCGCGTCTCCCGGCCCTTACGCCGATCTGGACTGACTCGCGAACCCGCCGGCCCCTCAGGTCCTGAGCGTCACGACGGTGACGCCGGCGCCTCCCCGGTCGGCGGGGGCGCTCGAGAAACCGCGCACGTGAGGGTGCCGGTGGAGCAGCTCGGCGATCGCCCGCTTCAGCCGTCCCGAGCCGACCCCGTGCACGAGCCGCGCCGTGTCGAGCCCGGCGAGTGAGGCGTCGTCGAGGTACTTGTCGACCCGCGCGAGCGCCTCGTCGACCGATAGACCGCGCAGGTGGATCTCCGCGGGCACCTCGTCCCCGTCGCGCCGCGCCCGCTCGAAGCTCACCCGCCGCCGCCCCCGCGCTCCCCGATCGGGCGGGCTGCCGGGCCCG
>JBHIBC010000057.1:0-18229 GCA_046758905.1 Acidobacteriota bacterium | reverse complement strand
CTGGAGCTGTTCCAGAGCAAGAGCGAGCAGGCGTTCGCGCGGTTCATCGACGACCTCAAGAGCGAGACGGAGATCCGCGTCAACCGCGCCATCCTGCCCTTCAACTATGTGGGCGAATACAGGAACTGATCGGCCCCGCCTCGGCCCGCGAAAGACCCTGCTCGCCCTCGCGGTTCTGCTTCTGGCGCCGCCGCCGCAGGCGCGGGCGGCCGTCGTCGAGGAGATCGTCGCCCGGGTCAACAACCGGATCATCACCAAGAGCGAGTTCGAGCAGCGCGGGGAGTTCATCCTGAGGGAGATCTACCGGGAGTACTCCGGGGAGGAGCTCGATCGGCAGCTCCGCGCCGCGGAGGAGTCCATGCTCGCCAACATGATCACCGAGCTGCTGCTGGTCGAGAGGGCGGAGACCATCTTCGATCTGGATAAGGTGCGCGCAAGCCTCATCGACGACTTCCGCCAGCAGCAGAACATCGACAGCGACGAGGAGCTCGAGCGCGCGCTCGAGCAGCAGGGGATGACCCGGGCCGACCTGGAGGAGCAGCTGATCCGGATGGCCATTCCGCAGGAGATCGTCAGGTACGACGTTAGGCGCAAGATCAGCGTGAGCGAGCGCGAGATCGAACGATACTACGAGAAGAACATCGGCGACTACACCACGCCGCCCACGGTCACGTTCAGGGAGATCGTGCTGCTGTACGAGGCCGCCAACCGGCCCGAGGTGCAGACCCGGGCCCGCGGGATCCTGCGGGAGCTGGAGGCGGGGGCCGACTTCCTCGACCTCGTCGACAGCTACTCCGAGGTGGCGTCCAAAGAGGCGGGGGGGCTCATCGGCCCGCTCGCCCCGGAGGATCTGCTGGACCCGATCGCCCGGGCCGCGTTCGCGTTGGAGCCGGGGCGGGTGAGCGAGCCTATCGACACGGGCCGCTCCATCCACGTCATCCGGCTGGAGGAGAAGACGGCGAAGATCGTCCAGCCGCTCGGCGAGGTCCGCGACGAGATCTACGACCTGATCCGGGAGCGGAAGTTCAAGCCCCGGTTCGACCGGTACATCAGGCGGCTGTGGAGGGAGAGCTACGTGCGCGTGATGCCGAAATACGAGCATTTCCTCGTCGTCTCCCCCCTCAAGGGCGGGGGCGGCTCGTGAGCCGGAGCGGGGTGCGCCCGGCTTGGCACCGGTGCGGAGATGTGCTAGGATGCAATCGAGGCGTGCGTCCCCTGAGCGTAGCCCAATTGGAGTGCCGACGGAACTCCGGCACGGACCCCGCGCCGGATCGCTCCCGCACCTGATACCGCGGAGAGTCTCGCAAGGCAGTCCGAGAAAGAGAACAGGGAATCATGCATGACCGGGCGACACGGCCCCCGTTTCGAGGGGTGCATCCCCGGGTTTGGAGATCCGCTTCCATGCGTCGAATGACCAGCGATCACCGGGGTCCTGCGGGAGTCACGCCCGAGAGAGGCTCGGACATCCAGGGCAACCGGAGGCTGATCCGGCCGAACCTCTCGGAGCTCAAGGATCGTCTGGGGCCGCGGCAGCCTAGGCGGAAGCAGGTTCCGCCCGAGTCGACCAACGCCGAGTCCTTCTACTACCTCAAGCAGATGACCGGGAAGACTCCCATGGTCGTCGTCCTCAAGGACGGCGAGAGGCTGCGGGGGGTCATCGAGTGGTACGACAAGGCCTGCATCAAGGTCAACCGCAACGGCGCCCCCAACCTCATGGTGATGAAGGACTGCATCAAGTACATGTACAAGGCCGAGGAGCAGAAGGACGACGACAAGGAGCCCCGCGCCGACGGAATCTGAGGCCATTCCCCTCCCCCGCACAACCCACGGCCCGCTGCCCGCCGGGGATCGCCCGGTGAAGGCGATCATCGCCCTCACCACCGGAGACCCTTTCGGGATCGGTCCCGAGATCAGCCTGAGAGCGGCCTGCAGCCCGGAGGTGCGTGGCGTCTGCCGGCCCCTGCTGATCGGCGATCGGGCCCGCCTCCTCCAAGTGGCGCGGGAGCTCCCGGGCCTGATCGGCGACGACCCGGCCGCGTGGCCGGTGCTGGACCGACCGGAGCCGGGACAGAGATCGGCGGACGGGGGGCTCGCCGGCGGGGGCGCCCTCTGGGAGGAAGGTCCGGCGATCTGCGACCTGGCGGATCTGGGCGGGGGCACCGGCCCGGCTGCGCCCTCGGCCGAGGGCGGCCGCGCCTCGATCCTGTACGTGGAAGCCGCCGCGAAGCTGGCCCGATCCGGCGCGGCCGCCGCGGTGGTGACCGCCCCCCTGAGCAAGAGGGCCCTCCGCCTCGCCGGGCGCGATGCGCCCGGCCACACCGAGCTGCTCGCCGATCTGTGCGGGATCGACCGCGAAGGCGTCGCCATGATGTTCGTGACCGCCGAGCTGAAGGTGGCGCTGCTGACCACGCACCTGGGGCTCAGGGAGGCGATCGCCGCGATCGCTTCCGACAGGGTCGAGCAGCGGCTCAAGCTGGTCCGGTCGGAGCACCGGCGCTGGTTCGGGGACGATCCGCGGATCGCCCTGTGCGCGCTCAACCCGCACGCCGGCGAGGGCGGCCTGTACGGGAGCGAGGAGGAGGAGATCCTGATGCCGGCCCTGGAGTCGGCGCGCCGGGCCGGGGTCCGGGCGACCGGCCCCTGGCCGGCGGACACGGTCTACACGAGGGCCGCGCGGGGCGAGTTCGACGTGGTGCTGGCCCTGTTCCACGACCAGGCGACCATCGCGGTCAAATCGCGCTCGTTCGGGCACGCGGTGAACCTCACCCTCGGCCTCCCTTTCCTGCGCGCCTCGGTGGATCACGGGACCGCGTACGACATCGCCGGCCGCGGCGTCGCCGATCCCTCCAGCCTCGTAGAGGCGCTGCTCCTGGCGGCGCGGCTCACGGGACTCGCCCGATCCGGTATGCCCGCTGGACGATCTTCAGCATGGCAGGGTGGAGCTGAGGGTTCGCGGCGATGATGTCGCCGCTGTCCAGGAACCCGCCCAGGGCCAGGAAATCGGTGACCGTCCCGCCGGCCTCCCGCACGATCAGGCTCCCCGCCGCCACGTCCCAGGGGGCGAGCGACATCTCCCAGAAGCCGTCGTAACGGCCGCAGGCGACGTAGGCCAGGTTCAGCGCGGCCGAGCCGTCGCGCCGGATCCCCGACGCCGAGGCGAGGAAGGCGCGCAGGGAGGCGAGGTACTCGTCCAGACGCGCCAGCGAGCGGAAGGGGAACCCGGTCACCAGCAGGCCCTCCGGCAGGTCGCCGACGGCCGAGGCTCGGATCGGGGCGCCGTTCAGGCGGGCGCCGGCGCCGCGGGCCGCGGTGAACATCTCGTCCCTCAGCGGGTCGTACACCGCGGCCGCGCGCATCCCCAGAGGGTCGGCCACCGCGACGGAGACGGCGAACAGGGGGTAGCCGTGAATGAAGTTGGTGGTCCCGTCGAGCGGATCGACGTACCAGCGGTATCCGACGCTCCCCTCGGAGGGCGGCGACTCCTCCGCCAGGATCGCGTGCTCCGGGAAGCGGTCGCGCACGATGCGCAGGATCGCCTCCTCGGCCCGGCGGTCGACGTCGGTCACGTAGTCGCGGCGCCCCTTCTCCCGGATCGGCCCGATCCGTCCCCGCCCCCAGGAGTCGGTCAGGACGCGGCCGCCGACGCGGGCGCAGTCGACGCACGATGAGAGGTAGAGGTCGCCCCCCGGGGCGCCGGCCCCCGGGCGCCCGTGCGGATCACGCCCCCGCCGGGCCACGGGGGCTCCTCCCCGGCGCCGCGCCCCGGCCGGCCGCGGGGCGGCCGCCGGCCCGGGGATGGGCGCGCTCGTAGATCTCCAGCAGCCGGCGGGTGGTCACCGCGGTGTATTTTTGGGTCGTCGAGAGCGAGGCGTGCCCGAGCAGTTCCTGAATCGATCGGAGGTCGGCGCCCGCGTTCAGCAGGTGGGTCGCGAAGGAGTGCCGCAGCGAGTGCGGCGAGATCCTGCGCAGCAGCGCCGCCCGGAGCAGCCGGGCGGCGAGGATGCGCCGCACGCTCCGGTCGGTCAGGCGGCCGCCGCGGGCGTTCAGGAACAGGGCGTCGCGATCCGAGGCCCGTCGCGGCGGGCGGGTGGCCAGGGCCGCCCGCGAGGGCAGGTACGCCCGCAGCGCGGTCACCGCCTTCGACCCGACCGGCACCAATCGCTCCTTCTTGCCCTTGCCGTAGACCCGCAGCATCCCCTCGCCGGGCGCGCCCCCCAGATGGAGATCGCCCAGATCGGCGCGCACCAGCTCGCCCACCCGGATCCCGGTCGCGTAGAGCAGCTCGAGGATGGCGCGGTCGCGCGCGTCCCGCGGGTCCGTGCCGAAGGTCGAATCGAGCAGGGATTCTACCTCATCCCTCGTCATCGGATGGGGCAGGCGCTTCTCCTGTCGGGGGGTCGCGATCGCCTTCGCCGGATTGTGGCGGATCGCTCCCGCGCGCGCGAGGTGGCGGAAGAACGAGCGCAGCGCGGCGAGCTTGCGGGCGATGGTGGAGCGGCTGAGCCCGCGCTCGTGAAGGTACGAGAGGTAGGCGCGGATCGCGTGATGGTCGATGGCGCTCGGCGGCGGGGTCCTTCCCCGGAAGATCCGCGTCCTGAGGAAGCGCGCGAACTCGGTCAGGTCGGTCCGGTAGCAGCGGACCGTCTCCGGGGACGCGCGGACGCCGAGCTCGAGGTGCCGGAGAAACTCGTCGGTGTGGTCCACCCCCGCCCTCCGCCGCGATCGCGGCGCGCTCCCGCCGCGCCGCCGTCCTCGTCACGGCCGATTGTACCGGAGGCGGCCGTCGCCTTGACAGGCGGGCGTCCGGGGGGGTAAATAGGACGCGAATCGCCCAAAATCGACGCGACGCGGGGGGAGCCGGTGTCAGGGGGTGTGCATGACAGGGAGGAGCGAAGCGGAGAAGCCCTCTAGGATCCCGCCCGACAAGGGGGTCATCGCCTCCACCATCCACGGCCTCCCGGTCGTCGCCCGCGGCGTCGATGCCCGTCCCTCCCCCGAGAGGCTCCGGGCCCTCACGGAGCGCATGTCGAGCTCCCGGGTCACCCGGTTCGGCGGCGTGAGCGTCCGGACCCGGGTCACCTGCCGGAGCGCCTCCTCCACCTTCATCGTCACCGACGAGCCCGGGCGGCACCGCGGCCACGCGACCATCAGCCGCGCGATCGGCGAGCGGATCGCCCGCCGCCAGGACGAGTACATCCGCACCCGCGACGTGCTGGCGATCGACGGGCGCATCGGCAACGATCCGTCCTCCAGCGTCCCGGCGCGGCTGATCGTCGAGGCGTCGAGCCCCCACATCGCCGCGATGCAGCAGATCCTGTACTTCCCTCCCGGAGTCCGGGCCGCCGGGCCGTTCGAGCCCGCCCTGACGGTCATCGTCACCCCGGGCCTGACCGCTCCGGGCTTCCCCGACGAGAGGCTGATCGCGGTCGACCTGGAGCAAAACGTCACGCGGGTGTTCAACACCGACTATTTCGGGGAATCGAGGCGGGGCGGGCTGCGGATGTGGAGCCGTATCGTGTACGAGCGCGGCGGCCTGCCGTTGCGCGGCGGCTGCAAGATCGTGCCGGCCGCGGGCCGGGAGCGCGTCTTCCTGATCCTCGGGCGATCGGGGACCGGCAAGACGACCACGACGTTCGCGCGCCACTCCGGCTCGCGAGCGATCCAGGACGACTTCGTCGCCCTGATGCCCGACGGGCGGGTCCACCCGACGGAGAACGGCGGCCTCGCCAGGACCGCCGGGCTGTCGCGCGAGGGCGAGGCGGCGATCCGGCGCGCCGTCCTGCGGCCGACGACCTATCTGGAGAACGTCCCCCTGAGGGACGGGGAGGTCGACTTCTCCGGCGGCGGCGCCGCGGGCGGCGGGCGGGCGATCTTCCGCCTCGCGGACGTGGAGCCGTCCGTAGAGGCCGCCCCGGTCGACGGGGCGGACGTCCTCCTGATTCTGAACAGCGACGAGAGCGTGATCCCCGCGGTCGCGCGCCTGACGGGCGCGCAGGCGGCGGCCTATTTCACCCTGGGAGAGACCAGGCGGACCGGCGCCGGAGCCGCCGGGCGGACGCTGCGCCTCCCGGGGGCCAACCCGTTCTTCCCGCTCGACCTCGCCCTGCAGGGAAACCGCTTCCTGCACATCCTGCGGAACAGCCCGATGGAGGTCTACCTGATGAACACCGGGCGCATCGGCGGCGGGGAGGAGGACGGCCGCGGCAGGAAAGTCGGCCTCCGCCACTGCAGCGCCATCATCGAGGGGATCGCCGGGGGGACCATCTACTGGGAGCGCGATCCCGACTTCGGGTACGACCTGGCCCGCCTCGTCCCCGGCCTCGGGGGCGAGGACGAGTGTCTGCTCCACCCGCGCGCCCACTACGCCCGACAGGGACGGATCGACGAGTACCGCAGGATCGTCGGGCGGCTCAAGTTCGAGCGTCGCGAGTACCTGCGCTCGCTCGGGTCCCTCGACCGCGAGATCCTCGACGCGGTCGGATGAGCCGACCTCCCGCGGGCCGTCGCCGGCCGCCGGCGGCCCGAAGGCGGGAGGTCAGGGCGCCGGCGCCCCGACGACGGCGGGGCTGCCCATGAACGCCTCGAGGTCCAGAAGCGCCCTCCGCACCATCGCCGCCTTCCTCTGTCGCCGGTCCCGGATCTCGCGCGGGAGCGGCGGGAGCAGGCCGAAGGCGATGTTGGCCGGCTGGTAGTCGGCCGCGTCGGCGGACGAGATGTAGCGCGCCAGCGCGCCGAGGGCTGTGGTCGCCGGGAAGATCAGGGGCGGCTCGCCCCGAGCCAGCCGCGCGGCGTTGATGCCGGCGATCAGGCCCGAGGCGGCCGACTCGAGGTACCCCTCGACCCCGGAGATCTGCCCGGCGAAGAACAGGTCGGGGCGCCGGCGGGCCTGGAAGCTGGGCAACAGCAGGGCGGGCGCGTTGATGTAGGAGTTGCGATGCACCTGCCCCAGGCGCGGGAACTCCGCGCGCTCGAGGCCCGGGATCAGGCGGAAGATGCGCACCTGCTCGCCGAACTTCAGGTGATTCTGGAACCCGACCATGGAGTAGAAGTCGGCGGCCACGGTGTCCTGCCTGAGCTGCACGACCGCGAACGGCCGCCGGCCCGTCCGCGGGTCCACCAGGCCGACCGGCTTCATCGGCCCGAACAGCAGGGTCTCGCGTCCCCGCCTCGCCATCTCCTCGATCGGCAGGCAGCCCTCGAAGTAGGCGATCCCCTGCTCGAAGTCGTGGGTCGGGGCCTCGGCGGCGCGGATCAGCTGGTCGTGGAAGCGCTCGTACTGCTCGGCAGTGAGCGGGCAGTTCAGGTAGTCGTTCCCTCCCTTGTCGTAGCGCGAGGCGCGGAAGACTCTGTCGTAGTCGATCGTCCCGGCATCCACGATCGGGGAGATGGCGTCGAAGAAATAGAGGTACTCCTTTCCGGTGAACTCCGCGATGGAGGCCGCGATCGACTCCGAGGCCAGCGGCCCGGTCGCCAGGACGCACGGCCCCTCCCCGGGGACCGCGCGCACCTCTTCGCGGTGGACCCGGACGTTCGGCAGCGACGCGATCGACTCGGTGATGCCGCGGGCGAACAGGTCGCGGTCGACCGCGAGCGCGCCGCCCGCGGGCACGCGGGTCCGGTCCGCCACCCGGATCACGAGCGAGTCGCAGCGGCGCATCTCCTCCTTGAGGAGACCCGGGGCGCTGTCCAGCAGGTCCGATTTGAGCGAGTTCGAGCAGACCAGCTCGGCCAGCATGCCGGTGCGGTGCACCGGCGTGCGGCGCGCCGGGCGCATCTCGAACAGCTCCACCGCGCAGCCCCGCCGTGCCGCCTGCCAGGCGGCCTCGCTGCCGGCGAGCCCGCCGCCGACGATCAGGATGCGGGGCGCGGACATGGTCCCTGTCTCCGGAGCGCGGCGCGGGCCCGGCGGGGTCGGGACGCGCGGGTCGCGGGGATCGAGGCGGCCGATTATATCACCGCGTGGGCGGAGCGGGCCGCGGCCCTCAGGACAGGCGGGACAGCGCCGCGAGGCCGAGCAGGACGAGGAGCACGAGCAGGAACATCAGCCATCCCAGCCAACGCTCGACGAACCGGCGGATCGGCGCTCCGTAGCGGTGCAGCAGCGCCGCCTCCAGCAGGAACCGCGCGCCGCGGCTGAGGGTGGACGCCAGGACGAAGATCGGGAAGGAGATCTTCGACACCCCGGCGGTGATGGTGAACACCTTGTACGGGATCGGCGTGAGGCCGGCGACGAACACCACCCAGAAGTCGTGGCGATCGTACAGGCCGGCCACGCGGGCGTAGAGCTCCGGCGTGATCCCCGGCACCCAGTGGTAGAAGAACCCTCCGGCCATCTCCCAGAACGCCCACCCGATCACGTAGCCCGCCGCGCCCCCCAGGATCGATCCGGCGGTGCAGGCCGCCGTCGCGCGCCAGGCGCGGCGCGGCTCCGCCAGGACGATCGCCACCAGGAGGACGTCCGGAGGGATCGGGAAGAAGGACGACTCGGCCAGCGCGAGCAGGAACAGCGCGGCGAGCGCCGGGGGCCGGGCGGCCCAGCGGAGGACCCAGTCGTAGAGCCCGCGGTACCAGAGCATCATGCCGGGACGCGGGTCAGGAGTTGACGGCCTTCTTGAAGCCGCACCCTTCACTGTCGCAGAAGTGGGTGATGCCGTGTCTCTTGGTGACCTTCTCGAGGACGTAGGGCCGGCCGCAGGACGGGCAGGACTGCGCGATCGGACGGTACCAGGAGACGAACTCGCAGCCGGGATAGTCGCTGCAGCCGAAGAAGACGCGCCCGCGGCGGGAGCGCCGCTCGACGACGCGGCCGCGGCATCCGGGTCGCGGGCAATCCAGGCCGACCTCCTTCAGCTTGATGAAGCGGCACTCCGGATAGGCCGAGCACGCGGTGAACTCGCCGAACCGCCCGTCCCTGACCACCAGCGGCTTGCCGCACCGGGGACAGCGCTCGTCGAGCGGACGGTCGGGCTTCCTGGTGACCGTGATCCGCCCCTCCCTGTCCACGGCGATCTTCTTGGTGTTGCGGCATTTCGGGTAGGCTGAGCAGGCGATGAACGGCCCGAAGCGGCCCTTGCGGAGCACCATGACGGAGCCGCACTTCTCGCAGCGGCCGTGGTCCTCGGGGATGGCGGGCGCCTCCGCGGCGCGATCGGAGGCACCGCCCGCCCGCTCGCCGTCGGCCGCGACCGACAGCTCCTGGGTGTTCTTGCACTCCGGGTATCCCGAGCAGGCGATGAACCGGCCGTAGCGCCCCCACTTGATCACCATCGGGCGGCCGCACTTCTCGCACCTCCGGTCGGTCGGCTCCTCCTTGGTCTTGATGTTCTCCATGTTGAGGGAGGCGGCCCGGAGGTCCCTGGCGAACTGACGGTTGAAGTCCTTCAGCGCCTTGACGTAGTCGAGCCGCCCCTCCTCGATGCGGTCCAGCTCCTCCTCCATGCTGGCAGTGTAGCCGACGTCGACGATGTCGCCGAAATGCTTCACCAGCAGGTCGGTCACGGTCATCCCGAGCTCGGTCGGGAAGAACTTCCCCTCGCCCTTCTGGACGTACTCGCGGTTCTGCAGGGTCGACAGGATGGTGGCGTAGGTGGAGGGACGGCCGATGCCGTTCTCCTCCAGCTCCTTGACCAGGGAGGCCTCGGTGAACCGCGGGGGCGGCTGGGTGAAATGCTGTCTGGGGTCGAGCTTCTTAAGCGACAGGACGTCGCCCGCGGACAGCGGCGGCAGGGCGCGGCTCGCCTCGTCCTCCTCCTGCGGCGCGGAGGCGCTCGTCTTCCTCTCGGCGATCTCCTGGTAGACGGCGAGGTACCCGGGGAACCTCATGACCGACCCGGTGGCGCGGAACAGGCAGCGGGCGGCGTCGATGTCCACCGTGGTGACGTCGAACACCGCCGGCTTCATCTGGGAGGCGACGAACCGATTCCAGATCAGGCCGTACAGCAGGAGCTCGTCCCTCTGGAGGAAGGACTTCACGCGGTCGGGCGTCAGCTCCATGGAGGTCGGCCGGATCGCCTCGTGGGCGCCTTGCGCCATCCGGCCCGACTTGAACGCCCGGGGCCGCTCGGGGAGGTAGTCGGGACCGTGGGTCCTGGCGATGTGCTCGCGCACCTCCTGCAGGGCCTCGGGCGCGACCCGGGTGGAGTCGGTCCTCATGTAGGTGATCAGCCCGACGGAGCCCATCGCCCCCAGGTCCATCCCCTCGTACAGGCGCTGCGCCAGCGTCATCGTCTTCCTGACGCTGAACCCGAGCTTGCGCGAGGCGTCCTGCTGCAGCTTGCTGGTGATGAAGGGCGGGACCGGGTTCTTCCTCTTCTCCTTCCCCTCGACCGAGCGGACGACGAAGCGCGCCTCCCGCAGGCTGCGAACCACGGCCTCGGTCTGCTCCCGGTTCTTCAGATCGGCCTTGCCGCCGTCGACCTTGACGAGACGCGACTCGAACGGAGGCGGGACCCTGCCCTGCAGGAGCGCGCCCAAGGTCCAGTACTCCTCCGGCTCGAAGGCCTGGATCTCCCGCTCCCGCTCCACCACGATCCGCAGGGCCACCGACTGGACCCGTCCGGCGGAGAGGCCGCGGCGGACCTTGTCCCACAGGAGCGGGCTGATCTTGTAGCCGACCAGACGGTCGAGGATGCGCCGGGCCTGCTGGGCGTCGACCTTGTGCGTGTCGATGCGGGAGGGGTTCTGGATGCCCTGCAGGACGGCCCGCCGGGTGATCTCGTTGAACATCACGCGGTGCAGGCGGCGGTTCGTCCTCCTGAGGAGCTCCGAGAGGTGCCAGCAGATCGCCTCGCCCTCGCGGTCCGGGTCCGGGGCGAGGAACACCCTGTCGGCCTTCGAGGCGACCTTCTTGAGCTCGTCGATCACCTTCTTGCGCCCGGGGAGGATCTCGTAGGTCGGCTTGAAGTCGTGCTTCTCGTCGACGCCCAGGTTCTTCTTGGGCAGATCGCGGACGTGTCCCATCGAGGCCTTCACCGTGAAGTTCCTTCCCAGGAACTTGTTGATCGTCCTCGCCTTGGCGGGCGATTCGACGATGACCAGCGACTTGCCCAAAGCCCGTCTCCTTCCCGCTCGCGGCGGAGCGGGGCCCCGCGGGGGGCCATGATCGTTAGGACAAATATAGACGCCTGTCAACTTTTGCAAGCCGACCCCACGAAAACCCGGCCGGGCAGCTGCTTCACGAGGCCCCGGATCTCCAGCTCGAGCAGCACCGCGAGCAGCGGCCCCGCGGCCATCCCGCACGAGGCCGCGAGCCGATCGACGCCGACCCCGATGCCCTCGGGGAGGCGTGCGAGGACGCGGCGCTGCGCTTCGGTGAGCGGGGCGGGGCCCGCCCCGGCCCGCCCGGCCTCCGGCGAGTCTCGGCGATCGGCGCCCGTGGGGGACGGGGCGAGCAGCCGCGCCGCCTCGCTCAGCTGCGGCGCGAGATCCTCGGCGATGTCCTCGGCGCCGCGGCACAGGAGGGCGCCCTCCCGCAGCAGCGCGTTGGTGCCCTCCGACCAGATCGCCCCCGCGGGGCCCGGCACCGCGTGAACGAGACGCCCCTCGTCGGCCGCGAGCCCGGCGGTGATGAGCGAGCCGCTGTCGCGCGCGCCCTCGACCACGACGGTGGACCACGACAGCCACGCGATCACCCTGTTCCGCTGGGGGAAGTGGTGCTTCAACGGGGGAGTCCCGATCGGGAACTCGCTCAGGAGCGCGCCGCTCGCCGCGATCGCCGCTGCGAGGGCTCGGTGCTCGACCGGATAGATCCGATCCACGCCGGAGCCGAGCACCGCGATCGTGCGCCCCCCCGCCCGCAGCGCGCCGCGGTGCCCGGCGGCGTCGATGCCGCGCGCCAGGCCGCTCACCACGGTGAACCCCCGGCGGGCGAGGTCCCCGGCGATGCGGCTCGCCGTCTCCTCTCCGAACGGAGTGCAGCGTCTGGACCCGACCACCGCGATCGCCAGCAGATCGGCCGGGGCCAGATCGCCCCGGACGTAGAGCGCCGGGGGAGGATCCGCGCTGGCGCGCAGCAGCGCCGGGTAGCGGGGATCCTCCAGGGTGAGGAGGGCCGCGCCGTGGCGCCGAGCCCGATCGAGCTCCGAGCGGCCCGCCTCCCGCCACCCGGGGCCGGCGATCTCGAGGAGCAGATCGCGCATCCGGGCCGGCCGCCGGTCAGATCGGACCCGCTCGAGGATCGCCCTGCGCAGCGCCGGCCGTCCCGCGCACCGGAGGTTCAGCGCGGCCCAGCGGATCGCCGAGCCCGACATCCGGCCTCCATCCGACGCGGGGTCGCGAGACCTTACCCAAGGCAGCCGCGCTTGTCAAGCGTCGCCGCTTTGCGGTATAGCGAGGAAACCATGAAGCCCGCCTCCGCCGCCTGTCTCGGGGTCCTGGTGATGGCGCTGCTCGGCGCCGGCGCGCGGGGACAGGGCGGCGAGCCCGCGCGGGAACGGGCGGTCGCCGAGCTGGTGAGCGAGGCGGACGCCGCTCTGGAGCGCGGGGAGTACGAGCGCGCGCGCTCCCTCTACCGGCAAGCGGTCGAGCGGCGGCCGGACGCCCTGCACGCCCTCAGGCGCCTGGCCTCGCTGCAGGCCCGCGCCGGCGATCTGGTCGAGGCGGCGGCCAGCTACCGCCGCGCCCTCGCTCTCGCGCCCGGCGACCGCGATCTGGCGCTGGAGCTCGCGGCGGTCCTCTCCAGGAAGAGCGATCACGACGACGCCGTCGCCCTGTGCCGGGGCCTGCGGGCCGAGCGCCCGGCGGACCCCCGGGTGCTGCTGGCGCTGGGCGGGACGCTGGTGCGCGCGGGGCGGCTGAAGGAGGCGTGGGCGATCTACGAGGAGATGGAGCAGCGGCGGATCGAGCCGATCGAGGCTCACCTGGGCCTGGCGGGCATCCTGACCTCGCGGGGCGAGCTGGAGGAGGCCGCGCGCTTCTACAGGGACGTCCTGCGGGCCGACCCCGCCAACCTCGCGGCCCGGATCGGCATCGCCCGCGTCAATCACCGAAGCGGCCTGGATCGCGCGGCGCGCGAGCAGATCAACAACATCGTCGTCGAGTTCCCGCACGAGACGGACGCGCTCGACCTGCAGAGGGAGATCCTGGACGCGCTGCGGCCCCGGGCCCGGGGGCAGGGCGCCCGGCTCGACGATGATGGCGACAACAGGGTGGGGCGGATCACCACGGGGACGACCTTCATGGCGGAGCCGCAGACCTCGATCGACGTCGCCCTCTCGATCCTGGACGCGGACTTCCGCTGCCGGGCGCTCGCGCTGTGCGACGAGGTCGCCGCCGGTCCCGCCGTCGACCGGACGGTGACCGCCCGGGCCCAGGTCCTCCGCGCCGAGCTCAGATCCCGGATCGTCCGGCCGCTGGTCTTCAGCGCCCGCCTCGCTCTGGTGCGGGAGGAGGACATCGGCGGCGGCGAGCGCGTGGTCCCCGTCGGAGGGGGGCACGTCCGGTGGCAGGTCGGCCGGCGTCTGGCCCTTCTCGGGAGCGCCGCCAGGCGGGCGCTTCTGGACACGACGGTGCTGATCGACAGGGGGATCCGGGTGGACCGGATCGAGGCGCGGATCGAGTTCCGCTTCGCCGCCGAGTGGCGGCTGTCCGGCGCCGCGGGCTACGCGCTGTACTCGGACGGCAACGACCGGGCCGCCGCCTCGATGGGGATCGAGTGGCGGGTCCGGGCCTCGCGTCCGAGCGTGTCGGGCTCGGTCGATCTGCGCTACCGCGGGTTCGGGGAGGATCTGGACAACGGCTACTTCGACCCGCTCCGGTACGACTCCGAGGCGCTGAGCGTGGCCGTCTGGGACGAGTACCCGGGCTCGGGAGTGTATTGGCGGCTGCGCGGGACCTACGGAAGACAGGACTTCGACACCGGACCGGGCGAGAGGATCGAGGCCGCGGACGACGACACGGTGCAGGTCGTGCGCGCCTCCGCGGGGATCCGGCTCGGGTCGCGCGCGAGCCTGGAGGCCTTCTACGTCCGGAGCCACGACCCCCTCGAGCGCGCGGTCGGCTTCCCCTACGAGCGCTCGGGCCTTTCCTTGCGCGTCCGCTTCTGAGCCGGGCGGGACCCCCGGCCGGTGGTCAGAGGCCGAGCCTCTTGATCTCCCCCACGAGGTAGAGCGAGCCGCTCGCGACGCACAGGCCCCGCCCGGCGGCGGCGCGCCGCGCCGTCTGGAGGGCCTCCTCCACCCGGTCCGCGCGACACGCCCGGCCGTGTCGGCGGCGGGCCCGCTCGAGCAGATCGGCGGGCGGGGCGCCGCGCGACACCGGAAGCGAGGTGACGACCACATCGCTGGCGAGCGGGCAGAGGATGTCGAGCATCGCGTCGATCGGCTTGTCCTTCATGGCGGCGAAGACGAGGGAGATCGGCCGCCCCGCCTGGTGCTCCCGGAGGTAGGCGGCGAGCGTCTCGCAGGCGGCGGCGTTGTGAGCGCCGTCGAGGAGGAGGTCGGGCCGGCCGGGCAACAGCTCCAGGCGTCCTGGCCATGAGGCCCGCGCGAGGCCCCGCGCGATCGCCCGCCGGTCGATGGACGGGAAGCCGGCCGCCGCGAGGCGCTCGGCGAGCAGCACGGCGCCGGCGGCGTTCTCGGCCTGGTGGTCTCCGCGCAGGGCGATCCGCAGCTCCTCGAAGCGCTGCGAGGGGGACGCGAGGGCGACGACCGGCGGGTCGGGGAAGCGGTCGCGGCCGCCGGCCGGGCGCACCTCGCAGTCCGAGGTGAAGGCCAGCGGCGCGCCGACGCGCTCCGCCTCGGCGCGGATGGCCTCGAGCGCCGCGGGGGACTGCCGGCCGACGACCGCGGGCACGCCCGTCCTCAGGATCCCGGCCTTCTGGCCGGCGATCGCGTCGAGCGAGTCCCCGAGCCACTGCGTGTGGTCGACGGCGATCGGGGTGATCGCGCAGGCGATCGGTCTGGCGACGTTGGTTGCGTCGAACCGCCCGCCCATGCCGACCTCCAGGACGGCCAGCGCCACCCGGCGCCGGCTGAAGTGCAGGAACGCCAGGGCGGTGGTGGCTTCGAAGTAGGTGGGCGTGTCGGGCTCGCCCCCGCCCGCCTCGATGGCCGAGCGGACGCGCGCGGTGAGTCCGGCGACCTCGTCGGCCGAGATCTGCTCGTCGCCGGCCGCGATCCGCTCCTCGAAGCGCACCAGGTGGGGCGAGGTGTAGATGCCGGCCCGGATCCCCGCCTCGCGCAGGATCGACGCGAGGCACGCGACCAGCGATCCCTTGCCGTTCGTGCCCCCGACGAGCACGCACGGCAGGTCGAGGTGCGGGTCCCCGAGACGCGCCAGGAGCGAGCGGATCCGCTCGAGGCCGGGCCGGATCCGGTGGGGCTCCAGGGACTCCAGGTAGGCGATCGCCTCCCGATAGTTCATGGCCCGCTCAGCCGGAGATCTCCTCCAGGCTCCGCCCGCGCGTCTCCTCTCCCAGGACGACCACCCCCGCCGCGCCCAGCGCCAGCACGCCGGCGAACATGCCGAACACCGCGTGAAGGCCGGCTCCGGAGGCGTCGAGCAGGAGCCCCACGGCCAGCATGGCGAGGAAGCCTCCCACCCGCGTCAGCGCGGCCGCCCAGCCGGTGCCGGTGGCCCTGACGCGCGTCGGGTACAGCTCCGGCGTGTACCCGTAGGTCACTCCCCAGGCGCCCAGGTTGAAGAAGGAGACCAGGCATCCCCAGGCGACGATGGACCCGGAGGTGGGCGCGGTCCCGAAGAAATAGCTGGCCGCGGCGCACAGGGTCATGAAGGACACGAGCGTGGCGCGGCGGCCGATCCTCTCGACGAGGTAGGCGGCCGCGAAGTAGCCGGGGATCTGCGCCAGGATGATGTACAGCGTGAACCGGAACGATTCGGCGATGGCGAACCCCTGCTTCACCAACAGCGTCGGCAGCCACGAGAAGATCCCGTAGTAGGAGTAGCCCATCGCGAACCACAGGATCCAGAGCATGATCGTCCGGCGCCTCAGCCCCGGGCCGAACAGCTCCCGCACGCCGACCCTCGCGGGCGCCCCGGTCTCCTGCCCGGATTCGAGCGGCTCGGTCGGCCGCCCCGGGGGCGCGGCCCCGCCCGCCGCCTCGACGCAGCGCAGGACCGCCTCCGCCTCGTCGCGCCGTCCCTTCGCGATCAGGAAGCGCGGCGACTCGGGGAGGACGCGGCGGAGCACCAGGACGTAGAGCGCCGGTAGGGCGCCGATGAAGAATACCAGGCGCCACGGGAAGGGCAGGCCGCGCTGCTCCGCCCAGGGGACCAGGAGATTCGAGATCATGGCCGCCGCCAGCGAGCCGAGCGCCCAGAACGATTCGAGCAGCACGACCAGGCGGCCCCGGTGGCGCGCCGGGGCGAACTCGCTGACCAAAGACGCCGCCACGGGCAGCTCGCCCCCCAGCCCCAGCCCGACCACAAGGCGCAGGCCCAGCAACGAGGCGAGCCCCCACGACAGGCCGCACAGCCCCGTCCCGATGCTGAACACCAAGAGCGTGACCTGGAAGATGGTCTTGCGGCCGAACCGGTCGGCGAGCGCTCCGGCCAGGGCCCCGCCCAGGAACATCCCGAGCAGGCTGAAGTTCAGGACCAGGGCGATCCGGCTCGACGATAGGGACCACTCGTCTCGGAGCCGCGCGGCGGCGAACGAGACGAGGCCCACGTCCATCGAGTCGAACATCCAGCCGAGGCCGCTCAGGATCAGCACTCTGTAGTGGAAGCGGCCGAGGGGCAGACGGTCCAGCCTGTCGGAGACCCTCATCCCGGTCTCCGGCTAGCGGGCTTCGGGAGACAGCGGCCCTTTGCGCGCGACGAGAGGGGACGGGAAGGGGAGCGGCTCGCGCGAGCTGGAGCGCGCCCCGGGATCGGCCGGGTCGCGGTCGGAGCCGCGCGGCTCGGTCTCGCCGGTCGGCGCGGACCCGGCGGCCGGGGGGCTCGCCGCCATCAGCTCGCCGTTGACGAGCAGCCTCAGGCACCGGATCAGCGCGTCACGCATCTCGCGGCGCTGCACGATGAAGTCGAGCATGCCGTGCTCGAGGAGGAACTCCGAGCGCTGGAAGCCCGCGGGGAGCTTCTCGCGGATCGTCTGCTCGATCACGCGCGGCCCGGCGAACCCGATCAGCGCCTTCGGCTCGGCGATGTTGAGGTCGCCCAGCATGGCGTAGGAGGCGGTGACGCCGCCGGTGGTGGGATCGGTCAGGACCGAGATGAAGGGGATCCGCGCCTCGTGCAGCCTGCCGAGGGCGGCGGAGATCTTCGCCATCTGCATCAGCGAGAGGGTTCCCTCCTGCATGCGGGCCCCGCCCGAGCAGGAGATGATGATCAGGGGAATGCGCTCGTCGAGGGAGCGCTCGATCGCCCGGGTGACCTTCTCCCCCACCGCCGAGCCCATCGAGCCGCCCATGAAGCCGTACTCCATCGCGCAGAGCATCACCTGCTGCCCGCCGAGGGTGCCGCGCGCGTTGATGAGGGCGTCGTTCAGGCCGGTCTTGTCGCGGTACTGCCTCAGGCGGTCCTTGTACGTCTTGACGTCCTTGAACTTGAGCGGGTCGACGGAGTAGACGTCCGTGTCGACCTCCTGGTAGCGGCCCTCATCGAACAGGGCCGACAGCCGCTCGCGCGCCGAGATCCTGAAGTGGTAGTTGCACTTCGGGCAGACGTTGGCGTTGCGCAGGACCTCCTTCTTATAGATGATCTCGCGGCAGCCGTTGCACTTGACCCACAGCCCCTCCGGCACCTGGACGTGCCTCCGCTCGACCGGCTGCTTCGGCTTGCGGATCTTCTTAAACCACGCTATTTCCACGGCTTTCCGGGGCTCCAGCGGGTCGCTCGAGGGCGATGCCGGGCGATCTTAGCCCCTCGGTCCGGGCCGGTCAAGCGACCCGGTCCTCCGGCCGGCGTGCGGAAACCGGTCAGGGCGGGGGCCCCGGAGTCGTGTGGTGGACACCGCGGGCGCGCCCGCAACTGCCGTGAGGCCAGGGGGGTCGCGTCCCTTGCGGGGCCTCGCTCCGGGCCGTGTCGGGATCCTGGTCGCGCCGCGGGGACGCGCCGCACCGGACAACCCGCCGCACGGCGCGATCCAGGCGCATCCGGGCGGAAGCGGTCGTGGCACGGGCGTTGCGACTGGATGGCGCGAGGGCTACCTGTCCGCCGGCAAGGGTCCCCCCGGCCTGTCCGGCGGGCGTGGCCCGTCGGATCAGGGGCGGCCGGGCTGTCGTCGGGGGGCGGGCCCCCCGCCCGCCCCCCCAGGCGATCGGCCGCCCCC
>JBHIBC010000056.1:0-18299 GCA_046758905.1 Acidobacteriota bacterium | reverse complement strand
GGCGCGGCCGGCGTCCGCGCCGCGCGGCTCGCGGCGATCGGCCTCGCGCTGGCCGGGCCGCTGCTGGGCGTCGGCTGTCAGGACCATCGCGCCGCCGGCCGGCGGGTGGTGGACGGTCTCGGTCGCGCCATCCTCCTCCCGGAAAGCCCCCGCCGTATCGTCTCGCTCGCGCCGAGCGTCACCGATGCGCTCTTCGCGCTCGGCTTCGGCGATCGGGTGGTCGGCGTGACCGACTTCTGCCGCCCGCCCGCCGCCGCCGGACCCATCCCGCGGGTCGGCGGGATGCTCAATCCGAGCCTGGAGACCATCCAGGAGCTTGAGCCCGACCTGCTTGTCGCCACCACCAGCGGCAACGACGCCGCGCTCGCCGCTCAGGCGTCCGCGCTCGGCCTGCCCCTGTACACGCTGCACACGCCGGATATCGAGGCGATCCTGCGCTCGCTGATCGATCTCGCGGCCGCCCTGGGCCGGCCCGAACGCTCGGAGCCGGTGGTCTCGGAGCTGCGCCGCCGCCTCGCCGCTCTGCGCGAGCGCCTCGGCGGGCGGCCCCCGGTGAAGGTGCTGTACGTCGTCTGGGGCAACCCGCTGGTGGTCCCCGGCGGCCCGGCCTTCGTCACCGATGCCCTGCGCCGCGCCGGGGCTGCGCCGATCACCGGGGATGCTCCCGCCGCCTGGCCCGCCTACACGCTGGAGGCCGTCCTGGCGGACGCGCCGGAGGCCATCCTGACGACCGCGAGGAACCGCGACCTCGTCGAGCGGCTCGCCCGGGACCCCGCCTGGTCGGGCGTCCCGGCGGTGCGCCGGGGACGCGTGCACGTCGTCAGCGGCTCGATCGAGCAGCCGGGCCCGCGCGCGATCGACGGGATCGAGGAGGTGGCTCGGGTCCTGCACCCGGACCTGTTCGGCCGGGGCCGGCCCGCCGGGCACGGAGAGGATTGAGCCGTGCGGGCCACGCGACCCGCACGGCCGGGGGATCGAGGAGGGGGCACCCGTCTGCCCTCTCCTCAGGAACACCCGTCATTGTCCCCTTCGCCGGCCGGCGCGCCAACTCTCCGGACCAATCGGTGGTGCACCGATGCAGCGCGCCGCACGCGTGGTAGGATGAGCGCTCTCTGACCGTAGGAGACCGATGGGGCTTCTCAAGGGGAGGACGGAGGAGTACGGATCGCCCCTCGTGGGCCTGCCGGCGCGGCTGTACACGGGGTACTTCTTCCTGAAATACGGGCTGGCCAAGGCGACCGGGGGCTTCGGGGGCGAATCGCTCCGCGAGACCCTCGCCGGGTGGGTCGCCGACTCGACCTACCCCTTCTACGTCCCCTTCCTGACGCGGGTCGCCATCCCCTTCGCGGATCTGTTCGCGCTGTCCGTGATCGTCGGGGAGATCGTGGTCGGGGCGGCCATACTGGCGGGCTTCGCCACTCGCGCCGCGTCCATCGTGGGGATGGTGATGTGCCTGAACTTCGCCTTCGCCACCGGCGCGCCGCTGCTCAGCACGGAGGAACCGGTCGTCTTCGCGGTGCTGCTCTTGACGGTCTACCTGACGGCCGCCGGCCGTGCCCTCGGCCTGGACGTCTTCATGAAGAAGCTGCTGCCGCGCTGGGCCGCCTGATGAACCCTTCCGGCGACCGGCCCGCGGCCGCCGGTCAGAGGGCCTCGCCGACCAGGCGCGCCGTCTCCTCCAGAAGGGCGCGATCCTCGCCGTCGAAGGCGTCGAGCTCATTGCTGTCGATGTCGATCTCCCCGACGACTTCGCCCTCCCTGAAGATCGGCACCACGATCTCCGAGCGCGTGGCCGGGCTGCACACCAGGTAGCGGGGATCCTTGCCGACATCCGGGACCACGACGGTCTTGCGCTCGCGCGCCGCCAGGCCGCAGATGCCCTGGGCGATCGGGATGGTCTCGTGGGGGGTCGGCAGGCCGACCTGATTGTGGAGGATGAGCCGGTCCCCGTCGCGGAGGTAGATCCCGGCCCAGGTGTACTTCGGCACCGCCTGGCCCAGGATGCGGACAACCGCCCGGAGCCGCTCGTCCCGATCGGGGAGGCGGGCCAGCGCCTCCCGCACCCTGTCGAGGATCGGTCCGTTGTCCGCGCGGGACCCGTCCCGTCCGCTGTCCACGGGTGTCAATTCGATTCCCTCCGGGATGCCCGGAGACCGGCGCGACAACCGCGCCTATACTACCCCCATGTTCGACAACGTGCCGGTGGCGCGGATCCTAGGTTTTCTTTTCCTGGCGACCATCGCCCTGCTCGGCTGGACCGTCTACCAGGGGTTCCGCACGACGTCCGGGGCCCTCGACGCCGGCACCCACATCCGGTTCGCCCTCTTCGGGATCGTCGTGGTCCTGTTCACTCACACGATGGCGCTATTCTACTTCGTGGGGACCGGGAGCCGCATCAAGAAGGTGGTGGCCCGATACCGCCTGCGCGCGGAGTTCGTCGAACGGACCCGCACCCTCAAGGCGCGCCTGTTTCCCTGGCTGACCGCCTGCCCTCTCGTGACCATGGCGGCCTTCATCATCGGCGGCGGCGCCCACACGCGGGCGCTGCCCCCCTGGATGCACGGCGGCCTGGCGCTTGCTGCCCTGGGCCTCAACCTCACCACGGCGGCCATCGCGCTCCGCTGCATCGGGGAGAACGTCCAGCTGATCGATGAGATCGACGCGTTGTTGCCGGACGACGCGGCCGAATGAGGCTCCGCCTGCCGGCGGCGTCGGAGGCCCTCTGCGGCCGAGGGCGCGCCCGCCCCGCCTAGGGGCCTCCGAGGACCAGGCTGACCCCGGCCGTGAACTCGATGAAGTCGAGATCGTCGGCCATGTCGGTCGCGTAGACGACCTGACGCACGTCGAGCCGGAACCCCACCTTGCGGCTCCCGAACAGCCGGATCCCGCCGCCGAAGTTGTACATGAAATCGTCCTCCTCGCCCACCAAGTCCACCAGCGCCTTCGACAGGTCGCGGTCCGGCGATTTCCCGAAGGTGCTCACGCTGACGAGGCCGAGGCCGCCGGTCGCGAACAGGACGACCTTGTCGCGGTGGTGGACGAAGAAATTGTACGTGTAGTTCGCCCCGATGGTCACGATGTCGGTCTTGATGCCCGTGGACTTGATCGTCGGAGGCAGCATGGGATCCATCGGATCGGGTTGGACGAGAGTCGCCTGGGAGGACGTGGCGATGCTGTCGACCCAGAACTCGATCATCTGCCGCTTCGTCCAGTGGTAGCCGAAGCGCAGCCCGAAGGTGATGTCGTCCTCGCTCTCGACGATCGTCGTGTCCCCCGCGGCCGGCGCGTCCTCGATCTCGGCCTCGTCGCCGAATTGCACCAGGCCGACGAACGGCACAACCTCCCAGGACTGGGCGCGGTTCTGCGCCCGGACCGGTCCCGCGGCGCATAAGCCCGCCACCGCCGCCACAGCTGCAAGCCACAGAGTCGATCGTCGCATCATTCCCTCTTGGATGCGGCGGCCTGCGGGGGTTGCGGCGCGCCGCTTCTCAGGGTGCCCGTTGCGGAATGAACGCATACCTTTGCAGAAGGCCCTGTCGCTGTCAAGTCCCATGTGGGCCCGGCGGTCGCGCTGCTGCTGCGCGATCGCCGCGCTGGCGGCGCGTTCCGGCCGCCCCGCCACCTCGTGTACAATGGGGACGGTCGGCGAGGGCCGGGGTGAGGTGCACGGGCGCGCGGTGTCGCCCGCAGGGGAGATCATGGGCAGGGTGGGCTACTATCCGCGCGGGTTCGGGCTGCGCGAGACGATCGGCCCGCGGCTCAGGGCCGACTACCACAGCCGCATCATCGACCGGATCCGGGAGTCGGGGCGCAGGCTCGAGGTCGGCGGCCTGACCCTCTTGCTCGCGCGGGAGTTCGGCTTCTGCTATGGTGTGGACCGCGCCGTGGAATACGCGTACGAGACGCGCAAGCAGTTCCCGGATCGGACCATCTATCTGACCGGCGAGATCATCCACAACCCCCACGTCAACAATCGGCTGAGACAGATGGGGATCCGCTTCCTGCGCGAGGCCGACGGGAGCGGGCCCGGTCTCGGAGTGGTCGAGGCGGGGGACGTCGTCATCCTGCCCGCCTTCGGCGTGACGGTTCAGGAGATGTCGGAGCTGCGATCGAGGGGGTGCATATTGGTGGACACCACCTGCGGCTCGGTGCTGAACGTCTGGAAGAACGTCGACAGGTTCTCCAGGGCCGGGTTCACGGCGCTCATCCACGGGAAATACACCCACGAGGAGACGCGCGCCACCGCCTCGCGGACGGCGCGCGTGCCCGGCGGGCGCTTCATGGTGGTCCGGGACCGGGACGAGGCGCGGATCGTCTGTGACTACATCCGCAACGGCGGCGACGCCGGGGCCTTCCTGGAACGGTTCCGAAAGGCCTGCACGCCCGGCTTCGACCCGGATCTCGACCTGGGCCACATCGGCCTCGCCAACCAGACGACCATGCTGTCCTCCGAATCGCTGGAGATCCAGAACATGGTCCGGGACGCCCTGCGGGACCGCTACGGCGAGGCGGCGCTCGTCAAGCGCTTCCGGGCGTTCGACACCATCTGCAGCGCGACCCAGGACCGCCAGGACGCCGTGGTCGAGCTGCTCGCCGAGCGGCCCGACCTCGTGGTGGTGATCGGCGGCTACAACAGCAGCAACACGACCCACCTGGCCACCCTCGCCGCCGGCAGGGCCCCCACCTACCACATCGAGGACGCGCGCTGCATCGGCTCCGACAACGCGATCCGCCACCGTCCGCCCGGGGCGCGGTCGGAGACCGTGACACGCGGGTGGCTGCCGGGGCCTCCGGTGCGGGTGGGGCTGACCGCCGGGGCCTCGACCCCCAACAACAAGATCGGCGAGGTGGTGGAGGCGATCGCCTCCCTGCGCGGCGTCGAGCTCCGGTAGAGCGCCCTTCTCGCCCCGTTCGCCGGCCGTGCCGCGGCGGCCTCTCAGTGAACGCCGGTCGCGGGGTCGGAATCGCCCGCCGCCCGGGCCAGCACGATCTCCCGCCAGCGCCGCTCGAGGAAGGCGGTGAGGGTCCGGCAGCGTTCTCGGACATCGTCGGCCTCCAACAGCCTCCGTCTCAGCGTCGGGCTGAGAGCCAGGCTCTGGCACAGGGTGTTGACCGCGATCGCGAACGGCAGCCGAGCGTCCAGGACCACGGGGCCCGCGTCCCGGCCCGACACCTCCTGCAGCAGGCCGGCGCAGGAGGCCAGCAGGCGACGCTTGTCGTCGTCCAGAGCCGGATCATCCTCCTGGTTCACGTCCTCCAGGACGCGCACCGCCGCCACCCTGTAGGGGCGATGCTGCAGGGTCTCGCCGATGGCGATCCGGGCGATCCCGCGGAGACGGATATTCAGGCGGCCGTCCGGCAGGCGCGCTTCGTCCTCGATGAGCCCCGCGCACCCGACCGGAAAGACATCCGGGCTGCCGTGGTAGGCTTTCTCCCATCCCGGCTTGAGGAGCGCCAGGGCGATGAGGCGGTCGGCCCGCAGCGCGTCTCCGGTCATCAGGCGGTAGCGCGGCTCGAAGATGTGCAGGGACAGCGAGGCGCGGGGGAACAGGACGACGTCGGGCAACGGGAAGATCGGCACCCGTCCACGCCTCGCGAGATGCTCCCTGGCCTCAAGCTCATTTTGCAACTCGATGCCCTCCCACTTGCCGCCCCGCCCGGGCGCGGCCCGAAGCGAGGCTCAGGGCCTCCGGGCGGCCCCGATCCGCGCCCGCTGCTCGGCCGGGGGGACGTCGACGCCGGCCGATTGCACCGTGTCGGCCGCCCGCCTTATGATAGCGTCCCATCCCGTCGAGGGGATCGAATGGGCCAATACACGCGCCACATTTTCGTGTGTACACAGGGTGAGTACTGCCCCATGGACGGATCGATCGAGGTGCACCGGATCCTGAAGGAGGGCGTCGCCAGCGGCGGCCTCAAGGGGACCGTCAGGGTCAACAGGGCCGGCTGTTTCAGCCAATGCGGTCACGGCCCGATGGTGGTCGTCTACCCCGAGGACGTCTGGTACGGGTCGGTGAGCGCCGAAGGCGCCCGTCGGATCCTGAAGGAGCACATCATCGGGGGGCGCGCCGTCCAGGAGCTGCGCTACGCCGCGCCGGCCGGAGACAATAAGAACGGCGCAAGGATGGCGGAGATCAACGCGCGCAGGGGCCGGCGCAAGCCGGGACGCCCCTCCACCGAGGAGTAGCAGCGCCATGCAGCAGCGGAGCGGTTCGGTCTGGTTGTCGAGGCGGGGGCTTGTCGGGGGGTGCCTGGGAGGCGTCGCCGGCCTCCTCCTCATCCTGAGCCCGTATGGGCCGGCGGTGCGGGGCATCGCGGCCGTGGCCCTGCTTCTAGCCGGCTACGCCTCCGGAGTCCTAGCGGCCTACCGCCGGCGGGGCCTCCGGGACCTCGAGTACATCTTGCGGCTGCGCGAGGAGCTGCGGGCGAGCCAGGACCACCTCATGGAGGGAGCCACCTACCACTCGCTGGGCGCCTACCTGGAGATCGTGGCCCACCGGATGAGGGACCCTCTCGGGAAGGTCGTCGACGGAATCCGGGCGCTCGCCCGAGATCCCTCGCTCACCGACGGCGCACGACGTGCGGCCGAGGCGCTGCGGGGCGAGGCGGACGTGCTCCACGAGACGCTTCGGCCGCTCGCCGGATACGCGATGACCAAGCCCGGCCGCGCGCCCTTCAGCGTGAACACGCTGCTCCGCCGGGCGGTGCTCCTCTGCCGGTACCGCGCCGAGGAGAAGAAGATCCGCTTCGAGGAGCGCTACGCCGTGATCCCGCCCGTGTTCGGTCCGGCGGAACGGATCGGCAAGGCCCTGTTCAACATCCTCGTCAACGCGCTGGAGTCGATGCCGTACGGCGGGGGCACGATCGTGGTCGAGACGGCGCACCAGGACGACAAGGTGGTGGCGCGGGTTCGTGACACGGGGGTCGGCATCCGGCCCGAACACCTGGGCCGGATCTTCGACCCCTTTTTCACGACCAAGCCCGAGAAGCAGGGAGTCGGCCTCGGCCTGTGGGCCGCCCGGCAGAGCCTGGATATCATCGGAGCGGACATCCGGGTCAGCAGCGCCCCGCATAAGGGGACCGAGGTCTGCCTCGCCTTCCAGCAGGCCGCTCCCTTACGTCCGGGACGCGAGGGGACGACGCACCCGCAGGAGCTGCCGGTCAACACCGCGGACGAGACGGGGCGCCGGATCGCGTGAGGCGGCGGCCGGATTGACAGCCGAGATGGGCGTTGGCTAGAGTGTTCCGCTCGCCAAGGCCCACCCGAGGCGAGTGACGATGGCGAAGAGACAGCCGCCGCGCCGCGGTGCGCACCGTATCGAGGTCCTGCTGCGGGAGGATCGCATCTACCGGCCGTCCGCGCCGTTCCGCAGGCAGGCGAATGCCTCCGACCCCACCATCTACTCGAAGGCCGCCGGGGATCCCGAGTCCTTCTGGGCCTCCATGGCCGAGGAGCTCGTCTGGGCGAGTCCCTGGAAGAAGGTGCTCTCCTGGAATCCGCCGCACGCCCGATGGTTCGTCGGCGGCAGGACCAACCTGAGCGTCAACTGCCTCGACCGGCACCTCACCACGCCCGTCCGGAACAGGGCCGCCATCCTGTGGGAGGGCGAGCCCGGCGAGGAGCGGACGCTCACGTACGCGAGGCTGCACCGGGAGGTGTGCAAGTTCGCCAACGTGCTCAGGGGCTTGGGGGTGGGCCGGGGCGACCGGGTGACGCTCTACCTGCCGATGATCCCGGAGCTGGCGATCGCCATGCTCGCCTGCGCCAGGATCGGCGCCGTCCACAGCGTCGTCTTCGGCGGCTTCTCCGGCGAGGCGCTTCGGGACCGCATCAACGACGCCGGGGCCAAGGTTCTGGTCACGGCCGACGGCGGCTACCGCCGCGGGACGCAGATCCCCCTGAAGCGAACCGCGGACGAAGCGCTGCGCCACTCCCCGAGCATCCGCCACGTCGTGCTGGTCAGCCGGGGGGGCTTCCCCGTCGATCTGCGGGAGGGACGCGATCACTGGTGGCACGAGCTGATGCAGCGCGCCCCCGGCCATTGTCCCCCGGAGGAGATGGACTCCGACGACATGCTGTTCATCCTCTACACCTCCGGGACCACCGGGAAGCCGAAGGGGATCGTGCACGCCACAGGGGGTTACATGGTGGGCGTGTTCGCCACTGCCCGGTGGGTGTTCGACCTCAAGCCCGAGGACGTCTACTGGTGCACGGCCGACATCGGATGGATCACCGGGCACTCCTACGTCGTCTACGGTCCGCTCGCCAACGGCGCCACGGTGCTCATGTACGAGGGGGCGCCGGACTGGCCCGACCGGGGCCGGTTCTGGGAGCTATGCGAGAAATACGGCGTCACGATCCTCTACACGGCACCGACGGCCATCCGCTCCTTCATGCGGTGGGGCGTCGAGTGGCCGGACAGGCACGACCTCTCCTCGCTCCGTCTCCTCGGGACCGTCGGCGAGCCGATCAACCCCGAGGCCTGGATCTGGTACAACAGGCACATCGGCCGCGGGCGCTGCCCCATCGTCGACACCTGGTGGCAGACCGAGACCGGGATGATCCTGATCACGCCGCTCCCGGGCATCGCAGCCACCCGCCCCGGATCGGCGACGCGCCCGTTCCCCGGCGTCAGCGCCGAGGTGCTGGACGAAGCGGGCCGCATCGTCAAGGCCGGGGGCGGCTACCTGGCGATCACCCGGCCCTGGCCGGCGATGATGCAGACCATCTTCGGCGACCCGCAGCGCTACGTCGACACCTACTGGTCGAAATGGGACCTCGCCACCTATTTCCCGGGCGACGGCGCCCGGCGCGATCGACAGGGGAACTTCTGGCTCCTCGGCCGGGTCGACGACGTCCTCAACGTCGCGGGCCACCGGATCGGCACGATGGAGGTCGAGAGCGCCCTCGTCGACCATCCGTCCGTGGCGGAAGCCGCCGTGGTCGGCAGATCCCACCCCGTCAAGGGACAGGCGCTCGCCGCCTTCGTGACGCTGAAGGAAGGGGTCGCGACCGACGGCCGCCTCTCGGATGAGCTGAAGGGCCACGTGGCCAAGAAGATCGGCGGGCTTGCCCGGCCGGACGACATCGTCTTCGCGGCCGAGCTCCCGAAGACGCGCTCCGGGAAGATCATGCGGCGGCTGCTCCGGGACATCGCCGACGGCAGGACGCCCGGCGACATGACGACCCTGGCCGACGCGTCGGTCATCGAGACGCTGAAGCGGAAGTACCAGGAGGACTAAGGCCCTACCGCCTTCAGCCGGTCAGTCTCGCCGCCTTCTCCAGGTCCGAGACGACCATCACGACCACGGCCTCCCCGGGCCTCTGCGTGATCCCCGTGTAGGCGTAGTCGATGTTGACGCCGGCCTCGGCCAGCTTGCCGCAGATGTCGCCGAGGGATCCGGGCCGGTCCGCCATATCGACGGTCAGACAGTCCTCGATCGAGGCGTAGAGACCCTCCTTCTGGAGCGCGTCGCGCCCTGCGGCGGGATCCTCGGCGATGATCTTGGCGCGCCCCTCGAAGACGGCCAAGGCCCTCATGTTCACTCCGGCCGCGCCGAGGGCCCTGGCGACCTGCGCCAGTGTGCCGGGCTTGTTGGCCAGTTGAACGGTCAGCTGCTTGGTACGCGGCATGGCGTTTCCTCCCAGTCCCCGTGGACGGGGGTCGCCCGGTGCGCACCGTTCCGGTCCCGGGGCTCTCTCACCGAGCAGCCGCCCCGACGCCGAAGAGCTTGCGGACGACCCACATCAGGGGATCGAAGTACCGATCCACCACTCGCTCCTTGAGCGGGATGATGCCGTTGTCGGTGATCCCGATCTTCTCGGGACACACCTCGGTGCAGCACTTTGTGATGTTGCACAGACCGGACCCGAACTCCTTCCGGATATCGGGGATCCGATCCGCCGCGTCGAGAGGATGCATCTCCAGCGACGCCAGGCGGATCAGGAACCGCGGCCCCACGAACCGGCGCCTGGCGTCGCGGTCCCGGAGCACGTGACAGACGTCCTGGCAGAGGAAGCACTCGATGCACTTCCTGAACTCCTGGACCCGATCGACGTCCTTCTGCATCATCCGGTACTGCCCGTCGGGCCCGCGCGGGACCGGCCGGAACGGCTTGATGCGCCGGTTCTGATCGAAGTTCCAGGAGACATCGGTCACCAGGTCCCGAATCACCGGGAAGGTCTTCATCGGCCGCACCGTGATGGTCTCGTCGCCGCGGAACTGATTCATGCGCGTCATGCAGGCCAGTCGCGGGTGGCCGTCGATCTCCATGCCGCAGGACCCGCATTTCCCCGCCTTGCAGTTCCAGCGCACCGCCAGGTCGGTCGCCTGCCTGGCCTGGATGCGGTGCAGGACATCCAGGACTACCATCCCCGTGTCGACCTCCACGGCGTACTCGATGAACGCCCCCGACCGTGCATCGCCCCGCCAGATCCGGAACCTGCGCTCAGGCATGCGTCCTCTCCACCTCTTCCAGCGATGCGTAGGCGATGTCGGCCAGCTCCCGGCGTGGATCGGGCCGCGGCACCCGGACCGTCTCCATGCCCCGCGGCCCCTTGCGCACGACCACGTTCAGCCTGCCCCACTCCTCTCGCTCGCCCTGGTAGTCGAGCCGCGTGTGGGCGCCGCGGCTCTCCCGCCGTTCCAGAGCCGCCCGGGTGACCGCCTCCGCCACGATCAGCAGCGATCTGAGGTCGAGGGCGGCGTGCCAGCCCGGGTTGTATTGTGACGCGCCGTGCGCCTTGACCCGCCCCGCCTCCCGCCCGAGGCGCTCCAGCTCCCGCAGGCCGGCCTTCAGGTCCTCCTCGGTCCGGACGATCCCCACGTAACGGTCCATCGCGCCCTGCAGCTCCTCATGGATCACGTAGGGGTTGGTTCCCTCCTCGCGATTCAGGATCTCGGTGGCCCGGCGGACCGCGGCCCGGACCTGGCCGTCGTGGACCTTCGGTCGCTCCGGGAGCGACCGGACGTAATCGGCCGCCCCGCGTCCCGCCAGGCGACCGAAGACCACCAGATCCGAGAGAGAGTTCCCTCCCAGCCGGTTGGCGCCGTGCATCCCGGCGGCGCACTCGCCCGCGGCGAACAGGCCGGGAACCGTCGATTGCTGGGTGTCGGGATCGACACGGACTCCCCCCATGAAATAGTGGAGGGTCGGGCCTACCTCCATCGGCTGTCTGGTGATGTCGACCTCGGCGAGCTCGTAGAACTGATGGTACATCGACGGCAGCTTTCTCCTGATAGTCTCCGCCGGCAGGCGCGAAGCGATGTCGAGATAGACGCCGCCGTGCGGCGCGCCGCGCCCGGCCTTGACCTCGGCGATGATCGCCCGGGCCACGACGTCGCGCGTCAGAAGCTCGGGAGGCCGGCGGGCGCTGCGGTCGCCGGCCAGCCAGCGGTCGGCCTCCTCCTCGGTCGCCGCGGTCTCCGCGGCGAACCTCTCGGGGATGTAGCGGAACATGAACCGCTCGCGTCGGCTGTTGAGCAGCACGCCCCCGTCGCCCCGCACCCCTTCGGTCACCAGGATGCCGCGGACGGAAGGGGGCCAGACCATGCCGGTCGGGTGGAACTGCGTGAACTCCATATCCATCAGCTCCGCCCCGGCCTCGTACGCCATGGCGTACCCGTCCCCCGTGTACTCCCAGGAGTTGGACGTGACCCGCCAGGCCTTACCCGCGCCCCCGGTCGCCAGGATCACCGCCTTGGCGCGGAACAGCACGAACCGTCCCGTCTCCCGGAAATAGCCGAGCAGTCCGGAGACGCGGTCGCCGTCGAGCATCAGCTCGAGCCCGGTACACTCCATGTAGGCCTCGATCCCCGCGTGGACCGCGTGGTCCTGCAGGGTGCGGATGATCTCGAGGCCGGTGCGGTCCCCCACGTGCGCCAGTCGAGGGTATCGGTGGCCCCCGAAGTTGCGCTGGCTGATCAGCCCATCCCGGGTCCGGTCGAAGACCGCCCCCCACTCTTCCAACTCACGCACCCTGTCCGGCGCCTGCTTGGCGTGCAGTTCGACCATTCGCCACTGATTGAGGAACTTCCCGCCGCGCATCGTGTCGCGGAAGTGGATCTTCCAGCCGTCGCGCTGATCGACGTTCCCCAGCGCCGCGGCCATGCCCCCCTCGGCCATCACCGTGTGCGCCTTACCGAGCAGCGATTTGCAGACCAGGCCGGTCCTCAGGCCAAGAGCCGAGCATTCGATGGCGGCGCGCAGGCCCGCTCCTCCGGCCCCCACGACCAGCACGTCATGATCCAGAGTGTTGAGCTCCGAGAGGTCCACCATCACCGGCTCCAGGTGCTCAGGTCCGAGACGAGCCCCATCGAGACCATGCGGACGTAGGCGTCGGAGAACGCCACCCAGAAGAGGCTCAGCCAGCCGAAAAGGCCGTGCCAGGCGTTCAGCACGGAGGCCCGCCTCCAGACCTCGTGCCGCAATCCGCTTCCGGCGTCACAGCTGAAGCAGTCGAGGCGGCCGCCGATGAGGTGACGAAACGAGTGGCAGCCGAAGACGTACAGGGTCAGGAGCACTGCGTCGATGAGGAGCACAATGCTGCCGAGCCCGACGCCCATCCGGCCTTCGCGGAAGAAGGCATGGAAGGTGTCGTAATAGTGCACCACCATGAAGAACAGGATGAAATAGAGCGCGTAACGGTGCAGGTTCTGGAACAACAGCCACGCCGTCTCTCCGCGATACTCCCGTCGGGGGATCGCTCCCACCGCGCAGGCCGGCGGGCTGCCCGTGTAGGCGCGGTAATAGGCTTTGCGGAAGTAGTAACAGGTCAGCCGGAAGGAGAGGGGGAAGACCAGGATCAGCAACGACGGCGAGGCGGGCAGAAAGGTGGGCCACCAGGATGGCCACTCCCCGAGCCACGCGTGGTCCACCGGCGGCACCCCCTCCTCGGCCGCCCGTACGAACAGGGTGGGGGAGGCGAACGGCGACACATACGGGTCATGCCAATAGTGCCCCGGCTGGAACGCGGCCCAGGTGGCGTAGACGACGAAGGCGCTGAGGCCGAGAGCGGTCAGCAGCGTGGACATCCACCAGATGTCGGTACGAGCGGTCGCGGTGAACCCGGCGGGATGGCCTCCGATGCGGACGGTCCGTTCCATGTCTGTCCTCCGGGCCCGTGCTCTCCAGGCGAGGGCGTGATTCTATCTGCAGACGCCGCGGCGGGGCAACGACCTTCGGCATCGAGGACGCTCCGAGGTCGTCGGCGCCGGCCGCATCCGGAGCCGGGACGGCCCCGGTCCTCAGTAGCGACCCGCGCCGCGCTCGCGCGCGGGGAGGATCTCGAGGCAGGTGGTCCACCATCCGGTGCGAATGGTCTCGATGAACTCCTCGGGCAGCCCCTCAGTCCTCATCTCGGCCGCGAACCTCTCGTGGTCGTAGGAGACCGGGAGGAACTCCACGTGAAGCGGCTCCCACGGTTCCCGAGCGGTGATCAGGGCGTACCAGACATCGGTGCGCCCGTCGTTGGCCGGTCGTCCCAGCGCCCCCACGTTGATCACCTGCCGCCCGGAGGGGAGCACCCGTTCCCAGTGAAGCCCCGTGTGGGTGCATAGGATCACGTCGGCCTCATGCTCGCGCAGGAGTCGCTCGAGGAACGCGACCGGGGAGGTCGAGCGCCAGAGGAACTCGTTCTGTCTTCTCGGCGAGCCATGGCAGAGGAGCAGCCGGCGACCACCCATCCTGAGCCGAATCGACCTCGGAAGGCCCCGGTACCACGCCTTGAACTCCGCCGGTGTCCGCGCCCGCGTGTATTCGTAGGCGAGGCGGGCGAAGTGGTTATCTCGGGGATCGGTGTAGCCGCACTGGCAGTCGTCCCGCCCGTTGCCGATCGAATCCTCGTAGTTCCCCTGGACGACGGCGATCCGGTTCTCGAGCAGCAACGGCGGCACGCGCTCGGGGTGCGGCCCGAATCCGCCGAGGTCGCCGAGACAGTAGAGCGCCTCCGCCCCGCGGCGACGGGCATCGCGGATCGCGGCTTCCAGCGCCGGGGCATTGTTGTAAATGCCGCCGAAGAAGGCGGCGCGTGCGGGCCTCGAATCGCCCTGCCCGGTCACGTCGTGCAGGTCAGACCTCTCGCGTAACACGTGTAGCAGGCGGAGTGCGCCAGCTCGAACGGTCGCAACGTCTCCGCGATCGACGAGCCCATCCGGGCCCGCGGCTCCTCTATGAGGATGGGACAGACGTAGACGCCCCGGCTGGTCACCATCCTGCAGCAGGAGCATTGCAGCGAGGCCAGGCCCTCCGGAGTGACCGCGTCGGCGGTCAGCCGCTCCCAGGGCTCGTACCCCCTGGTCCGAGCCTCCTCGGCCCCGATCCGCAGCAGCGGCAGGATCTTCAGCCGCGGCCTCGAGAGGCCGAAGGAGCGCAGCAGGCTCAGGAACCGCGCCCGTCCGTCGCCGCACGCCACGCCCTGGACCGCCTCCGTGATGGTGATCACGGGATTCAGGCGGAATTCCCAGAGGTTGCGGATTCCCTCCAGAGTCCTGCGGAAGGTGCCCGGGCCGCGGATCGCGTCGTGGTCCGCCGGCCCCCACCCGTCCAGGCTGACCCGGATCTCGAGAGAGTACTCGCCCGCGTCCGCCATCTCCCGCAGCCTTCGGCAGCGACGGGGATCGAGGAAGAGCCCGTTGGTGAGGACCGTAGCCGGGCCGACGTCCAGGGTCTCCTCCAGGATGCGCAAGAATTCACGGTTCATGAACGGCTCGCCGCCCGTGAAGTAATACTCGCGCACGCCCAGCCGGGTCGCCTCGTCGAGAAACCGGCGGACTTCCTGGAGGCTCATCATCCCGTGGCTGTGGTTATCGGGGGCACAGGAGATGAAACAGTGGGTGCACCTCAGGTTACAGATCGTGCCGCTCACCTGGAACCAGAGCGTATCGAGGTGCAACATCGGGACGAGGGGCTGGCCCCTCCCAGCCGATCCGCGGCCCCGATCTCCGGTCGACCCCTGGCTCATGCGCCCGCCTCCCCCGGGCTCGCGGCGGCCGCAGCCATCGGCGGCCGCGGCCCCCCTGCGGGACCGCTGCCGGTCGCGACCGGCCGCGCCGTGTCGCCGCGGCGTAGGGCCTCGAACAGGGCGCGGATCTGCTCGTGGCCGGTGCGCATCAGGAAGTTCGGATTCCGTCCGTAGCTCTTGCTCCCGAGGATGAAGAATCCGGGCTCGGGGTTCGAGAGGAGGTCGGCCGTCGGGCCCGGCTGCCTGAGGCAGTCGGCTCCGGCGCCCGCTTCGCCGATCAGGCTGGCGGCGATCTTCATCGGACCCCCGGTCGCGTAACACTCGTGCACCTGGAGTTCGGCGTAGAGCGACCGGTCGGGAGCGTACCCGACGTGCGCGAGGATCCGATCGAACCGCTCGCGTCGCAGCCGCCCCCCCTCGGTCCGGATCGACACCCGGAATCCGCCGCGGCGCCCGCCCGATCTACGGGCCGCCGGATCGAGGTGAACCGCCTCGATCGTCGCGCCGCGCAGCGCCCGTATCGCCGGCACCGACCCTGCGGCGATGGTGTTCGCCTCTGCCGCTTGCCTGTCGCGCAGAAGGAGTGGATCCCCCTGAACCCTTACGATCGGGGCGCGGCGGCGGCAGCGGAAGGCCCAGACGACGCGGGTCTGCGGCGCGCGGCGTGCCAGCTCGGCCAGCGCCACGACCGCGGCGGCGGCTGAATGCCCGGACCCCACCAGCAGTGTCCGCCGTCCGGCGAAATCGCGCGCCCGCCGTCCGAGCAGGTCGACGAGGTGGTAGTCGATGTACGGGGCGGCCTCTTGCTCGCCGGGGGCCGGGATACCGCCGTTTCCGAGGTGGCGAGGATGAGCGTAGGTCCCGGTGGCGTCGATCAGCAGGTCGGCGCCAACCACGCGCTGGCGCCGGCCGTTCCAAACCAGGACCCGGAAGGGACGCAGCGCCCGGGCCGGCCGGCCGACGCGGTCGCCCTTGAGGAGTCCGTCACGACCGATGGCGATGGCCCGCACTCCCTCTTCGACCCGCCCCTTCAAGAGCCGGCTGCGGGACAGCGGCTCGAGGTAGTCGCGGACGAACTCGCGCCCGGTCGGGAACCGTGCCCCCCCGTTGAATGGCCGCACACCCTCTCGCTTCAGGACACGGAGGCCCTCGGGGGAGCAGTTCATCGACCACGGGGAGAACATCCTGACGTGGCCCCACCGCAGGAGGTGGCTGCCGACGCGGTGCGCCTCGAGAAGGCGTACGTCGTACCCGAGTCCGGCGGCGTGGACGGCGGCCTCGACCCCGATCGGTCCGCCTCCCAGGATGAGGATCCGCCTGCCCCTCCGCATCTTCCCTCCCCGGCGGCCATATCACCGCCCTCCAGCCGATCGACCGGGATTCGCAGTCTAGCACACGGGCGCGCGTCCCGAGGCCGGCGCCGAGGCCGCACGCCGCGCCCGGTTTGCGTCGCGCGGCTCCGGGCACCATTTTCTACCCCGCGGGGCGGGGTGGTATACTGACCTCTTACGGCGGCGCGCCCGGCTCCGCACCGACGCGGAACCGGTTGAGCCCGCCGCGGGCGCCAGCGCGCAGCGTGCGGCCGGAGCCGCTCGGCCGTGACCGCGACAGCCGGCGCGAGGAGATTCCATGAGCAAATCGATGCTGGTCAACGTGACCGCGGAGGAGGAACACCGCGTCGCGATCGTTGACAGCGGGGTGCTCGACGCGTTCGAGATCGAGACTCTCAGCCGTGAACATCTCAAAGGGGACTTCTTCAAGGGGATCGTCGACGGCGTGAACCCAGCGCTGGAGGCTGCATTCGTCAACTACGGCGGCGAGCGTGCGGGGTTTCTCCCTCTGGATGAGGTCAACTTCAAGCTTTACCCCAGCCGCAACGGCGGAGGCCGGGGGCGGGGCGGCCGTATCGCTCGACATCTCGAGAAAGGGATGGAGGTCCTGGTCCAGGTTATCCGGGACTCCTTCGCGAACAAACCCCCGACTCTCAGCACTTACTACTCGCTGCCGGGCCGCTACCTCGTGCTGATGCCCGGGGCCGACTCCGGGGGAATCTCCCGGAAGATCGATGACGAGGAGCACCGCGAGCGACTACGCCGCATCGTCGACGAATTGGAGGTCCCGGAAGGATACGGAGTGATCGTCCGGACGGCGGGGATGGAGACCAGCCTGGAGGAGCTACGGGCCGATCTGAGCTCCCTGCTGGAGCTGTGGAGGACGATCGATCAGGCCAGCCAGCAGGTCAAGGCGCCGGCGCTGATCTTCCAAGATCACGACCTGGTCATCCGAACGCTGCGCGACTACTACACCGCCGACATCGAGGAGGTCCTGATCGACGACGCCCCCACCCACCGGCGGGCCAGGAAGTTCTTCGAGACCTACATCCCGGACCGGGTTCATGTCGTCAAGCAGTACACGGGCGACAGGCCGATCTTCTCGAAGTTCAACGTGGAGGAGCAGATCGAGCGCATTTACAAGAGGGTCGTGCAGCTCAAGTCGGGCGGCTCGATCTCGATCGACCAGACGGAGGCGCTGACCGCCATCGACGTCAACTCCTCCCGCTCCGTCCGCAGCGCGAACAGCGAGGACACGGCGCTCAAGACCAATCTCGAGGCGGCCGAGGAGATCGCCAGGCAGCTCCGCCTCAGGGACATCGGCGGCCTGATCGTGATCGATTTCATAGACATGGAGGCCACGCGCCACGCTCGCCGGGTCGAGCGGGCGTTCGCCGAGGCGATGAGTCACGACAAGGCCCGCTACGACGTTACGCGCATCAGCAAGCTGGGGCTGATGGAGGTATCCCGCCAGCGGATCAAGGCGAGCAAGGCTTCATCCACCTTCGCGACCTGCCCGACCTGCTCCGGCGACGGCACGATCCGGACCGCGGAGGCTTCCGCCCGCGCGGCTTTCCGGAAGATCCAAGCCCGGGTCGTGCGGGGCGGGATCGTCGGCGTGCAGGTCTACCTGCCGCCGGAGGTGGCCAACTACCTGCTCAATAAGAAGCGGGACGACCTGGTCCGCATCGAGACCCGCCACGGGGTGCGGATCGAGGTGACACCTGAGCAGAGGCTCAAGCCGCACCAGTTCGAGATCGAGGAGATCCGCGACACGGAGCCGGAGACGATCCCTGTGGTCACCGCCGAGCAGGTGGAGCAGGTGGTCGCCGCCGGCGGAAGCTCACGGACGGACCGGGCCGCGGACCTGTCGGAAGCCGCCCCGGGAGGGGAGGCCCCGGGGACCAGGAAGAAACGCCGCCGACGGCGTCGCCGACGCGGCCGGCGCGAGGAGGCCGGGGTCGCCGAACCCGCGCGGGACCGGGCACCCGCCCGCGACCCCCGGC
>JBHIBC010000055.1:0-18615 GCA_046758905.1 Acidobacteriota bacterium | reverse complement strand
CACCACCCGGGCGCGGGTCGCGGCTCGCAACGCGGCGGTGTGGGGATCGTCCGCGTTGAGAACCGCGACCGCGTCCGGCCGCAGGCCGCGGAACAGGAGCGCCTTGGCCTGCAGGTACGACTCCATGTCGCCGTGGAAGTCGAGGTGGTCGCGGGAGAGGTTGGTGAACACGCCGGCGCGGAAGTCGATCCCGGCGACGCGCTTCAGCGCCAGCGAGTGGGACGACACCTCCATCGCGCAGGAGCGGGCGCCGGCCGTCGCGAACCGGTCGAGGAGCCGGTGCAGGTCGAGCGACTCCGGCGTCGTCCTCTCGGCGCGGATCTCCTCCCTCCCGTGCCGGTACAGGACGGTCCCCAGGAGGCAGGGCTTCAGGCCGGCCTCCTCGAGGATCGCCTCGAGCAGGTGGGCCACCGTGGTCTTGCCGTTGGTCCCGGTGACGGCGAGCATCGTCATGCGCGCGTCCGGGCGCCCGTAATAGTTGCGCGAGGCCAGGGCGAGCGCCCGCCGGTCGTCCTCGACCTGCACCCAGGCCACGCCGGCGTGGCGGCCGCGGGGCCGCGACGCCATGACCGCCGCCGCCCCCCGCTCCAGGGCCTGCGCGACGAAATCGATCCCGTCGCGCTTGAGGCCGCGCAGCGCGGCGAACAGGAACCCCGGCTCCACCGCGCGCGAGTCGTACGCCAGCCCGCGGACGGCGGTCGCCGGGTCGCCCCAAAGGCGCGCGTTCGGGATGTCCTCGAGAACGAGCCTCAGCTGCATGCGCTCTCCCCGAGCGTCAGTAGGTCACCACGCAGGCGGCGCCCGGCTTCACCGGCGTTCCCGCCCGCGGCGCCTGCCGCGTCACGCGGGCGCCCGACCGATTCATCCTGCAGACCAGACCGACGGCGGCGAGCGTCTCGGTGGCCTGGCGCAGGCTCATCCCGCTCAGGTCCGGCATCGGCACCGGCGGTCTCTCCTCGCGAGCGGGCGCCCCGGCCCGCGTCGCGGGCCGGGACCGCCGCAGCGCCGCCAGGGCCGCCTGCACGCGTCCGTCCTGCCGGCGGCCCCGGCCATCGCTTCGGGGCGGCGCGCCGAACCTGTGCACGGCCGGGACGGCCGGGTCGAGGCCGCGACCGTCGCGGCGCGCCGCGCGGGCCGGGCGATCGAAGATCAGGGTCCCGTCGCGATCGGGAGGGACCCCCAGGTAGCGCAGGGCGGCGAGGGCGATGCGGGAGAAGACGGGCGCCGCGACCTGGCCGCCGTGGAAGCGCCTGCCCCGCGGCTCGTCCACCATCACCACGACGACGATCTCCGGCCGCTCGGCGGGGGCGAACCCGGCGAACCAGGCGACGTGCTTGTCCCGGCTGTACCGCCCCCCCTCGTCGATCTTCTGGGCGGTGCCGGTCTTGCCGGCGGCCGAGTAGCCGGGCAGCGCCGCGTGCTCGCCGGTCCCGCCCCGCGACACCACCGTCGTCAGCATCGCCCTCAGGTCGCGCGCCGTGCCGACGGAGACCACCCGGCGGCGCCCGGCCGCCGCGCGCCGGTGCCGGCCGCCTGCGTCGTCCCCCACGATGTGCGGGCGGACCCAGACGCCGTCGTTGGCGATGGCGCCGAACGCCGCGGCCAGCTGCAGGGGGGTCACCCCGATCTCCTGCCCGATCGCGATGGAGGCCTGGGACAGGCCCGACCAGTCGGAGACGTCGCGCAGCAGCCCGCCGCTCTCGGCCGGCAGCTCGATCCCCGTCCGGCTCCCGAAGCCGAAGCGCCGCAGGGCCTCGAGCAGGTCGGCCGGGCGCATCCGGGAGGCGACCCTGATGGCGCCCACGTTGCTCGAGCGCGACAGCACCTCGGTGAAGGTGAGCTCTCCGAACGGCCGGCTGTCCTCGCGGAACCGGTGGCGCGCCACGGTGATCGACCCGTTCCCGCACCAGATGACCTCCTCCGGGCGGACCAGCCCGGCCTCCAGGACGGCCGCCGCGATGATCGCCTTGAAGGTCGACCCCGGCTCGGAGAAGTCGGACACCGCGCGGTTGCGGCGCGCCGCCGCGCGCGCCCGCGAGAAGGTGTTGGGGTCGAAGGTGGGCCGGTTCGCGAGGGCGAGCACCTCCCCCGTCCGCGGGCGCAGGACGACGGCGGCGGCCCCCCGGGCGTCGGTGTCCCTCATCGCGGCGTCCAGGCCGCGCTCGGCGGCGTGCTGGATGACGGCGTCGAGCGTCAGGACCAGGCCGGCCCCCGGGATCGGCTCGGTCCGCGCCCGGTCGAGGACCCGGCCCCCGCGTCCGTCGCGCAGGAAGAGGATCCGGCCCGGCACGCCGCGGATGGTCTTGTCGAACGCGAACTCGAGCCCGGCGAGCCCCTGGTTGTCGACGCCGCACGCTCCCAGCACGTGCGCGGCGAGCGTCCGCTTGGGGTAGAAGCGGCGGCTCTCGCGCACGAAGCCGACGCCGCGCAGGCCGAGCCTCTCGATCCGATCCCTGAGGTCGGGGGTGATCTTCCTCCTCAGCCAGACGAAGTGCCGATCGCAGTCGAGCCGCCTGCGCACGTCGGAGGTCCGCATCCCGAGGACGCGGGCCAGCTTCGGCGCGGCCCGCTCCGGATCCTCGAGGCACGAGGGGTCGGCGTAGACCGAATCGACCGCCAGGCTCAGCGCCAGCTCCTTGCCGTTCCGGTCCAGGATCGGCCCGCGGTGCGGGTGGAGGACGACGGCTTTCTCCTGCTGCGCGCGCGCGCGCTCGATCAGCTCGGGGGCCTTGAGGATCTGTAGGTGCGCGCAGCGGGCGCCGAGGGCCAGGAGCCCCGCGGCCACGGCCGCGCCGAGCAGGATGAGGCGCTTGCGTCGCTCGCGGGTGTCGGCGGACCCCGGCCCGCGGGGGCGTCGGCCGACCCGCCCGCTGCCGGCGCGCCGCCGGCCGACCCGCCGCGCCTCCCGCCGGCTCACCGTTCCTCCGCCCGCGGATCGGCCGGCGGCACGAGTACTCCGGCCGCCAGGTATCCGCGCTCCGGCGGATCGTTGCGCTGCGCCACGGGGTCGTGGATCTCCTCGATGCTTCCGTCGAACAGCATCACCCGCCTGACGTCCCCGGGCCGCGGATCGGCGAACCCCAGCCACCCCCGCGCCAGCCTCTCGATCCGGGCGGGGGCGCGGAGCATCGACCTCTCCACCTTGAGCTCCTTGTTCAGGTCGGCCTGCTCGCGCTTCTGCCTGCTCAGCGCCTCGACCTCGTAGGAGAGCCGGATGAACTCGACCCGCTGCCCCACGTACATCAGGAGGGGCACGGCGGCCGCAGCCGCGGCCAGCAGCAGCCAGCGCAGCTCGCGGGCCCGCGCCCGGTCGCGCTCGCGCACCAGGCGGGCGTTCAGGTGCAGTCGGCCGGTGCCGGCGCGCCGTCTCATCGCGTTGCCCCGGCGAGGCGCTCGGCGGCGCGCAGCCGCGCGCTCCGGGCGCGCGGGTTGGCGGCGGTCTCGCGCGGCGCGGGGCGGGCCGCTCGGCGCGACAGCACGCGCACCAGGTTCGGCCGCCCGCAGCCGCACAACGGCAGGTCGCGCGGGCACAGGCAGCGGTCCGCGAGCGACTGGAGCGTCCGCTTGACGATGCGGTCCTCGAGCGAGTGGAACGAGATCACGACGATGCGCCCGCCGGCCCGAAGCCGCCACGCCGATTCCTCGAGGAACCGGTCGAGCCCCGTGATCTCGTCGTTCACCGCGACCCGCAGCGCCTGGAAGGCGCGGGTCGCGGGATGGATGCGGGGGCGGCGCCGCCCGGCCGCCCGCGACACGATCGACGCCAACCGTCCCGTGCTGGTGATCGGGGCGCGCCGGCGCTCGCGCCCGATGGCCCGGGCGATGCGGCGCGCCGCCGGCTCCTCGCCGTAACGCGACAGGATCGAGGCGATCTCCCCCTCCAGGAGCGAGTTCACCAGGTCGGCGGCCGTCGTCGGAGCGCTTCGATCCATCCTCATGTCCAGCGGGCCGTCCCTGCGAAACGAGAAGCCCCGCTCCGGGTCGTCGAGCTGCAGGGACGAGACCCCCAGGTCGACCAGAATCCCGTCCACCGGGACGGCCCCGAGCCCGTCCAGGATCGAGGGGATCCGCCGGAAGTCGGTGTGCCGCAGCACCACCCGGCCGGCGTAGGGCCGCAGCCGTCGGCCCGCAGCCGCCAGGGCGTCGGCGTCGCGGTCGCAGCCGAGGAGCCAGCCGTCGGGCGTGGTGAGCCGGAGGATCTCCTCCGCGTGCCCGCCGGCCCCGACTGTCGCGTCGACCCAGCGGCCCCCGGGCCGACAGGCGAGCGAGGCCATCGACTCCCTGAGGAGGACGGGTCGATGGTTGACCGGTCCCATGGCGTCCCGCAGCGCACGTCCGGCCTCAGATCCCGAGCGACGCGAGGATCCGCTTGTCCTCGTCGGTCAGGGGCTGAGCCGCGAGCATCGATTCGAACTTCTCGCGGTTCCAGATGTCGAGGTACGTCTGATGTCCGAGGACGGCGACCTCGCCGTTGATCTCGCTGCGCTGCCGGAGCAGGGGGTGAATCAGTATCCGCCCCTGATCGTCCATCGCGTTCGGCTGCCCGTAGTAATTGACGTGATTGAGGAAGCGCGTGATGGTGGGGTTCATGGACGGCAGGGCGGCGATCTTCTTCTCGATCTCCAGCCAGACCGGCATCGGGTAGATGCGCACGTATTCGCCGGAGAGCGAGGTCACGAAACAGTCCCGCCCGAACCGTTCCTCGATATACTTCCGGAAGTTGGTGGGGATCTTGATCCGCCCCTTGTCGTCCACCTTCGCGGGAGAGTTTCCCCTCAGCATCCCCACCTACCGGCGTGACGGCCGCCGCGCTCGGTTCCGGTTCCGTGTCGGGCAGGTCGATGCCCGGAGGGTCCACCGGCCCGGCGGCGGGTTAGCGCCTAATCGGTTTTCTGAAGTGCTGCTATTGGGCTTGGGACGTGTGGGCCCTTGGCCCACTTTAGTCCACTTTGCTCCACCCGGCGGAATATAGAGATCCCCCTCCGCCTTGTCAAGCAAAAACTCCCCTGTGCGTGGGGGAAAATCGTGCCGGGAGAATCAGATAGACCGATGGCCCGGCGGGGCCGTCGCGGGTGCAAGATGTAGGGACTGGAGGCGCGGGATGACTCAAGATGATGTGGGCTGCCCCGGAGCGCGCTACGCGCCGGAGCTACGGAGAAGGCGTCTCGGGTCGCGGGCCCGAGGCGGGCGTTTCCCGCATCGCGATCCCGCTCCCCGGCGGCGGAAGGCGCCCCCGTGGAAGGTGGAGCGCGGACGGCCCGCGGGGCGGACGCTTTCGCCGCGGCCGAGATCGGTCGCGTGTGCTAGCATCGGGGGCGGTGTGGGGATGACAGGCGGCGCCCCGGCGCCGCGGAGGAGTCGTGATGCGACCGTCACCCACCACCGTCCCCCTCACCCTTCTGATCCTCGTCCTGTTCGGCGCCGAATGCCGAGCCTCCGGCCAGCCGGGCGACTACGCCCTCACGGCGGGAGTCGGCTACGCGGACGCGCGGCAGAACGAGAACTACCGATCGGACCAAGCGTTCTCGTTCACGCTCGAGTACGCCAAGGCCCGGCACGCGAGCTATCGCGCCTCCGCGGGCTTCATGACGATCGACGCGCGCGCCCCGATCCCCCCGGGAGAAGGCGATCCCGACGCCGACTCGTTCTTCCTTCTCGGCAACATCGTCCTCACTCCCCGCTTCGCCGTCGTCCAGCCGTTCGTGACGGCGGGGCTGGGCCTGTACCAGGTCGAGCTGAGGGACGGCTCCGGCAGCTCCAACGATCTGGAGCTGGGGGCGAACTGGGGGGTGGGGCTGGACCTGCAGCTGCTCAGGGGCTTCGCGATCAGGAGCGAGCTGACCTATCACTACATCACGGGCGATCTGACCAGCCCGGTCCAGACCCTGACGTTCGGCGGCCGCTTCGACCTGTGAGCCCGCAGGCCCGTCCGGTGATTGCCGCGGCGGTTGTTTCGGCGTACCTTTAGGCGTCCATGTCCGCCCGGCTGAGCCCAGTTACGGCCCTGTTCCTCGCGCTGCTCCCGCTCCTGGCCCACGGCGCCGCTGCGTTCCCGGATGACGCGGCCTCCTCTCCGCCCGCCGCCGGCGCGCGCTCGCCCCTCGGGGCGGAGGCGAAGCTCGGCCCGTTCCTGCGGCGCGTCGCCGCCGGGTCGGCCGCCGTCCGGGGCCGCTCCGCCGTGAGCCTCCCGCCCCGTTCCGAGGCGGTGGTTCGCTCCCTCCCGCCTTTCGTTCGGCTCGATCGTCGCGGTGAGGAGCCGGCGCTCTTCGCGAAGGCCCGGGTCGAGGGCGAGCCCGCGCCGGGACGCGCCGCCCGCCCGCCGGTGGAGCGGAGCCTGGAGGCGATCGGGGTCGAGATCCGCGCCCGTGTCGGGGACATCCTCTCGCTGCGGCTCCCGGCCTCGGCCATCGAGGCGGTGGCGGCGATGCCGGAGGTTCTCTGGGTGAAGGCGGCGCACGCGTACAGGCTTCAGAACGACGTGAGCACCGGATCGGTTCACCTCGATTCGGACCAGGTCAACGGCGCCCTGATGACCGGCGGGGCGGGCGTGATCGTGGCGGTCATCGACACCGGCATCGACTGGCGCCACCCGGACTTCCGCAACGCCGACGGGAGCACGCGGATCCTCGGCATCTGGGACCAGACCCTCTCCGACCCGCTCCACCCGCCTCCCGCGGGGTTCACCTTCGGCGCCCACTACACCAGGGACGACATCGACGCCGCGCTCGCGACCAACGGGTCGCTGCTCACCGGCGACGGTCACGGCCACGGCTCGCACGTCGCCGGAAGCGCCGCCGGCAACGGGCTGGACACCGGGCAGGGCGTGCCTGCCGGCACCTTCGCGGGGGTGGCGCCGGAGGCCGACCTGCTCGTGGTGCGCGTGTTCAACGACGCGGGAGCCTTCTGCGCGGAGTGCGACCTGACGGCCGCGGTGCAGTTCATCCGGCAGGTCGCGGAGAGCGAGGGGAAGCCGTGGGTCGGGAACATGAGCCTGGGCACGTCCCTCGGGGCCCACGACGGCACCGACGCCGACGAGCTGGCGATCGCCGCGGCGATCGGTCCGGGAAGGGTGGGCGCCCAGCTGGCGATCGCCGCGGGGAACTCCGGCGCGCGCCGCGTGCACTGGGACGACGGGCGCCCCCCCGGCTCGCTGCGGGCGAACAGCTTCAGCGTCCCGAGCTACACGCCGGCCTCGGGGCCCGACAACGACGTGGTCTGGCTCGACCTCTGGTACGGGGGCGGGTCCCTGGCCACGGTCGAGATCGAGGCGCCGGACGGCGCGATCATCTCCGCGGCAGCGGGCGAGGCGTCGGGGATCGTCTGCACCACCTCCGGTGCCGTGTACGTCGACGCCACGAGCGCCCCCGATCCCGCGAACGGGGACAACCGCGTGTTCGTGCAGATCTGGGACAGCAGCGGGTGCGCGATCGCGACGCCCCCGGAGACGGGGGCGTGGTGGATCCGGGTCCGCGCCGACGACGTCCCGCCCTCGGGGGCGGCCTTCGACGTCTGGAACGAGGCGACGGTCGGATCCGGGTCGGCCACCTTCTCGGCCTTCGACGCCGCGGGGACGGTGACCGTACCGGGGACGGCCCGGCACGCGATGACCGCCGGCGCGTACGTCAGCAAGGACGAGTGGCTCAACTCCGCCGGGAGCGTGACCCGGGCGGTGGTCTCGGCCGTGGTGGGGGCCGCGTCGTCCTTCTCCGGGAGGGGGCCGACCCGGGACGGCCGGTTGAAGCCGGACGTCGCGGCGCCCGGGGAGTTCGTCGGATCGACCCTCACCGGACTGGTGGGGGCGACGCGCGGGATCTTCTTCACCGAGAGGGACGGCCGACACGGCGATATCCGCGGAACCAGCATGGCGACGCCGCACGTGGCGGGGACGGCGGCGCTGGCGCTGGCCGTGAACCCGGCGCTCGACGGCCCCGAGGTCAAGGCCGCGATCCAGGCCGGGGCCCGGGCCGACGGGTTCACGGGCTCCGTTCCCAACGACACGTACGGCTTCGGCAAGCTGCGGGCGCTGGAGGCGAGCTTCCAGGCGGCCTCCATCGTGACGGGCGTCGTCGCGGACCCGGCGGGCGGCTTCACCGCCGCCGGGAGCCTGCTCGTCGACTCCTACAACGTCTACCGCGGCACCATCCCCGGGATCGCCTCCGACGACTACGGCACCTGCTTCCTTCCGGGCCTGCCCGCGCCCGGGTTCGATGACCCCGGCGCGCCCGGCGTCGGCCAGGCGTTCTTCTATCTGGTCGCCGGCGTCGCCGGAGGCGTCGAGGGGCTTCTCGGCACCGACGGCGACGGCAGGCTCCGGCCGAACAACGCCCCCTGCTTCTGATCGCGCTGGTCCCGGCGCGGGGGGGGACGGGACCAGCCCTTCTGCCGCGGCCCTCTTCGATCGCGGCCGAGCCTCTCCACTCCGCTTATAATCGCCTCCGAACGACATGTCGATCCTCTCCGAACGCGTCCGCGGGATCGCGCCCCTCCTGGCGGCCGCCGCGCTGGGGACGGCCGCGGCGCCGGCCGAGCCCGGCGGCGCGGATGCGGCCGCGGCGCACACTCCCGCCGAGCAGGGGCCGGAGCCCGCGCCGGCGCGGCGGGGGGATCCCGGGATCCACGGGTTCCATCGCGGGTCGCTCGTCCGGCAGCGCCGCCTCGAGTCGCTCCTCCTGAAGGGGCCGGCGGTCGAGCGCCTGCGCCGCGACGCGCGCCTGCTGACGGAGGAGCCGCACGTGGCCGGGACGCCGGAGAACGACCGGGTGGCGCGCTACATCGCCGGAGAGTTCAGGAAGGCGGGGCTCGCGGTGGAGCTCAGGCGCTACTCCGTCTACATGGGGTACGTGAGCGAGGCGCTGCTGGAGCTGGTGGAGCCGGGACCGCCGGCGGTGCTGTCGAACCCGGAGGACCGGTTCGAGGAGGACCAGGACTCGTTCGACGCGCGGGCCGCGCTCAACTGGAACGCCTACTCGCCCTCGTGCGACCTGACGCGCGAGGTGGTGTACGTGCACCACGGCCGCCCGGAGGACTACGAGGCGCTCGAGGAGATGGAGGTCCCGGTCCGGGGCCGGATCGTCCTGGCGCGGTACTTCCGCGGCTACCGCGGCGGCAAGGCGCTGGAGGCGCACCGGCGCGGCGCCGCCGCCGTCGTCTTCTACAGCGACCCGGCCGAGGACGGCCACGTGCGCGGCGAGGTCTACCCGCACGGGCCCTGGGGTCCACCGGGCCACTTCCAGCGCGGGGCGACGACCCACGACTTCATCGTCCCGGGAGACCCGCTGACGCCCGGCTGGGCGTCGCTGCCGGGCGCCCGGAGGATCCCTCCGGAGGAGTCGCGGGTCCTCCCCCGGATCCCGTCGATCCCGATCTCCGGCCGCGACGCGCGCAGGATCCTGGAGGCCCTGAAGGGGCCGGTCGCGCCGGAGCCCTGGCAGGGGGGGCTGCCGGTCACCTACCACGTCGGGCCCGGCCCCGCGCGGCTGCGCCTGAGGATCGAATCGAGCTTCGGGAACCGCACCATCACCAACGTGATCGGCACGCTGCGCGGCAGCGACGAGCCGGACCGAAAGATCCTCCTGAGCAACCACCACGACGCCTGGGTATACGGCGCCGCCGACCCGGTCAGCGGCACGGTGTCGATGATCGAGCTGGCGCGCGTGGCCGGAGAGCTGGCGCGCCGCGGGCTGCGGCCCCGGCGGACGCTGGTGTTCGCGAGCTGGGACGCGGAGGAGTGGACGCTGACCGGCTCGACCGAATGGGGCGAGGAGTTCCGGCACGAGCTGGCGGGAGGCGGCGTCGCCTGCCTGAACGTGGACTCCGCCGTCTCCGGCCCCCGGTTCCGCGCCCTGGCCGTGCCGACGCTGCGCCGCTTCATCGCCGAGGCGATGCGCGACGTCCCGGATCCGCGCAGCGGCCGCGACCTCTATCGGGAGACCGCCGACTCGGCGGGCGACGAGGAGGGGTTCTCGGCCCTGTACGGCCTCGAGACGGCCGGCCGCGATCCGCGGGGGGTGGGCTTCGGCCTGCTCGGGAGCGGATCCGACTACACCGTCTTCTTCAACCACATCGGGATCCCGTCGCTCGACGGAGGCTTCGAGGGGCCGTACGGGGTGTATCACTCGATCTACGACGATTTCTTCTGGATGAGCCGGCTGGCCGACCCGGGCTTCCTGTACCACGCGGCGATGACGCGGCTGTGGGGGGTGATGGCCTACAGGATGGCGAACGCCGACATCCTGCCGTTCGAGGAGTCGCCCTACCCCGCGGACGTCCGCAGCTACCTGGACGACCTGGAGGAGGCCGCGGGTGAGGGCGGGCCGCTCCCCGACCTCTCGCCGCTGCGGGAGGCCCTCGACGAGTGGAGCGCGGCGGCCGCCGATCTCGACCGCCTGGTCGCGCAGGCGCTGGCCGCGACGCGTCCGCCCGCGCGCACGATCGACCGCGTCAACGCCGCTCTCATGAGGGCGGAGAGGGATCTCCTCCACCGCCGCGGGATCCCCGGGCGGCCCTGGTTCCGCCACCTGATCTACGCCCCCCTTCCGTCCTACGCCGCCGAGACGCTCCCGGGCCTGCGCGAGGCGGTGAAGGACGGCGACGCGAGGCGCGCCGGAGCTCAGGCGAGGGTGCTCAAGCGCGCGCTCCGGGCCCGGGCCGCCACGATCGCGCGCGCCGCATCGGCGCTGGCCGGGGCGAGGCGATGAGCGACGCGCACCTCATCGTCGTGGGCGGGGGGATCGGCGGGGCCGCGGCGGCGCTGCGCGCCGCGCAGTACGAGCTGGACACGGTCTGGATCCTGGGGGACCGGCGGGTCGACGGGGCGAGCCGCGCCGCCTACGTCCTCAACATCGACAATATGCTCGGCGTCCATCCGGCGATCGTCCAGGACCGGATCGTCGCCGTCCTGGGGCGGGAGCACCCGGAAGCCGCGAGGGCGGCCGCGGAGCAGCACCTGCACATCTCCGCCCGGGACCTCGTCGCGAACGCCCGGGCGCGGATCGCGGCCGAGCACGCCGGGCGGGTGCGGCTCGTCGAGGACCGCGCGGTCGGCGCCGATCGGGAGGAGGACCGCTTCCGGATCCGGACCGCGCGCGGGGAGGAGCTCGCGGCCGCGAGCGTCATCCTGTCCACCGGGGTCATGGACCGGCAGCCGGTGGTCCACAAGCGGCGCGGCGATCGGGAGATCGCCGGGATCCACTGGGTCTTTCCCTACGCCAACCAGGAGACCCTCCTGTACTGCGTCCGCTGCGAGGGGCACCTGACCCGCGGCCGCCGGGTGGCGCTGCTCGGCGCGGGCGACGCGGCGGCCGAGGTGGCCCTGATGGTGCGGGAGCGCTACGGCGTGGACGTCGCCGTGCTCACCGGCGGGGAGCCGATCGCCTGGAGCGAGGAGCGCGGCCGTCTGCTGGGGCTTGAGGGGATCGCGGTCCGGGAGGAGCGGATCGTCGAGGTCGAGGGCGCCGATCGCGGCGCGACCCTCAGGGGATTCACCCTCGGGGACGGCACCCGGGTGGAGGTCGATATCGCCATCGTCGCGATGGGCCTGTACCGCGTCTACAACGATCTGGCGCGCGCCCTGGGGGCCGATCTGGAGGGGGGCGACGCGTCGCCGGAGCTCCGGCACGTGCTGGTCGACCGCCGGGGCGAGACCAGCGTCCCCGGCCTGTTCGCGATCGGCGACATGGCGCGCGGCCGGCACGGGCCCTTGATGAAGCAGATCTACACCGCCCAGGAGTACGCGGTGCGGGCCGTCGACACGATCGACTCGCGCCGCCGGCGCGCCCTGCGGGCGGCGCTCCTGGCGGCCGGCGCCGGTAAGCGGGACCGCTGATCAGTAATCCGGCTTGAGGGCGACCCCCCTCGCCTCCTCCTCGGCGAGGGCGGAGATGAAGTCCCTGAGCGCCGCGTACTCCTTGACCGGGATCTCGCGGCGCGCCACCTCGACCGCCCGCCGGACCACCAGCACGTTCCGCCCACCCTCCCGCTTCAGCTCGTACACCGTGCTCGCCTTCAGCCCCGGACCCTCGATGCTGCTGTCCTCCGGGACCTTCTTGAGCGTCCGTCCGGGCGGCAGGACCAGGCGCGACTCCACCGTGTCGGTGAAGGGGTACCCGAAGAAGAACGGATGCCGGCGCGACGAGTAGGTCGCCAGAGAGGTCAGGTCGCGAAACCGTGACAGATGCGGCGAGACGATCTCCAGTCTGCCGGCCCGGGTCACGTACGCGGGGATCGTGAAGCGGCTGACGATCCGAATGGGATCGTCCGGCTGCGACGGGGGCCGGATCTCCTGGTCGGTCATCCGCGCCCCCGGAGCGAGGGTGGACGTGAACCAGGCGAGGAAGTCCTCGCGGTGGGTCGACTTCTCCCACAGAAGCGGTGCCAGCTCCGCTCTCCTCTGGCCCCAGGAGTCGATCACGACGTCCCCCTCGAGGCCGCCGCCCGGGCCGAGCCGGCCCGTCACCGACAGATGCCTCCGGTTGCGGCGGGCGGGGAACAGGGGCGTCTGTGTCAGATGGCCGTCCCCGTCCTCCCCGATCACCAGGACAGCGACGCCCTGGTCCCCCCAGGGAAGATCCCCGAACGGCGTGAAAGCGGAGGTCGGGTCCATGAACAGGTACCCTTCCGGCGAGGGCGCCGCGACGATGGCGTGATTGAACTTGAGCGACGGGCTGTCGCGATCCAGCGTGCCGATTTCCCGGCTGCGGATCAGCACCGGGAAGCCGCGGAGATCGACGGCCCGGAGCATGGCGATCAGCAGCGTCGCCTTGTCCTTGCAGTCGCCGTAGAGGTGACGGAGCACCTCGCTGTTTGGGTGCGGCTGCCACCCGCCGATGTCCAACGAGATCGACACGTAGTTCACCTTGCCCTGGACGAACTCGTAGAGGAGGCGGGTCTTCTCCTCCGCGTCCTGCACGCCGGCGGTCAGCTCCCCGGCCTTGCGTGCGACCTCCGCCGTCGGGGCCATCCTCTCGCGCGCCAGATCCCAGTAGAAGCGCGCGATGCCGTCCCAGTTGGCGGCGTCGATCTCGCGCTCGCCCCAGACCATGCGTTTCGGCTCGATCGTGATCCTGGGCAGCAGATCATGGATCGGAGGGCTGTTCGGATTGACCACAAGCGCCGGCACGTCGCGCACGCTCCATCTGTGCGTCACCGTCCCTCCCGCCTCCTCGCGCGAGTAGTCCGGGGAGCTTCCGCGCACGGACAGCCTCATAGGGAAGCCCACCGGAACGCGAACGGTGAGGGTCTTGAGACGGACGGGCACGCCCTCCTCTTCCTGAAGGTAGACGGGGCTCGGCAGGAACCGCAGGTTCTCCAGGCGCAGGGTGTACGAGTGCTCCACGACCGAGCCCGGCACCACCCCGTCGAACCTGATGCCGCGGAATCGTGAGTCGGAGTATAGCTCGTACGACGCGAACGCCGCGCCGTCCATGATGTCCCTCTTCTTGACCCTGATCTTCCCGCCCGACGGCAGGATCACGGTACCGGTCAGTCGCTGGACCGACACTCCCGGCCGGTATGGGACGCCCGCGTAGCCGAATCTCTCGACGCCCCGCGGCGTCAACACCCTGGTGCGGTTCAGGTACCGGACACGGGCATCGGTGAGGGATCGGATCTCGATCTCGAGGTGCTCCTCCAGCACGACGGCGTCCTGACCCGCCTCGAGATCGGCCGCGCCGGCGCGCGGGGAGCCCGCCGCCGCGAGCGGCGGCAGCCCGATGATCAGGAACGAGAGGACGGCGGCCGGCGTTCTGGTCATGGATATGCGGCGTCCCCTTTCGGGGAGTCTCCGCGGCCCATTGACAGGGTCCCTTGGTCGCATACAATACCATCAAATCACCGCTCCTCAATACGTCCAGATCGCCAAGGAGGTGCCGAAGTGTCCGAGAGCCAGCTCACCCCGATCCGCAGGCTTCGCGACTACGGCTCCCGCCGCCGGCTGGCGGGCCTCTCAGTGGTGCTGATCGCCGCGCTCCTGGCGCCGGGCGCAGCGCAGGCTGCGAAAAGAAAGAGGAAGACGGCCGCGCCGGGATCAGGCCGGCCGGAGATCAGCGCCGAGGAGCGGCAGCTCGCGGGAGTCGCGCAGGCCCCTGACGCCGACGCGGTCCAGCTCAACAGGGAGCGGAACGGGAAGATCGTCAAGAAGGGCGACGACTGGGTCAATGTGCTGCACTACCACTGGAGGCTCAAGGTCCTGACGGAGGCGGGCAAGCGGTTCGGCGAAGTGCGCATCCCCGCACGGAAGTACTCCCGAGTGAGCAACATCCGCGCCCGGACGATCAAGGCGGACGGGACGATCGTTCCGGTCGCCGCCGACCAGATCTTCGAGAAGGTCGCCGTGGAGGTGGCGGACCTAAAGTTCACGGAGTGGGTGTTCAACTTCCCGGCCGTAGAGCCGGGAGCGATCCTCGAGTATCAGTTCGACCGACACGACAACTCCCTCTTCTCTACATCGAGCCGTGGTTCTTCGACGGGCCAGAGTTCACCCGCAGGTCGAGAGTGACCCAGGCGATCCCGAACGGGGCGGCGTACTCGATCCTCTGCGACCTCTGCCCGCCGAACGTCGAGCCGGTGATCACCAATTGGCGCGAGGGGAAGGCCAAGGGACAGCTCTACGCGATGGAGCTGACCAACCTGTCCGGGTACCGGGACGAGATCCTGATGCCGCCGCCTCGGGAGGCCGGGCCGCGGCTGGAGATGACGCTGCAATCCTGGAAGGGCTGGTATCTGGAGGCCCTGGGCCGGCAGGATCGGTTCTTCATCGACTGGGCCTCGATCGCCCGGTACGCGGGGTTCTACTACGACAAGGCGGCCGGAGAGGGGCAGTCGGCGATCAAGCCTGTCGTGGCGAAATGGGTGGAGGGCATCTCGGATCCGCAGCGGAGGATCGAGGCGATCCTCAGGCACGTCAGAGACGATTTTCGCTACGTGCAGTGGATCTCCGTGATCGGTCGGGTCCATTCCGTGGAGTACATCCTCAAGAACAAGATCGCCGACAACGAGGACAAGGCGATGCTGCTGCGGGCCGCGCTCGAGTCGATCGGCGTCGACTCCTATGCGGCCCTCGTGGTGGGAAAGGACTACGGCTCCCTGAACCCCAATTTCTTCAGCTTCTCGCAGTTCACCCACACGGTGGTGGCGATCCCCCAACCCGACGGGAGCTACCAGTGGCTCGACCCGACGGTCGCGTATGCCCCGTTCCGCCTCGTTCCCTGGAAGGACTCGGGCGCGGAGGCGCTGCTCATCCAGGACGGCCGGGGGGAGATCGTCCGGCTCCCGTCGAAGAGGGAGGCGAACAGGACCCGGTATGCAGTCACCGTCAAGCCGCGCCGGGACGGCCGGGCGGCGCTGGAGATCAAGGCGGAGTTCCACGGCGAGGACGCCGTCGACATGCGCGAGCATCTGGCGCCCGTCGCGGAGGACGGCAGGATCTCCTACCTGCAGGACTGGATCAAGAGCATGCGCCCGGGCGCGGTCCTGCGCTCGCACGCCATCGAGGATCTGGCGGACGTGGAGAAGCCACTCAGGATCAAGATGGAAGCCGAGGCCCCCGGCCTGGTGACGGTGGCGGACGATGTCATGCTGGTGCGCGGCTGCGTGCTCTCCGGCCTCGAGGTGAACCCCATCTCCAGGGGCGAGAGGCAGTACCCCCTCTACGTCGACAGGGGCTGGAACCGGGAGGAGGTCGTCATCATCGAGCCGCCGGAAGGCATGAGCGTCGCGCAGAGGCCGTCTCCCGTGATGGCGCGGACCCCGGTCACGAGCCTCACTTTCAGCTGCACATCCCAGGGGGAGGACGCGGTGCGCTGCAGGCGGTCGTTCGTCGCGCGCAGGAACCGCTGGCCCGCCTCTCTGGCGACCAAGGTGCACGCGCAGTTCGACCGGATCCTCCAGGCCGACCGATCCACCGTGGCCTTCCGGCGCAGCGGGGGCTGATCGGGGAGGCCGGGCCCGCGCCGGCCGACCCGGGCGGCGTCTACTCCCAGATCGCCACCTCGAACCGTCCGGACGAATCGGCTGCGCCGCGGAACATCCCCTCGGTGTTGAAGACCAGGGCGACGCTCCCGTCGCGGCCGACGGCGATGACGCCGCCCTCTCCGGGGCGGAGGGTGCGGCGGACCACCTCCTCCGCGGCCCGTTGCAGGGGCACCCCCCCGAACTCCATCAGGGCCGAGATCCGGTAGGCGACGTTGTGGCGGATGAATTCCTCCCCCTTGCCGGTGCCCGACACCGCGCAGGTGGCGTTGTTGGCGTAGGTCCCCGCGCCGGCGATCGGGGTGTCGCCGACGCGCCCGAACCGCTTTCCGGTCAGCCCGCCGGTGGAGGTCGCCGCCGCCAGGTTGCCGTGCCGATCGAGGGCCACGGCGCCGACCGTCCCCGGCGAGCGGCCGTGCGGGCGGCCACCGCGCCGCGAGGCGTGGCCGTCGGCCGCATCTGAGCCGCCGGCCGATCCGGCCTCACGGCCGGGTCGGATCCCGTCGACGGTGCCGAACGCCTCGTCCCGCCCGGCCTCGCCCGACTTCTTCCGATACTCCAGCCACGAGCGGCGGCGCTTCTCCGTGTGGAAGTAGCTCTGCTCGACCCGCTCCACGCCCATCTCGTCGGCGAACCGCTCGGCGCCCGCGCCCGAGAGCAGCACGTGGCCGGAGCGTTCCATCACGTAGCGCGCCAGGATGATCGGATTCTTCACGGTGGTCACCCCGGTCACCGCGCCGCAGCCGAGGGTGCGCCCGTCCATGATGCAGGCGTCGAGCTCGTGCTCGCCGTCGTGGTTGTAGACCGCCCCCCTCCCCGCGTTGAATTTCGGGTCGTCCTCCATGAGCACGACGACCTTCTCGACGGCGTCGAGGGCGGTGCCCCCTTCGGACAGGACCGCCGACCCGACCCGCAGGGCCTCCTCCAGGCTGTCCAGGTATTCCCGCCGATCCCCCTCAGCGACGGACCTGGAGATCACCCCGGCGCCGCCGTGGATCGCCAGGGCCCACTCGACCCGGGACGCCCCCGCGCCCGACCGTCCCGATCCGACGTCGCCACAGCCCGGCAGCAGGAGCAGGGCCGCGAGGGGCATCATGGTTCGTCTCATCCCATCCTCCTTTCCTGCGGCGCAGGGAGGGACCCCCCTCCGAGACAGGGCCGGCGCCGCGGAGGCGGAGCGCCTCAGCGCAGGGCTCTCGCGACCCTCGCGAGGCCCCGGTCGAGCCGCGCGACGAGCTCGTCGATCTCGGACGAGGTGATCGTGAGCGGAGGGGCGACGATGAAGTGGTCTCCATCCCGTCCCTCGCGGCTCCCCGAGCCGGGGTAGATCAAGAGCCCCTCCTCCAGACAGGCGCCGTAGATCCTCTTCGACACCTTGAGCGAGGCGGGGAACGGCTCGCGGCTCTTCCGGTCCTTGACGATCTCGACGCCCCACATCATCCCGCGGCCGCGGACGTCGCCGACGATGTGGTGGCGCCGGAGGGCCGCCAGCTTCCTCTCCAGCGTCCCCCCCATCCGCGCGGCGCGGGCGATGAGGCGGTTCTTCTCGATGTAGTCGAGGACGGCGATCCCGACGGCGGCTGAGAGCGGGTTGGCGCTGTAGGTGAATCCGTGCTCGAAGTAGCCGCGCCCCGCGCGGAGGGCGTCGGCGATGAACCCCCGGGCGATCACGGCGCCGAGGGGCGCGTAGCCTCCCGACAGCCCCTTCCCGGTCGCGATCATGTCGGGCACCACCTTGCAGTGATCGACGCCGAAGTTCTTCCCGGTGCGTCCGACCCCGGTCATCACCTCGTCGGCGATCAGCAGGATGTGGTGCTTCGAGCAGATCTCGCGCGCCCGCTTCCAGTACCCGTCGACCGCCGGGACGGCGCCCAGGGTCGCGCCGACGATCGGCTCGGCGATGAACGCCGCGACGGTGTCGGCGCCCTGCTGGTGGACCGCGGTCTCGAGCTCCTCGATGCAGGCGATCTCGCAGGACGGGTACCTCAGCCCGTACGGGCAGCGGTAGCAGTAGCAGGGCGGGATGTGCGGCATGTCGGCGAGCAACGGCTGGTAGAGGCTCCGGCGTGCGACGTTGCCGGTGACCGCCAGGGCGCCCAGGGTGCTGCCGTGGTACGACTGCCAGCGCCCGATGACCCTGGTCCTCTGCGGGCGGCCGGTCTCGACATGGTACTGCCGGGCCAGCTTGATCGCGGTCTCGATCGCCTCGCTGCCGCCGGAGACCAGGTAGACGCGGCCGGTCGTCCTCAGGTCGCCCGGGCAGAGGGCGGCGATCCGCGCCGACAGCTTCATCGACTCCCTTGAGACGAACTGTGTCGAGTGGACGAAGGCGAGCCGCTTCGCCTGCGCGGCCATGGCGGCGGCGATCTCGCTCACGCCGTGGCCGATAGAGCACACCACCGCGCCGCCGGAGCCGTCCAGGATCCTCCTGCCCGTGCTGTCGTAGATCCAGATGCCCTCGGCGCGGACGGCCACCGGATAGTCCACGATCAGGCTGCGCGGGAAGAGGTGCTCGGCGGCGGGTCGGCGGCCGGCCGCGGTGGTTGGCGCGGGTGCGGGCGGGGCCGGGGCGGAGCCCCGGCCCGCCCGGTCGCCGGCCCGCTCCCGCCGGCCCGGAGGCGCAGGGGGGACGATGCCGCGGGCGGGGCG
>JBHIBC010000054.1:0-18901 GCA_046758905.1 Acidobacteriota bacterium | reverse complement strand
GAGCGGCATCACGAGGAACAGCAGCGAGATCGGATGCAGGACCAGATTGTCTGGATTGGCGAGCAGGGGGGTCCCGCCGCCGTGATACGGGTCCCACAGCGGCAGCGACCCCCCGCGCATCCTCTCGGTCACCAGGGAGCGGATCGGGTGGTGGTTCTGCGAGACGTCGCGCAGGTAGAAGCGGCCCCCGGACAGCGGGCCGCGGAACGCGAAGAGCATGAGGCAGCCCAAGAGCGCCGCCGGCAGGAGCCGCGCGCCCCGGGCTCCGGACCCCTCCGCAGAACCCGCGCCTAGAACCCGCACCCGATCTCCCTCCCCCGCGTATCGGCGGCGGCAGGACCGTCGCAGGGTAGCCGATCCCGGACGGCGCGAAAAGGACCGCGGCACGAGCCCGTCGGCCGGCTAGCCGAGGCCGACCCGCGGTTCCCGCCGTCCCTCGAACAGGCCGTATTTCTTGGCGAAGTATCGAAAGGAGCGGAAGCTCATCCCGAGGAGCTCTGCGGCCCTGGTCTGCACCCCGTCGGCTCTGCGGAGCGCCTCCTCCATGAAGTGCTCGCGCAGCGCCTCCAGCTGGCGCTCCAAGTCGATCCCGGTGTCGGTCAGGTGGATGGGCATCTGCTGGGACGGCGGCGGGCCGGCCAGGATGTCGCGCGACAGGCTGTCGACCGTGATCGCGTCGGTGGTCTCGAGGGCGACGGCCCGCTCGATCACGTTCTCGAGCTCCCGGACGTTGCCGGGCCAGTCGTGGCCCACCAGCCGCCTCATCGCCTCCTCGGTGATGCGGGTGATGTTCTTGCCCATCGAGCGGCCGTACTTGACGAGGAAGTGCAGCGCCAGCGCCGGGATGTCCTCGCGCTTCTCCCGCAGGGCCGGCATCCGGACCTGGATGACGTTGATGCGGTAGTAGAGATCCTCGCGGAACCTCCTGTCGCGCACCATCTGCTCCAGGTTCTGGTTGGTCGCCGCCAGGACCCGGACGTCCACCTGGGTCTCGTCCGTCCCGCCCACCCGGCGGATGCGGCGCTCCTGCAGCACACGCAGCAGCTTGACCTGCATGGCCGCGCTGGTGTCGCCGATCTCGTCCAGGAAGATCGTTCCACCGTCGGCGACCTCGAACAGCCCCTTCTTGGCCGTCACGGCCCCCGTGAACGAGCCGCGGGCGTGCCCGAACAGCTCGCTCTCGAGCAGATCGTCCGGCATGGCCCCGCAGTTGATCGACACGAAGGGGCGCTCGCGCCGCGGGCTGCCGGCGTGGATCGCGCGGGCCACCAGCTCCTTCCCGGTGCCCGACTCGCCGGAGACCAGAACGGTGCTGTTGGTCGGCGCGATCCGCCGCACGAGGTCGAGGACCTCACGCATCCGCGGGCTGTTGCCGATCAGCTCGTCCATCCGGATCTGCCGCTTGAGCTCGCGCTTGAGGATGCTGTTCTCCTGCTCGAGCCGGCGCTTCTCGAGGGCGTTGCGCACCACGACCTTCAGCTCCTCCACGTCGAACGGCTTGATGATGTAGTCGTAGGCGCCGAGCTTGAGCGCCTCCACGGCGCTCTCGGTCGAGGCGTAGGCGGTGATCATGATGACCGGAGTCCCGGGGCTGTTGGAGCGGGCCTCGCGCAGCACCTCGAGGCCGGAGCGGCCGGGCATGGAGATGTCGCTGATCACCAGATCGAAGCCGTTCCGGCCGATCTGCTCGCACGCCTCCTGCGCCGACCCGGCGGGCGTGACGGCGTAGCCCTCCTTCTTGAGCATGATGGAGAGGAAGTCCCTCATGCCCTTCTCGTCGTCGACGATCAGGAGCCTGTCCACCGCCTCACCTCCGCCGCGGGCGACAACCCGACTCCCCGCGGCAGGTGGATCGCCACCTCGGTCCCGGCGCCGCGCCGGCTGCGGACCTTGATGCGGCCGCCGTGCTCCTCGACGATGCGGTAGACGATCGCCAGGCCCAGCCTGGCGCCGCCCCCGAAGGAGCCGTGGAACGGCTGGAAGTTGCTGGCCACCTCGCTCTCCGACATGCCGATCCCGGTGTCGGTGAACGACAGGACCACGCTCCCCTCCAGCCCGTCCGCGGCGCGCACGGTCAACGTCCCTCCCTCCGGCATCGCCCTGAGGGCGTTCATCGCCAGGTTCCAGAACACCTGCCTCAGCCTATCGAGGTCCGCGACAACCGGGATGGAGGCGCGCTGGAACCGCGTGACCACCTTGTGGTGCGGCTTCTTCTCCTCGCTGTTCTCCAGAAGGCTGAGCGCCTCCCGGACCAGGGAGACCAGGTCGCCCGGCTGGGGGTTGAAGCGCCCCGGCTTCGCGAACAGGAGGAAGTCCCGGATGATGCCGTCGAGCCGCCGCGACTCCTTGACGACGATGTCCATCAGCTGCCCCGCCTCCCGCTCCGGCCGCAGGTCGCGCTTGAGCACCTGCACGGAGCCGCTGATGGAGGCGAGCGGGTTGCGCAGCTCGTGGGCCACGCCGGCCGCCATCTCGCCGAGGGCGGCCATCCTCTTCTTGAGAGCCACCTCCTCCTCGAGCATCCGGATCTCGGTGAGGTCCTGGAAGATGAAGATCATGCCGATCGGGTCCCCTCCGCGCTCGCGCAGGGTCGAGACCGTGAACCCGAGGAACAGGCATCGCCCCCGGGCGTCGACGTAGTCCAGCTCCAGCCGGTACCGTCGCTCCCGCTCGAGCGCCTGCCGGATCCGCCAGAGGAACGGCCGGTCCTGCGACAGCACCTCCAGGATCGTGCGCTGCGTCAGCTCGCCCACGGGGTAGCCCGTGACCTCTCCCGCAGCGCGGTTGGCGAAGGTGATGCGGCCGTCCCAGTCCGTGGTCAGGAGGCCCGAGTGCATGCTGTCGATGATGTTGTCGTTGAAGGCCCGCAGCCGCGCCAGGTCGTCGCGCCGCATCTCCAGCTCCTGGCCGGCCTTGCGTAGATTCTCCGCCAGGTACGAGGCCAGGTAGGCGACGGCGAAGAACGACACCGCGTGGGCGACCAGCAGGTAGACCGCGCGCACCGCGGCGATGCGTTCCTCCCCGAAGCTCCCCTCCGGATAGCGGGGCAGCACCTCCCAGAGGTTGAGGAGCACCATCACGGCGTACGTCGCCCAGGAGCAGGCGGCCAGCGCGAAGGCCCCGCTCCGCATCAGCAGGATGCTGGAGACGATGATGGTGAGCAGGTACAGGAACGAGAACGGGCTCTCGGGGCCGCCCGTCAGGAAGACGAATCCGGTCACGATGGCGAGGTCCCCGCCCATCTGCGCGTAGACCTGCGCTCCCGCGGTGCGGCAGCACCGCGCCAGCACCGCGTAGGCGATCGTGAGCAGGTAGGTGCCGATCGCCAGCAGGTAGAAGGGCCTCAGGGACAGCCGGGGCCGGTAGAGCAGCTCGATGACGAAGGTACAGGCGAGGAGGGTCGTGATGATCACGACCCGGTAGGTCATGAGCCATCGGAGCTGTCGTCGGAGCTCGCGCTGATGTCGCTCCATCCATGCGCCTAGGCGATCTTGCCGATGAGGCTGAACATCGGCATGTACATCGAGATCACGATGCCGCCGATCATGATCCCGAGGAACAGGATCATCACGGGCTCGAGGAGGGCCATCAGGTTCTCCACCGCCTCGTCGACCTCGTCCTCGTAGAAGTCCGCGATCTTGGACAGCATCGCGTCGAGCGCTCCGGTCTGCTCGCCGACGCTGATCATCTGCACCACCATCGAGGGGAACACGCCGGTCTCCTCCAGCGGCACGGCGATCGTCTTCCCCTCCTCGATGCTCTTGCGGGTCGCCATGATGGCGTCCTCGATGATCGAGTTGCCGGCCGTGCGGGCGGTGATCTCGAGACCGTCGAGGATCGGAACGCCCGACTGGATCAGGGTGCCCAGCGTCCGGCAGAACCGCGCCACGGCGATCTTGCGCAGCAGATCGCCCAGCACCGGGAGCTTGAGGATGAGCGCGTCCAGGCTGCGCCGCCCCCTGTAGGTCCTGTAGTAGCGCCTGAGGAAGAACACCACGGCGACCATGCCGAGCACGATCAGGGGCATGTACCGTCCGAGGAAGTTGCTCGCCGCGATGGTGATCCGCGTCGGCAGGGGCAGGGTCGCGCCCAGCCCCTCGAACAGCATCGCGAAGGTGGGGATGACCTTCCACAGGATGACCACCACGACGCCGATCGCGATGGTGATGACCGCCACCGGGTAGATCATCGCCGAGCGCACCGCGGACTGGAGCTTGACCCGCTTCTCGATGTAGGCCGACAGCCTCTGCAGGATGGTGTCCAGGATGCCGCCCGACTCGCCCGCGGCGATCATGTTGCAGAACAGGTCATTGAAGACCTTGGGGTGCTTGCGCAGCGAGGCGGCGAGGTTCGACCCCGACTCCACGTCCTGTCGCACCTGGAACAGCACCTTCTGGAAGAGCCGGTTCTTCTGCTGCGAGCCGAGGATCTCGAGACACTGCACGAGCGGCAGGCCGGCGTCGATCATGACGGAGAACTGGCGGGTGAAGATGGCGATCTCCTTTTGGGAGACCTTCCCGCCGAACTTCGGGATGGCGATCTCCTTGCCCTTCTCGGTGACCGCCGACACCATGATCTGCTGGCGCCGCAGCAGGCCGATCACCGCGTCCTTGCTGTCGGCGGTGACGGTCCCCTCCTGGGTCTTTCCCATCCTGTTCTTGCCCTTCCAGCTGTAGGTCGGCATCTCCCGGCTCCTCCCCCGCGCTTACTTCCGGCCGCCGCGCGCCGCCACGGCGCTCGCCGTCGTCGGCTGGCTGATGAGCCCCGCGCCGCGGTTGATCATCTCCTGGAGCTCGTCGGGGTTGCTGCTGTGCGACAGGGCCGTGGTCAGGCTGATCTGCTTCTTGAAGTAGAGGGTCGCCAGCGACTGGTTGAACGTCTGCATCCCGAACTGCGCCTGGCCCGTCTGCATCATCGAGTAGATCTGGTGCACCTTGTCCTCGCGCACCAGGTTCCGGATCGCGGAGTTGGGGATCAGGATCTCCATCGCCAGGACGCGACCCCTGTTGGACGCCTTGGGCAGCAGCGACTGGCACAGGATGCCCTCCATGACGAACGAGAGCTGGGCGCGGATCTGCGCCTGCTGGTGCGCCGGGAAGACGTCGATGATCCGGTTGATGGTCTGGGCCGCGGAGTTGGTGTGCAGCGTGCCGAAGGTGAGGTGCCCCGTCTCGGCGATGCGCAGCGCCGCCTCGATGGTCTCGAGGTCGCGCATCTCGCCGATCAGCACCACGTCCGGGTCCTGGCGCAGGACCGACTTGAGCGCGTTGCTGAACGAGTGCGTGTCGGCGTGCAGCTCCCTCTGGTTGACGATGCAGCTCTTGTGTCCGTGGAGGTACTCGACCGGGTCCTCGATGGTGACGATGTGCCCCTTCTCCTCGTTGTTGATCTTGTCGATCATCGCGGCCAGCGTGGTCGATTTCCCGGATCCCGTCGGGCCGGTGACCAGGATGAGCCCGCGGGGCTTCTCGCACAGGGACGACACGACGGGGGGCAGCCCCAGCTCCTGGAAGGACTTCACCTCCCAGGGGATGGTCCGGAACGCGGCGGCCACCGCGCCGCGCTGGCTGAAGATGTTGGCCCGGAAACGGGCCAGGCCGCGGACCCCGAAGGAGAAGTCGAGCTCGAGGTTCTCCTCGAAGCGGTGCTTCTGGTTGTCGGTCAGCACGCTGTAGGCCAGCGCCTTGGTCTCGGCCGCGGTCATCGGCGGGAGCTGCAGCGGCACCAGCTTGCCGTCGACGCGGATCTGGGGGGGGGAATTGGTGGTGATGTGCAGATCCGTCCCCCCCTGCTCCACGAGCGTCTTCAAGAGTTGATGCAGCGTGACTGCCATCGAGCCCTCCTCAGAGCACCGTCTCGCGGACGACCTCTTCGACGGTGGTCAGTCCGGCCTTCAACTTCCTCAGCCCGGACCCGCGCAGGGTCACCATGCCGTCCTCAACCGCCTTGTTCTTCAGCTCCACCGACGAGGCGCCCGTGAGGATCATCTCGCGCAGGCCGTCGCCGATCTCCATCACCTCGTAGAGGCCGACGCGCCCCTTGTATCCCGTGTTGTTGCAGGTCGCGCAGCCGCGCCCCTTGTACAGCTTGACGTCGGCGACCTCCTCGGGAGCGAACCCGATGTCGAGCAGCGCCTGTTGCGGCATCGACACTTCCTCCTTGCACTCCTTGCACAGGCGGCGCACGAGGCGCTGCGCGCATATCAGGTGCACCGATGTGGCCACGAGGTAAGGCTCGATCCCCATGTTCATCAGACGGTTGATGGTTGAGGGCGCGTCGTTGGTGTGCAGGGTGGAGAGCACCAGGTGGCCGGTCAGCGCCGCCTTGACCGCGATCTCGGCGGTCTCGAAATCGCGGATCTCGCCCACCAGGATGATGTTGGGGTCCTGCCTCAGGAAGGAGCGCAGCGCCGCCGCGAAGTTCAGGCCGATCTGCTCCTTCATCTGCACCTGGTTGATCCCGTGGAGGTTGAACTCCACCGGATCCTCCGCGGTCATGATGTTGGTCTCGGGCGTGTTGACGCGGCTGATCGAGGAATAGAGCGTGTTGGTCTTGCCCGATCCGGTGGGTCCGGTCACCAGGACCATGCCGTACGGCTTGAAGATCGCCTTCTCGAACTTGGACAGCGACTCCATCTCGAACCCGAGCCTCGTCATGTCGAGCATCAGGTTCTCCTTGTCCAGGAGCCGCAGGACGATCTTCTCGCCGAACAGGGTGGGCAGCACCGAGACGCGGTAGTCCATCTCCCGGTTCTTGCCCTGGAGCTTCATCTTGATCTTGATGCGGCCGTCCTGGGGGAGCCGCTTCTCGGAGATGTCCAGCTTGGCCATGATCTTGATGCGCGACGTGATGGCGTCGCGCAGCTTCATCGGAGGCTGCATGATCTCGTAGAGCACGCCGTCGATCCGGAAGCGCACGCGGAAGTCCTTCTCGTACGGCTCGATGTGGATATCGGACGCGCCGCGCTTGATAGAGTCGGTGAGGATCAGGTTCACCAACCGGACGACGGGGGCCTCCTCGGTCGCCGCCTCGAGCTTCTGGAGGTCGACCTCCTCCTCCTCCTCGAGGAGCTCGAGGTTCTGATCGGCCTGCTCGTCCCGGGCCATCTCGTCCATGACCTTCTTGAGCTCGAGGGCATGGATGGATCCGTAGTAGCGGTCGATGGCCTCCTTGATCGCCAGCTCGGAGGCGACCACCGGCTCGACGTTGTAGCCGGTCATGAACTTGATGTCGTCCATGGCGAAGACGTTCGTCGGGTCGACCATGGCGATCGTGAGGGTCGCGCCGGTCCGGCTCACCGGCATGATCAGGTACTTCTGAGCCACCTCGCTCGGGATGAGCTTGACGACGGTGTCGTCGATCTCGATCTTGGAGAGGTTGATGGCGGGAACCCCGTATTGCTGGGAGAGGACCCTGGTGATCTCGTCCTCCTTCACGAACCCCAGCTTGACGAGGTTGAAGCCGAGCTTGCCGCCGTTGGTCTTCTGGTACTCGAGGGCCTCCTGGAGCCTCTGCGGGGTCAGCAGCCCCGCCTTGATCAGCATCTCTCCCAGCTTGACGGCCATTCGTGACCTCAGCAGCGGGGTACCGCCGCGACCTCCCAATACGACGCGTGGATTTCCGTCTATCCGAGCGCCCGTGTCAAATTATGTACTAGAACAATTTTTGTCAAGCCGTTATGCTGATATCGAGTAGTGTCCAGCAGTAAATTGACAATATTGTATGAGAGATGTATATTTGCCTCGTAAATTGTTGTTTTTTATGGTGGATACTAACCGTCCAGAGACGTTTCACGGCCAATCCGGGGATGTTACGGTGGCCGTGTCGGATCGCCACAGCCCGGTCGGGGGCGGACGCCGGCTGGACCTGTGGGTCGGCGCGGCTCTGTTCCTGGGGGTGTTGCTGCTCTTCGGGGGCCGGGCCGCGGCCCGGTACCGCCCTCTCTCATACCTGGTGGGAGACTGCCCCTACTACGCCTCCACCGCCGTGTCGCTGCTGTACGACGGCGACCTCGATCTACGCAACCAGCTGCGTGGAGGACTCGAGGTCCACGGCCGCCAGATCGCGCTGGGGCGGGACGGAGCCTGGTACCCCAAGCACCCCGTCCTGATGCCGCTGGCGGCGGTGCCCTTCCTGCACGTCTTCGGCATGCCGGGCCTGCTGGTCTTCAACCTTCTCGTGCTGGGGCTGCTGGCGGTCGTGATGATGCGTCTGGCGCGCCCGGCGGCCGGCGCCGTCCCGGCCGCTGCGGCCTCGCTGCTCCTCCTGCTCGGCACCTTCCTCAGGCGCTATGACTACAATTTCTCCCCCGATCTGTTCGCGACGCTCATCCTGGCCGCGGGGCTGCTGGCGCTGGCCCGGGGCCACGACGGCGGCGGCGGCCTGCTCCTCGGCCTCGCGGCCGCGGCCAAGCTGACGCACCTGTTCCTGGTGCCGGTCGGGTGGGCGTTCTCCCTGTGGAGCCGCGGACGACGGGGTCTGGTGCGTTGCGCCGCGGGGACGGCCGGCCCGATCATCGCTCTCGCCTGTCTCAACTGGACCCTGTTCGGATCGCCGTTCACGACCCCGTACGACCGCAACGTGGCGATCGGCGGGTACGGCATCGTCACCCTGAGCCACCGGGGACTGTTCGACCAGAACCCATTGGCCGGGCTGGTGGCCGAGATGATCGATCCGCTCCACGGCCTGCTGCCGACCTCGCCGGTCCTGTTCCTCGTGCTCCCCGGGTTCGTGCTCCTCCTGCGTCGGCGGCCGGCGGAGGCGGTCCTCCACCTGGTCATCGGCGAGTTCCTGCTGCTGCTCTTCGGCACCTATCGCTACTGGGCGACCAGCCACTACGGGAACCGGTTCCTGATGCCGGTCGTGGCGGTCGCGGCTCCGAGCGTGGCCCTGACCCTCGAGTGGCTGACCCGCCGCCTGCGCCCGGGGCGCCGCCCGTGCGGGGAGCCGAACCCCCCGCACGCCGGGACCGCGCCTTGAGCGCCGCCGCGCGACGCCTGCTGGCGCCGTTCGCCGCCACCCGCGCCGGCCTGCTCCTCGCCGGCCTTCTGGGGCTGCACCTGCTCGTCTCGGGCCTGACGGTCCAGAAGGGGAACCTGGTGTTCCACGCGCCGGGGCCCGCGGCGCTGGAGATCTGGGCCCGGTGGGACGCGGAGTGGTATCTGCTGATCGCCGAGCACGGGTACCGTTCCGCACAGCTCCTGCCCGACGGGGGCGTCGCCTACGCGGACGGCGACGCCACCGGGTTCTTCCCCCTCTACCCCCTGCTGATCCGCGGCGGGATGCTGCTCGGCCTGTCGCCGCTGCTGGCGGGCCTGCTGATCTCCAACCTCGCGCTGCTGGCCGCGATGAGGAGCCTCAGGGAGCTCGTCCGGGCCGATCTGGGAGAGGAGACCGCCGACCGATCGCTTTGGATCCTGCTCACCTTCCCCACGAGCCTGTTCCTGTCGGCGGTCTACGCGGAGTCGTTGATGCTGGCCTTCCTCCTGGGCGCGATCCGCCTGGCCCGGCGCGACCGGCCGTTCGGGGCGGGGTTCCTGGGCGCCCTGTGCGCGCTGTCGCGCCCGACCGGAGTCCTGGTCCTGATCCCCCTGCTCGACGAGGCGCTGGTCCGGCGGCGGCCCGACCGCTGGCGGCGGACTCTGGCTCGGGGACTGCAGGCGGGGGGGCCCCCGATCGCGGCTCTCAGCGCCTACTGCCTGTACTGCTACAGCCTGTTCGGCAGTCTCGTGCCGTTCCTCTGGCGGCAGGAGCGCTGGCGCGGCCCGACCTCGGGCCCCTGGCGCGCCTTCCTCCGCTACTCCGAGTCGCCCCAGGTGCACGGCGCGCACGGATCGACGATCGATCTCGTCATCGCCCTGATGCTGGTCGCGTCGATCCCGCTCCTCTACAGGCGGCTGCGTCGCTCCTACGCGCTGTACGCGACCGCGGCGATCCTGCTCCCCCTATGCTCGACCCTCTGGTCGTTCTCCCGGTTTGCGGCGACCATCTTCCCCGTGCACGTGCTGCTCGCGGCCTTCACGGCACGATCGGAGCGGCTCTACGCCGCCTACATGTCGCTGGCGCTGCCGCTCGGAGGGCTCTTCATGGCGCTGTACGCCGCCTGGTGGTGGGTCGGCTGACGTCAGTCGAGCTCGTAGCGAACGTCGATGGACGATCGCCCCGCGAGCGCCCTGCGGAGAACCTCGATCAGCCGCCGGTTGGCGCCACCCGCCTCCAGGACGTTGATGGCGGCCTCGCTGATGCTGTAGGAGTAGTCGTCGAGCGACTCCTCGACGAGGTTCTCCTGGATGAGGCTCAGCTCGTCCTCGGTGATCTCGCCGATCTCGGCGTCCGAGTCGTTGTCGTACAGTCTGATCATCGCGTCCCCCTTCCCCCGGTGCGTCCGCGGCGCCGGGATCCTGGTGTCGTCCGGCTCACACGCCGGCCCGCAGGCGGTCGCCCAGGACCGCCGGGAGTCCCGCATCGAGGATCTTGCGCCGCGCCGTCTCCACCGGGTACTCGAGGCGGTGGAGCGTGACCGTGCGGGCGTCATCGTCGTAGATCGCGAAGCTGCATCGCGGGTCGCGGTCGCGGGGCTGTCCCAGCGACCCCGGATTGATCAGGAACCTCGCGCCGGCCGCCAGACGGACCTCCACCCGGCCGCCCCGCAGCAGTCCCGCACTCACCTCGTCGCCGTTCAGCGCGAACAGCGACGGGTAGTGGGTGTGGCCGATAAAGCAGAGATCGAAGGGACGCGACTCGAAGCAGGCGCGGGCTCCTCCCCCGTCGAGGAGATAGGCGTCCTCGTCGAGAGGAGTCCCGTGGGCGAGCAGCGATCCCGGAGAGAACTCGAGCGGTCCTCTCGGCAGTCCCCCGAGGTAGTCGCGGTTGTCCTCGCGCAGCGAGCGGTGCGTCCACTCGGCCGAGGCGCGAGCCGCCTCGTTGAAGCCGTCCGGCCCGGTGATCCCCGCGGCCACCCGATCGTGGTTGCCGCGGATCGCCGTCAGCTCCGGCAGGGCGCGCAGCGCGTCGACGACGCCGTTCGGGTCCGCCCCGTAGCCGACGATGTCGCCGAGCACGAGCGCGCGCTCGAACCCGAGCCGGCGGGCGTATCCGAGGGCGGCCCGCAGGGCCTCCAGGTTGCTGTGCAGATCCGCGAGGACCAGGTAGCGCATCAGAGCAGCGCCTCGATCCGCTCCGCCACCTGCTCCGGAGCGAGGCCGTCGACCTCCACGCTCAGGGGCGCTGAGCGATAGGCGGGGAGGCGGGAGCGGTACAGGGCCTCGGCCTGCGCCGCATCGCGCAGCAGCGGCCGGTCCGCGGGCCGCTCGCAGCGCGCGAGGGCCCGCGCCAGGGATAGGCGCAGCCAGACGGCCCGCCCCATGCCGTCGATCAACCGGCGCGTCGCCTCCCGGGCGTAGGTGCCTCCCCCGCACGCGACCACGAGCCGCGAGCGCCCGCGGAGCGTCGATAGGGCCTCGGCCTCCACCCTCCTGAAGTACGCCTCCCCGTCCTCCCTGAAGATCTCAGCGATGCTGCGCCCCTCCCGCTCCGCGATGAGCTCGTCCAGGTCGACGAAGTCCCACCCCAAAAGCCGCGCCAGCGCGATCCCCGCGGTGGTCTTCCCGGCGCCCATGAAGCCGACCAGGAACACGATGCCGCGCGGCTCCCTCACGGCGTCACCTCCCCACGGGTCAGGACGCGACCGCGGCCTTCTCCCTGCGCTCCAGGAGACGGTCGAGGAAGCCGGTGTGCAGATTGCCGCGGATGAAGTCGGGGTCGCCCAGGATCCTCCGGTGCAGCGGTATGTTCGTACGGATGCCCTCCACCACCATCACCTCGAGCGACCGCCGCATACGCGAGATCGCCTCCATGCGGTTGTTGCCGCGCGTGATCAGCTTGGCGATCATCGAGTCGTAGTAGGGCGGGATGGTGCACTCGGGGTGCGCCGCGGTGTCCACCCGCACCCCCGGCCCGCCGGGCAGGTGAAACGTGGTGATCAGCCCGGGAGAGGGGACGAAGGTCTCGGGATCCTCCGCGTTGATCCGGCACTCGATCGCGTGGCCCGTGTGGACGATATCCTCCTGGCGGAAGGCCAGGGACTCGCCGGCGGCGATCTTGATCTGCTCTTTGATGATGTCGATGCCGGTGACCGTCTCGGTCACCGGGTGCTCGACCTGGATGCGGGTGTTCATCTCGATGAAGTAGAACCTCCCCTCCTCGTCCAGGAGGAACTCCACGGTTCCGGCGTTCTGGTAGCCGCAGGCCCGGGCCGCCTTGAGCGCGGCCTCCGCCATCCTGCGGCGCAGCTTGGGCGTGAGCGCGGTGGAGGGCGACTCCTCGATGATCTTCTGGTGGCGCCTCTGGATGGAGCACTCGCGCTCACCGAGGTGCACCATGTTGCCGAACGAGTCCCCCAGGATCTGGATCTCGATGTGTCGCGGGTTCTTGAGGTACTTCTCCAGGTAGACATCCGGGACGGAGAAGGCCGCCCGGGCCTCGCTGCGGGCGGCGCCCAGCGCCGGCAGCAGCTCCGGCTCCGAGGCGACGATCCGCATGCCCCGGCCGCCGCCGCCGGCGGCCGCCTTGACGATCACCGGGTACCCGATCCCGGCTGCGAGGCCCCTGGCCTCCTCGTCGTCGGTCAGCGTCCCTTCGCTCCCGGGGAGGACGGGCACGCCCGCCGCCATGACCGTCTCTCGCGCCTTCGCCTTGTCACCCATCAGCCGGATCACGCCGGGGCTCGGGCCGATGAACCGGATCGAGCAGGCCTCGCACACCTCCGCGAAGTGCGCCGACTCCGCGAGGAAGCCGTACCCGGGGTGAATGGCGTCGGCCTGAGTGATCTCGGCCGCGGTGATCACCGCGCCGACATTGAGGTAGGACTGCGTGTTGCGCGGGGGGCCGATGCACACGTCCTCGTCCGCGAACTTGACGTGCAGCGAGTCGGCGTCGGCCGTCGAGTAGACCGCCACCGTCTGGATCCCGAGCTCGCGGCAGGCCCAGATGATCCGGAGGGCGATCTCGCCCCGGTTGGCGATCAGGATCTTTCTGAACATGGGATCGGGCCCCTCCGGTCACGCCGGGCCGGAGGTGCGCACCTTGAAGAGCGATTCCCCGAACTCGACGGGCTGCCCGTTGGTCACCAGGATCTCCACCACCTGGCCGTCGCAGTCGGACTCTATCTCGTTCATCAGCTTCATCGCCTCGACGATGCACAGGACCTGCCCTTTGGAGACACGGTCCCCGACCTCCACGAACGGCTTGGCGCCCGGGGCGCTCGCCCGGTAGAAGGTGCCGACGATGGGCGATTTCACCACGTGGATGTCGGCCGGCTCCACCGCCGGAGCGGCCGCCGCGCCCGGAGCGGGCCCGGGCTCCGCGGCCGGCGCGGGGGTCTGGATCGAGGGCCCGCCGGACGCGGCGCCGCGCTTGACCAGCTTGATCTTGAAGCCGTCCCTCTCGAGCTCGAACTCGACGAAGGAGCTGTTCTCGACGTACTCGATCAACTCCTTGAGATCGCTGTCCAAACGCCCTCCGCCCACGCCCTCCCCCGGGGCGGTAGCATAACCCAGAAGCCCCGGGGCCCGCGGCGCGTATCGGCCGGTATTCCGCCGGCGGTTCAACGGACCGTCTCCTCGAGCTGCACTCCGGCGCGCCAGGCCTCGTACCGCGCGCGGCCCGGGGTGCCGTCCGGCCCCACCACCACGCACAGGAAGTAATCCGCCCCCAAGGCCCTGAGGATCGTCAGCCCGGACCGGGAGGAGATGGTGATCTCCTCCGGACGGTCCTCCGGGCGGTCGCGCGCCTCGGCGATGGCCCTCTTCACGACGTTGATCCCCTCCGCCGAGACCAGGTCGATGTTGAAATCCTCCCGCGACGACACCCTTTCCACGGTGATCCCGTCGAGGCCGATCACCGCCGCCCCGTAGGCGCCCGGCACGCGGTCCACGATGTCCTGCAGCAGCCCCCTCATGGGGCTCTCACCCCCTCCCGGCGGTCGCTCCGCCTCAGGACGGCGTCGAGCCAGCGCTCGAGTCGCTCGACCTTGGCCGGCCCCGGACCCGCCCGCCCGGCCGTCCGCGGCCAGGGCGGGCCCGCGGGCGAATCCGGCCGCCCGACGCCCGCGTCCGGCGGCCGCCCGGCCCGCGGCGCATCGGCCGCCGTCGACGGCGCCCCGGGGGCGACGACACGGCGCGAGGACAACTCCTCCAGCCGCCGCCGGGCCCGGCCGTTGCCCGGGTCGACCCGCAGCATCGAACGATAGACCTCGATCGCCCGGTCGACCAGCCCCTGCCTCAGGTACAGTTCGGCGAGCGTGTTGGTCTGCAGCGCGTCCGGCTCGTCCTCGTCGACGGCTCCCGGGAGCCCCTCCCGCTCGGCCGGGCTCGGCCGCTCCGCCGCCGCGAGGGGCGCGACCCCGGCCGCCGGCGCAGGGGGAGCGGGCGGCGGCTCGAGGGCGGGTTCCGCCGCCCCGCGTTCCGGGAGACGCGCGCCCGGCGGCGCGGGCCCCCCGAGGTCCTCGGGGCGGTAGTCGAGGTCCGGCTCCGCCCCGCCTGGCCCGGCCGCGTCGCCGGGGCCGCCGGCCTGGAGGAGATCCTCGAGGAGCATCCGCACCTCGCGGTCGCCCGGGTAGTGCTGCAGGATGGCGCGGTAGGTCGCGATCGCGCCGGCGGCGTCGCCGAGCCGCCGCTGCACCTCGGCGAGGAGCTTGCCCGCGAGATGGTTCTCCGGCGCCAGCTCCACGACCTCGGCGAGGGAGGCGCGCGCGTTCTCCAGCTCCCCGGCCTCGAGGTAGGTGCGGCCGAGCGCGATGCGAGCCGTGTGGTAGCCGGGGTGGCGCGCCAGCCCCTCCTTGCAGACCCGGACCGCCTCCTCGAACTCGCCCGCCTTGCGGTACTCCTCGGCCAGCTGCAGGAAGGCGCGCGAGAACGGATCGCGCGCCATCTTCTCCTTGAGGGACGCGATGCTGGCGGAGCGGTCGCTCGTGGGCCTAGTCATGCCTCTGGCCTACCGGATCGAGGTGGAGTAGCGGTCGCGCCCGGGTCGATCGTCGGGTGATTATAGAGAATGGCGGAAACCGTTGTCAAAAGCAAAGGCCCCCGGAGCGGCCCGGGGGCCTCCGACGGCGGGTGACGCCCGCTCCTAGGAGGTGAACTGGATCGCCACGCTGACGTCGAACGACACCGGGTTGCCGAGGGCGTCCTGCCCCTCGACGTGGACCGCCCCGTTCACCACCGTCCCGGCGGAGACCCCGGACTTGCTGGACCCGGCGACCATCGTCAGGGCCAGCGTTCCGGTCCCGCCCGCGGGCACGAACCCCGTGCTGATGACGCCGATGGTGACGTCGGGGACCACCCCGGTCGGGGTGTACACCACGCTGAAGCTGTCGAAGGTCACGTCGTTGAAGAAGGACGTCGTGCTGCCGCTCCTGTTGTTGACCTTGACCGTGAGCGTGGCGACGACGTCGGTCGTCGTGGCGGCGACGCTGGTCCCGCTCACCGAGATCTGGGTGACGAGCGGAACCGCTTCGCTGCCGTCGGGATCGTTGAGGTCGTTGCAGGACGTCGCGCCGAGCAGGAGGGCGACGGCCGTCAGGGCGGCGATTCGTGAGCTGACCGGGAACCTCCTCATCCTTCGACCTCCTGCGCCACCGCCTTCTTGACGATCCGTGGCGTGATGAAGATCAACAACTCGGTGTTCTTCCTGTTGATCGACTTGCTCCGGAACAGCCAGCCGAGCCCCGGGATCTTGGACAGGCCGGGGACGCTGGCCTCGGTGATCGAGTCATTCATCTTGAAGATGCCGCCGATGACGGCGGTGCCGCCGTCGGTCACCAGGATCTGGGTCTCCGCCCGCTCGGTGATGATCGGGGGCACGTCGCCGACGCGATTCACGAAGTCGGGCGAGGAGTTCTCGACCCGGACGTCCATGATCACCGTCCGCTCCTTGGTGATCTGCGGCGTCACCTCGAGCTTGAGCGACGCCGAGATGTACTCGACGTTGATCTGCGTGGCCGTGGTGCTGACCACGGGGATCTGGGTGCCCTGCTCGATCACCGCCTTCTGGTTGTTTTGGGTCGCTATGCGCGGCGACGACAGTACCTTGACGTCGCCGTTCAGCTCGAACGCCTCGAGGGTCATGTCGAGGGTGACCGAGTCGAGGACGTTGCCGAAGCTCAGGCCGAGGGTCCCGGCGGTGGCCGCCGACGGGAGGCTGACGTCGTAGTCGACCGTCGCGGTGTGCGGGAACTGGAGATTGGTCTGAGTCCCCTTGGCCACGCTCGCCTCCCCATGGACCCCCCAGATGATCCCGAGGTCCCGTTCGAACTCACGGTCGGTCTCGACGATCCGGGCCTCGATCACGACCTGCGGCGTCTGCTCGTCCAGCGCGTCGATCAGGCGGTTGATCGGCTCGCGCCGGTTCCTCAGGTCGGTGATGATCAGCGTGTTGGTCCGGTCGTCCATGATGACGTCGCCCCGCTTGGACATGATCTTCTTGATGATCGGCGTGACGTCCTTGGCCTTGGCGTACGACAGGCTGCGGGTGAAGGTGATCGGCTCCTCCTCCAGCTCCTTGGCCTCCAGCAGCGCCTTGCGGGCCGCGGCCTCCGACGCCAGCTTCTGCGTGGTGGCGATGCGGATGACGTTGTTCTCGAACACCTTGTCGAGGCCGTTGTTCTTCAGGATGATGTCGAGCGCCTGATCCTCGGGGACGTTCTCCAGCACGATGGTCAGGGTGCCCGAGACACCGGGATCCAGGACGATGTTGTACCCGGTGATCTCGTGGAACAGCCGGAACACGTCCTTGAGGTCCGCGTCCTTGAAGTTGAGGGAGATGCGCTTGCCGGTGTACTTCGGGCCGGTGTCGGAGATCGAGCGCGCCCCGAAGCGGCCCGTCCCCTGGGCGATCAGCGTGGTGGAGTCCTCGGAGCTCGCTCCGAGCGGACGGAAGTCCACCTCCTGGCCCCGCCGTTCCACTTTTACCTCCCCCATCGCGAGCAGCGGGTTGGAGGAGCCGGAGACCCCGGTCTGCGCGGGGCCTTCTTCAGGGGCGGCCCCGACCTCCTGCGGCGTCCCGGCCGCGGCTGGAACCGCGTCGGGCGGCGACCCGGCGGGCATCTCCGCCGCAAGCGTCTGGGCGATCGGCTCCTGGGGCGGCGGCGCGTCCTCCACGGCGTGTCGAACCGCTTGCTCCGAGAAGTTCACCACCAGCCCGGTCTCGGTCGGGACGATCGCGTAGGGGCGAGGACCGCTCATGTCGAGGACGACCCGGGAGATCGGCCGCGGACGGCTGGCGAACTGAGCCACCCGCACCCGCGTCAGAAAATCCGAGGTCACGGGGATGGCGCTCGTCCCGGCGCGATTCACGACTCCCAGCAGGTCGATCACCAGGCGCGGCGGATCCTGCAGCTCGAAGTGCTCGTGCTCGAGCTGCCCGTCGGCGGTCAGCACGACGAGAGGCAGCGGTCCGGATTCGCGCACCTCGACCCTGAACAGCGAGGCGCCCGGGGTGCCGACCGGCGCGGGACCCCGGGTCACGCGCAGGGTTTCGCCGTCCGCCCCGGCGGGGGGCGGCGCCGGCCGCTCGAGCGCGGGCTCCTCGTCGGGCAGCGGCTCGGGCACCTCGAGCAGCAGGGCCTCCTCCTCCTGATCCTCCCCGGACGGCGGTTCCGGTCCGTCCTCCCCGACCGGCGGCGCCTGATCGAGCACCGGATCGACGTCCCCGGCTTCCGGTGCCGCCTCAGCCTCCGGCCCGACCTCCTCGAGCGCGCGGAGCGGCCCGGCCTCGCCGTCGGCCTCCTCCGCCTCGTCCCCGAGCGGGGGCTCGGGCTCCGCCGGGGTCCAGTCCTCCTCGAGGAGCGGGCTCATGACTTCCTGCGGCGCCTCGTCCACCTCGTCGAGCGCCGCGATCAGCGGCGGCTCCGGTAGGTTCTCGGAGTCCGCCAGGGATGGGAAGTCGACGATGAGGTCGTGCCCCTCCAGCCGGATCGCGTGCTGCGAGGCGAGCACGTTGTGGAACTCGAACTTGGCGATCACCCCGCCGTCGACGCTCTCGATCGTCTTCACCAGCACGTTCTCCACCTGCGGCGAGTCGATGCGGATCTCGCTCGCCAGATCCTGAACCCGGACGTCGATCAGCTCGAGGATGAGCGTCCTCGGATCGGGCTGGTACGAGGTGTAGCTGAACGGGTAGTTCCCGCGCAGCACGACCTCGGTTCCCGACGCTGTGGCCGTGTGGTCGATCTGGTTGATGACCACCGCGGCCGGCGCGTCGAGCGCCACCTGACCCGAATCGCTGACGGGCGGATGGCCCGAGCAACGCAGGGCGGCCGCGGCGAAAGCCATAAGGATCGCGACCTTCCCGAACCTCATAAGCTGTCCTCCTCCGCTGTCGTCAGCCTCTTGGTCACGTCTCGATAGGGCTTGATGCTTCTCGGATCGTTGACGTCCTGACGGAACACGACCACGCCGGCCTGGCGGTTGATGCGGATGATCTTGCCGTCGTAGAGGGTGTCCCCCACCCTGAGGAAGTAGCCCTTGTTGTCGCTGCCGTTGAAGAACGCGATCGCCGCTCCGGCTTTATCCACGATGCCCACGAGGTCCACGTCCGAGATGAGCATGCCGGCGATCCCCCTCGGGCGCGGCCCCTTGTGGCGCACGCTGAGCGAGTCGATCAACGACCGGAAGGGGTCCCGACGGCCCGCGGGGTCGTACGTGAAGCCGCGCCCGGTGAGCATCGCCTCGTTGTCCTGCATGATCCGGTCGATGGTCCGGGTCACGTCCCGCGGCACGGCGGGGTCCGCCGCCTCCCCCGGGGCCCCCCTCGACTCGTCGGCGGCAGCGGGAACCGGCACCACCGGGACGCCGATCAGGCAGAGGACCGCGAGGCCGCGCAGGAGGGTGCGGGCCGTCATGAC
>JBHIBC010000053.1:0-19194 GCA_046758905.1 Acidobacteriota bacterium | reverse complement strand
CCGCCGCGGCCGCCTGGACAGTCGGCTCACCTTCGAGCTGGACGAGCTGCGCGCGATCGTCGACGAGGGGCACCGCCGGGGACGGAAGGTGGCGGCCCACGCCGTCGGGCCGAGGGGTGTGCACCGCGCTCTCGACGCCGGAGCCGACAGCATCGAGCACGGGATCGGCCTCGACCAGCGGGCGATCCGGAGGATGGCGTCGGAGGGCGTGTTCTACTGCCCGACCCTGACGGTGACGCGTCGCCTCGCTCGGGCGCGCGCGCGGGAGCGGGGAGCGCTCTGGGATCGGCTCCCGGAGATCCACCGGGAGAGCTTCGAGTCGGCCGTCGCGGCCGGGGTGCGGATCGCCCTCGGGTCCGATGCCGGCGGCTTTCCGTGGACGGTGAACCAGGCCGAGGAGATCGTCTGGATGGCGCGCTACGGCATGGGCCCGGGCGACGCCATCCGGGCGGCGACGGGGGTGGCGGCCGAGCTCCTCGGCCGGGGGGAGGAGATCGGCCGCCTCGCCCCCGGCTACCGCGCCGACCTGGTCGCCGTACCCGGCGACCCGCTCGAGGAGATCGAGGCCGTGCTCAGGGTCGGGTTCGTCATGAAGGGGGGCGTGGTGGTCAAGAACACGCTGGCGCCGCGGGGGCGATCCTAGGGCAGCGCCTGCAGGAGGCTGGCGAGCTCGATCTCGGGAGCCGAGGTCTCGTGCGTCCCGAGCCGCGTGATCTCCTTGCCGGCGAGCCTCACGATGACCACCGGGATCGTCCTGATGTTCTTCGCCTTCCACGGGCCCGGCTCGGTGGCGAACATCCTCGGCACGCCGACCAGGCGCACCTTCAGGTTCGGGCCTCCCGCCTCCGTCACCACCCGCAGCAGCTTCGGCATGTACCTCTTGCAGTGCGGGCACCAGGTGCCGAAGTAGACCTCCAGCTCGATCGGCTTCCTCGCCGCCCGGATCACCTCGATCGACTTCTCGTTCGGGTGGTAGGTCTTCATCACCTCCCGGTACTCCGCCCGATCGGCGAGAAGCTCCTGCAGCCCGACCGGCCCGATCACGGGGGGCCGCCGCAGCGCCGGGAGGATCCGCACGATCCTCCCGTCGGCCCGGAACTGCAGCTCCGGCCCGTCGACCGAGAAGGCGTAGGCCGGGGCGTCGCCCGGCAGGCCCTCGCGGACCCTGAGACCCCCGTCGCTCGCGCTGATCAGCTCGCGCGGCACGCCGAAGACCTTCCTGGCGGCCATGTCGAGCAGGAAGCCCCGCTCGCCCCCGCCGATCTCGACGAAGAACTTGCCGCGCACGTCCGAGCGGTAGAACGAGGCGCTGCGCGGATAGGAGCCGTCCACCTCGACCGAGAAGTCGTAGTCCGGTCGGCAGACGAGGTAGCCGGCGGCCGCGAGCGCGCCGGCGGGGAGGAGGATCGCCAGCATCGCGGCGCACAGCGCCGCGCGGCGGGCGCCTCCAGGGGTGAGCCCGTTCATAGCGCCCCCGATGATATCAGGTTCGTCGCCGGCGGCACAGCGCCGCCGTAGACGGCGACGACGCGGCCGTCCTCGACCAGGAAGAAGCGCGGAAGCCGCCGGTAGAGCCTCTTGAGGACCTGCCGGTCGACGGGGTGGACGTCGAATCCGGGGAAGGCCTGGAGCGTGAACGCGAGCACCTCCTCCTCGCCGGACGGCGTCAGCGCCACGACACCCGGCGCGCCGGGCTCGAGCAGCAGGGCGTCGAGCGCGGCCGCCGCCTCGGTCGCGGCCGGGTCGGACAGGTCGAGCAGCGCGACCAGCCAGCGGCCGCTCCGCAGGCCCGGCGCCACGCCCTCGATATCCAGATCCTCGAGGGAGCGGCCCTGCGCGAGCCTGGTCGTGACCGGGTCGAGCGGCAGATACGGCGAGGCCAGTGCGAAGCCGAGCGACAGGACGGCGGCGGCGAGGACCGTCCCGCCCGCCGCCCCCCGGCGGGCTCCCCGCCAGGGGCGCAGGCCCCACAGGCACAGCCCCGCCAGGCCGATGAACGCGATGTCCTCCGCGATCACCTGCCGCGGGGTGCGCTCCAGGTAGGCGCCGAAGCAGCCGCAGGCCTCGGTCCGTCCGCGCGACATGCCGTAAGCCTCGATCGCGATGAAGACGGCCAGGAGGCCGGCCGCGACCACCGCGCCGGCGCGCGGCCGGAAGCCGGCGAGCAGCGCCACCCCCAGGGTCGTCTCCAGGGCGATGAACAGGGGGGCGGCGAGGCCGGCCGCCCCCGGCCCGATGATGCCGTACGCGGCGATCTGGCGGGCGAACTCGGCCGGGTCGAGCCCCTTGAGGATCCCGGCCACCAGGAAGATCAGGCCGAGGAGCACGCGGCCGAGGTGGCCGGCGGCCAGCCGGATCCCGACCCCGCCGCGGCGGGCCGCGGGCGGCTCCGGGCCCCGGGCCGCGCCCTCAGGGTCCATAGTCGATGAATCCCGGATTGAGGACCCCGTCGGGATCGAACTTCTTCTTCAGGCGCCGCACGTCGTCCCACCGGTCGCCGAAATGCCGCCGCCAGCGCGGGCGGTCGAACTCGATGTACCCGGACAAGTACCGCTTCCCGCCCGCCGCGAGGCTCATGTCTGAGGCCGCGTTGAGGCGCTGCCGCGCCTGGGGCCAGAGGTCGGGCGGGACGCCCGGGAGGATCCCGAACCCCATCACCAGCGGAGAGGGCGGCTTCATGAACAGCGGCACGCTGGACGCGTCGCCGCGGCAGGGCCACAGGAGGACGTGGCCGCCGCCTAGGGCGGTCGGCGGCAGGTCGGCGAGGACCCGCGACACGTACGGGCCGGCCGAATCCCACGGCAGGATGGTCTCCATCCACGGATGGGCGAGGGACCAGTAGCCGCCCCGCTTCCAGGCGGCGAACAGCGGCTCCAGCCGGCCCGCGAAATGGATCAGGTCCTGGTCCTCGGTGTGCAGTCGCCGGTACGGCCGCAGCCCCTGCAGGCGCGCGGCGTCGTCCGGAGGCGAGGCCGGGTCGTGCTCGACCGTGGCGTGCAGCGGAAAGAACCAGGCGGCGAACGCCTCCTTGGCCTTCCCGGCCCAGCGGAAGCCCTGCGGGCACGGCACGCACCACGACTCGATGTAGTCGAACCGATCCTGCTCCATGGCGAGCCGCGCGTCGCGCATCAGCGCGTCCAGGTCGTCGTAGAGCAGGTAGTAGGTCCGCGCCTTCGGCAGGCACCGGCGCAGCCTGAGACGCGCCCGGGTGATGACCCCGAACTGCCCGAGCCCCGAGCGCACGGCGTCGAACAGATCCGCCTCCCGGTCGGCCGAGCAGACGACCACGTCGCCCGCGCCGGTCACCGCCTCGATCTCGGTGACGTTGTCCCCCTGCGCGCCGAACCGGAAGGAGGCGACGCCGAGGCCCGCGACCGAGAGGGTGCCTCCGACGGTCACCCCCAGGTTGTTGGTCAGCACGGGCGGGACGAGGCCCCGGGGGATCGTCAGCCGCACCAGCGCCTCCCAGCGCACGCCCCCCTGGCAGTCGGCGGCGCACGCTCCGGGGTCGATCGACGGGTGGCCGTCGAGCGAGGTGAGGTCGAGGAGGACGCCGCGCTCGACCGTCGATTGTCCGGTCTGCGTGTGCGCCTCCCCGCGGGTCGCCACCGGCACCGACCGCCGTCGCGCGTAGCGGATCGTCTCCGCGACGTCGGCCGTCGACGAGGGGCGCACCGCCACCTCGGGCCGACGCGTCACGATCCGCCCGAAGTCGCTGCTGCGCCGCTCGAGCGAGGAGGGGTCCTCGAGCACCTCGCCCTTCACCAGCGCCCTCAGGTCACGCGCCAGGGTGTTCGCCATGCGCCTCATCCGCGGGAGTCGCGTCATGATACGGGATCGACCCGGTCGGTTCAAGCGCTCACCCGGCAACGCTTCCGGGCGCGGGTGCTACACTGGAGCCTTCCCGAGGGGGAGGAGCCCACGGTGACGATCCCGATGCCGACGCCCGTCCGCGCGGCCGTCGCCTGCGCGCTGCTGGGCCCGGCCCTGGTCGTCCTGCCCACCATCGCCGCGGCACAGTCGGCCCCGCGCCCCGTGCCCGATCCCGGAGCCGCCCCGGTCTCCCGGCCGCCGCCCGCGCCGCCGTCCGAGGAGGAGATCCGCCGGGTCGAACAGCGCGGAAGGGAGATCGCGTTCTCCCTGGACGCCGTGGGGCGCGCGCGAGTGGAGTTCGACCGCTACGGGGAGCCGACCGCGGCGCCGGACCATTTGCTGCTCCTGCGCGGCCGGGACGTCTGGAGGGTCGTCTTCGTCAAGGAAGCCGCGGTCGACAAGGGGCGGCCCCGGACCTGGGTCGTGGCCGAGATCTCGTTCGTGAACGATCCGACCAATGCCGGCCCGCTGCGGATCATGTCCCCGCCGCGGCCCGCGGCGGACACGACGGTCACCCACCTCCGCGCCATGGAGATCGCCCGCTCGACCGCCGTCGGGAGGGGGCTCCGGCCGCCGCTCGACGCGGCGATCTTCCGGGAGCGGAACGGGACCTTCAGCGCTTACCTCAAGTCGCGTCCTCAGGAGGCCGAGGGCGTCCTGTTCGGCGCGGACCTCCTGATCCGGGTGGCGGCGACCGGTCGGCGGCTCATCTCGGGCGCGCCGCTGCACGCGGGAGTCCCCGTGACGCTGGACCCCGGGGACCGGCCGCCGGGCGGGCCGACGGTCCACTCGCACCTCGAGGCCGATCTCCCCACCGCCACCGACGTCGCGACCGTGATGAGGCACGCCCGTGTCGCGCCCCATCTCGTCCTGACGCCCCATTTCATCTTCCGGATCGACGCGGCCGGGCGGGTCTCCTATCTCGGCCCGAACCCGGACCCGCCCGCGCCGCCGGCGGTCCCCAGAGCCGCGGGGGGGAAGCCGTGAGGCCCGCCGGCGCGGGCCGTTTCGTGGTCCTGTACGACGGGGACTGCGCGCTCTGCACGCGCTGGCGCGATCGGATGGCGCGCCGCGATCGGGACGGGAGGGTCGAGTGGGTGTCGGTGCACGACCCGTCGGTGGACGCCCGCTTCCCGGGCCTGGACCGTGAGGACGCGCTGCGGCAGATGTACGTCTACGCCCCCGACGGCACGCTCGCGAGGGGCGCGGACGGCTGGGTCGCGCTCGCCCCCGTGCTGCGCGGCATGGGCTGGCTGGCGCTGCTGCGCCGGGTCCCGGGCGGGGCCGTCCTGATGCGGCGGGTGTATCGCTTCATCGCCGAGAGGCGCTACCGTCTGTCGTGCGCCGCGGCGTCCTGCAGGATCCCGCGCGGCGGCGGTCCGGCGGGCGGGAGCGCCGCCGGGCTGCTGGCGGCGGTCGCCGTCGGGACCGCGCTGATGGCGGGCGCCGGTTGCGGGGGCGCGGAGCCCGACCGGCTCGCGGAGCGCCTCGCCGCGGTCGCCGACCCGGGCGTCTCGGAGGTGCTCACCGCCGCGTTCGACTCCTACGGCGGCTACGACGCCTGGACCGCGCACCGCAACGTGGAGTATGTCTACCGTCTGTCCGTCTACGCGGGGCGAGAGGAGCCGGCGGCGATCTCGACCCAGATCCACCGGTTCAGCCTGCGCGGCGAGCCGCGGGCCTACATCGAGGACCTGGGGGGCGGGGCGCCGCGGATCGTCCGGCTTCGGGGCGATCTCCTGGAGGTGACGCGGGGCGGCGTCCGGGTGACCGACCCGGCGCAGCTCGAGTTTCCGAGGGCGCTGAGCCGCATCGCCCGCTGGAGCTTCCTCAACCCCTGGAACGTGATCGCGGCCGGCGCCTCCCTCGCGCCACGCGCCGACCGCACCCCTCCCTCTCCCGGGACGGTCCCCGCGGACCCGTGCAGCGTGATCCGCCTGCGGATCACCGACGACGGCCCGGACGGCGGCGCGCGGGCGGGGGACTGGCACGACTTCTACTTCAGCCGGCTCAGCCACCTGGTCGACCGGATCCACTCGTACCGCGCCGAGGACCGGACCTACCGCGTATCGCTCTGGTCGGACCACCGGAAGTTCGGCGGGATCTGGGTCGCGACGGTGCGGAAGATCTACTCATCCGACGAGCGCGGCGGGATCGGGCCGCTCCAGGCGGTGGCGGAATACGACGAGGTGCGCTTCGACGTCCCGGACGACGATTTCCCCCTTGCCGCCTCCGCCGGCCGGGAGTAATCTCTCCGGTACACGAGAAAGGAGGTGGTCCAGCAGATGAATCCTGACAGTCGATGCGAATCCATGCTGACCCGTGAGGTGCCTGTAACTTAGGCGGCCGACGAAGGTCATCGGGCCGTCGCTGGTATCCGCCTGAGGAATACCGGCAGGCCACCGCACCCGGAAGTCCCGGGACCGGTCACCCCGGGGCGGCGCTCCGCCGCAGAGCTTCCGGGTCTTTTGCGTATGAGCACGACTCTCCTGATCGCCACCGCCGGCGTCTTCCTGTTCGGCCTCCTTGTGCGCCGCCTGCACCGGCTCCCCACGCCGGCGGACGAGTTCCACTTCGCCCCGACCGTCGACGGCTGGAACCTCGCCCTGTACCGCTACCGCCCCGCAGCGCGGCATCCGGCCGACGGCCGCGAGCCGGTGGTGGTCTGTCACGGGCTGCTGAGCAACCGCTTCAACGTGGACCTCGACGACGAGCACTCGATCGCCCGCTACCTCAGGGAGGCGGGATTCGACGTCTGGGTGATGGAGCTGCGCGGCCACGGCGGCAGCGTCCGGGACGGGCGCGGCGGCCTGCGGCCGTTCGACTGGACGCTCGACCATTACGTGCAGCGGGATCTCCCCGCGGTGATCGATTACGTCAGGCGCGCGACCGGGCGGCCCGCGGTCCACTGGGTCGGCCACAGCCTGGGCGGGATGATCCTGTACGCCGCCTGCGCCGTCGGGCTGACCGGCGGCATCCGCTCGGCCGTCATGAGCGACGTGCCGGCCGACTTCAGCCGGATCCGCAGCCGCAAGACGGCGGGCCTGGTGTACACCCGGTTCGTCCCGGTCGTTCCCCCGGTCCTGTTCATCCCGCTCGTGCTCGTGCTGGGGCTGCTGTCGCCCACCCTCTTCCTGCCCAAGTACGGCATCCGGACCCGCCGCACGATGCTCCGGCTGGTGGCGAACGGCATCATCGATCTGGGCTGCAGCCGGGTCGCGCGCCACCTGGGGGAGGTCCTCGAGCGCGGGCGGTTCGTCTCCTCCGACGGGACGATCGACTACGAGGCGGGGATCGAGCGGATCCACTTCCCGGTGCTGCAGCTCGCGGCCGCGGCCCGACGCTCGCCGCCCTCGGTGACGCGGATCCTGATCGACCGCGCGCCGGTGTGCGACAAGGAGTACGTGACGCTCGGTCGGGCGGAGGGGTTCAGCGAGGACTACAACCACTTCACGGTGCTCCTGGGCGAGCGGGCGCGCGACGAGGTCTTCCCGATCGTGACCGCCTTCCTGCAGCGCCACTCGTCCGCCGCCCCGGCGCCCGGCGACGGCCGCCGCGGCGCGTGACCCGCGGCGTCGCGACTTCCGCCCGCCGGGACGCTCTGGTAGACTCGCGGCCTCTTAGCCGCTAGGGCAGGCCGCGAGGGCCCACGGCGCCCCCGCCGGGGTCGGCCTCGTCACCCGCCGCCCCTCCCCGGGTGAGGGCGGCGGGGAGGCTCGAGCATGTCGAACTACGCCGCCATCATCGCCCGCTACGAGGAGCGGACGAGGAGGTCCCGGGAGCTGTTCGAGGAGGCGAGGTCCCTCCTCCCGCGAGGGGTCTCCTCCAACTTCCGCGTTATCGACCCGCACCCGGTGTTCGTCGAGTCGGCGGTGGCGACCACCGTCACCGACGCCGACGGGAACCGCTACATCGATTTCGGCAACGCGTTCGGGGCGATGATCGTCGGCCACGCCCACCCCAAGATCGTCCGGACCGTCGAGGCCCAGGCGAGGATGGGGACGCTGCACTCGATGCCGCATCGGCTGGAGATCTCCGTGGCCCGGGAGCTGCGCGACCGCTTCGGCATGGAGCAGTGGCGCTTCGCCAGCTCGGGGGCGGAGGCGACGATGCACGCGATCCGCGTGGCGCGCGGCCGCACCGGCCGGCCCAAAGTGATCAAGTTCGAGGGTGCGTATCACGGCGCCCACGACGCGCTGCTGGTGTCCACCAAGCCGGCGCCCGCCGACGCCGGCGATCCGCGCCGCCCCCGGCCGATCCCGACCGGAGCGGGGATCCCCGCCGAGGCCTGCGCCGACACCCTGGTGGCGGCGTTCAACGACCTCGACTCGGTGCGGGCGCAGTTCGAGACCAACCCGGACCAGGTCGCCTGCCTGATCGTCGAGCCGGTGATGCTCAACATCGGCGTCTGCGAGCCGGACCCCGGCTTCCTGCCCGGCCTGCGCGCGCTGTGCGACGAGTTCGAGGCGCTGCTGATCTTCGACGAGGTCAAGACCGGGCTCAAGATCGCGCGGGGCGGCGCCGTCGAGCGCTTCGGGGTGCGGCCCGACATTGTGTGCCTGGCCAAGGCGGTCGGCGGGGGCCTGCCGATGGCCGCCTTCGGCGCCTCGGCCGCGATCATGGAGCAGCTCAGCTCGCTGCGTGTGTTCCACGGGGGCACTTACAGCAGCAACCCGCTGTCGCTGGCCGCCGGCGAGGCGGTCCTCAAGGAGATCCTCACCGACGAGACCTACGGGAGGATCTTCGCCCTGAACCGGAAGCTGGTGGACGGCTACGGGGCCATCATCCGCGCGCACAAGCTTCCGTACTACGCCAACGGCATCGGCTCGATGGGAACGATCAACTTCCGCAGGGAGAGGATCCGCAACTACCGCGACTGGCTGGAGATCGACTCCCGGGCCTGGCACGCATGGTTCCTGGGGATGCTCAACGAGGGCATCCTCCCGCAGGCGGCCGGCACGGACGAGCAATGGACGATCAGCGCCTTGCACACGGAGGCCGACGTCGAGGCCCACCTGATGGCGTTCGACAGGACCGCGCCGCTGCTCAGGGCGCTGTGAGGCCCGGCCGTCCCCCGCGCGCCCCGCGGCCGGCGTCCGGCCGTCGGGAGGGAACCGAGGCGACCCGGGCGCGCCAGCTCCTCTCGCACTTCGCCGCGCGGCAGGCCGCCGCCGTCGATCTCCTGCGCCGACTGGTCGAGATCGACTCCCCCACGTGCGACAAGGCGGCGGTCGACCGGATGGGGGCCGCCGTCGCGCGGGAGTTCCGCGCCGCGGGCGTCGCCGTCACCCTCATCCCCCAGCAGGGGGCGGGCGACGCGCTGCGCGCGTCGTTCGGTCCCGAGGGCGACAGCCCTGCGCTGATCCTCGGACACCTCGACACCGTGTGGCCGCCGGGCGAGGCGTCGCGACGTCCCCTGACGATCGAGGGCGGGTTCGCGAGGGGGCCCGGCGTCTTCGACATGAAGGCGGGGGTCGTGCTCTGCGTTCTGCTGGCGCGCGCCTTCGGGGAGGGGGCGTTCCGACCGCGGGTGCCCGTCGTGTGCTTTCTCAGCGGCGACGAGGAGACCGGCAGCCCCGTCTCGCGCCCCCGTCTCGAGGAGGAGGCCGGCCGCTGCCGCTACGTGCTGGGGCTCGAGCCGTGCAACCCGGACGGCGGCGCCAAGACCGCCCGCAAGGGAGTCGGCCGGGTCGTCCTCGAGGTCGAGGGCACACCGGCGCACGCCGGCATCGACCCGGAGAAGGGGGTCAACGCCATCGAGGAGCTCGCGGCGCAGGTCCTGGCGGTCAAGTACCTGCGGGACCCCGGCGCCGGGACGACGATTCACGCGGGGCTCATCGCCGGTGGGGTGGCCAAGAACGTCGTGGCGCCGCACGCGCGGGCCGAGATCGACGTGCGCGTGCCGACGCCGGAGGAATGGGCGCGGGTCGAGTCGGCGGTCCTCAGCCTGCGGCTGAGGGACCAGAGGGCGAGGCTGAAGGTCGAGGCGACGCTCACCCACCCGCCGGTGGTCCGCACGCCGGCCAACGCCGCGCTGTACGAGAGGGCGCGCCGGGCGGCGTCGGAGGTCGGCTTCGAGCTCGGAGAGGGTGCTACGGGAGGAGGCAGCGACGGGTCCTTCTGCGCCGCCTTAGGCGTCCCGATCCTGGACGGGCTTGGCGTCGAGGGCGAGGGCGCCCACGCCGTCAGCGAGCGGGTGCGGCTCGACCGCATCGCCCCCCGCGCCGCATTCCTGGCGCATTTCCTCGAGACCGTCGAGGGTCCCTGAGGGGCCCTCCCCTCGGCTCGCCGGAGCTGCCCGGGCGCCCGGGAACGGCCCCGCCCACCGGCGAGAGCGTCGGTGGGCGGGAGTCCCTGGTCCGATACCTGCTGGCCGGCGAGGCGTTTGCGTGTGTGTGCGCCGGACCGCGTCTGCCTCTGCGCCGCCTCCCGGCTGTGGTCCGGAAGCCGCAGATGGCAACGCCGCGCCGACTCGTGACTACTTCAGGTGCCGGGCGACGAGCTTGGTCATCTGGAACATGTTGACCTTGCCCCGGCCTCCGAACACCTTTTTCAGCAACGCGTCGGCGTTGATCATCCGACGGTTCTTCTTGTCCTGGAGCTTCTTCCTCTTGATGTAGTTCCAGAGCTTCTTGGTGACCTGGGTCCGCGGCAGCGCTTTCGAGCCGACGACGGCGGCGAGGGCGGCGGACGGCTTCAGCGGTTTCATGAACGCGGCGCTCGGCCGGCGTCCCTTTCGCCTCTTGGTGGCTCTCCTCTTCGTCCCTTTCCTCTTGGTGGCTTTCTTCCTCCTCGTCGCCTTTTTCCTCTTGGCCATCTGCACCTCCTAGGCAAAGGGTTGAGGACGGTCCGGCGAAAACCCCGGAAACTCTACCACGGGTGGACCCCGTGTGGACCCGCGTCAAGCGAATCCGATCGGGACGTCGGCCCGCCGCATCGGCGATCCCTCGCGCCGCCGCCGATGGCCGTGCGGGCGCCGCGCCGCTCACTGTTTCTCCCACGCCAGCCCGATGGTCTCGTACCACTGCCCGGGGTGGCGCCGCTGCTGCTCCTCGGGTTCGAGCGGCACCTCGAAGTGCGGGTCGCCGAGGAGGCGGAGGGTGCAGGCGTCGATCAGGCGGGCGTAGAGACGGTCGTTGGCGTCGGACGTCTCCATGTCCAGGGTGAGGATCAGCCGTCCCCCCGGCCGTACGACCCGCTCGAACTCCCGCATGCAGGACGCCCACAGGTGCCGGGGGATGTGCTCGATGACGCTCAAGCAGAAGACGCGGTCGAGGTGTCCGTCCGGGAACGGGAGGCTCTCCGCGCCGGCCGCATGGTAGCGGAGCGGGGCCGAGCCGTGGGGAGGCGGCAGGCCCCACAGCGACCGGATGCCGAGCGCCCCGAAGAGGAGTCGCTTCGCGAGGGATCGGAGGTTGCGATACGGTCCCCTCGCGGGGTCGAACACGAAGCTCGATCCCTGGTCGAGCGACGGGTCGACGACGTGCGCCTCGTGCCCGTGCCGCGCCAGGTAGTGAGCGAAGGGGCTCCCTCCGCCGCCGACGTCGGCCACCCGCAGCGGCCGGTCCCCGAGGTCCGCCGCGAGCACCGCCCACGGGTACTCCCAGGCGCGGGACCAGTGCTCGAACCCCGTCCAGCGTTTGAGGCGCCGGCTCCGCACCAGGAGCGGGCGGAACCAGGCGGGCTGGCGCTCCAGATCGATCCGCTGCATCTCGCGGTGGATCGACCGGAAGGGCTCGTCCCGGCACTCCCGCATGTCGAGCAGCCGGGAGGTGGTCATGGGGATGACGGGGTCCGGAGTGAGGTCGCGGACCTCGCTCCGCCGACGGCGGGTCGGCGCCGCCGGGCAGCGTCGTCGACTACTCGTACCAGCCGATGGGCCTCTCGTCGAGGTTGATGTACGCCTGCTTGACCTCGAGGAATTCGTCCAGGCCGTAGGTGCCGAGCTCGCGGCCGAAGCCGGACTGCTTGTAGCCGCCCCAGGGAGCCTCCACCATCGCCGGCTGCATGTGGTTGACCCAGACGATGCCGGCCCGCAGCTTGCGGATGGCGCGATGCACCCTGAAGACATCGCGGCTCCACAGCGCCGCCGCCAGGCCGTAAGGGCTGTCGTTGGCGATCCGGTAGGCGTCCTCCTCCCTCTCGAAGGGGATCACCGACATGACCGGCCCGAAGATCTCCTCGCGGCCGATGCGCGAAGCGTTGTCGACGTCATAGAAGATGGTCGGCTGGACGAAGAACCCCTTCTCGCAACCCTTCGGGAGGTCCGCGGGCCGGCCGCCGCCCGCCGCCAGCTTCGCCTCCTTCCTGCCGATCTCGATGTAGGACAGGACCTTGTCGTACTGCTCCTGGCTGACCAGCGGTCCCATCTTCGTCTTCGGATCGATCCCCGGCCCGAGCCGGATCTTCCGGGCGCGCTCGACCATGGCGTCGAGGAGCCTCCTGTAGATCGGCCTCTGCACGAGGACGCGGCTGCCGGCCGAGCAGACCTCTCCCTGGTTGATGAACACGCCGAACAGCGCCCCCTCGACCGCCTGCTCGAAGTCGGCGTCCGCGAAGAGGATGTTGGGCGACTTGCCGCCCAGCTCCAGCGACACGCGCTTCAGGGTCGCGGCGCCCTCGCGCATGATCTGGCGGCCGATCTCGCCGCTGCCGGTGAACGAGATCTTGTCCACGCCGGGATGGTTGACCAGCGCCGAGCCGATGCTGCTGCCCGGTCCGCTCAGCACGTTGACCGCGCCCGGCGGCAGCCCGACGTCGTTGAAGCAGCTCGCCAGCTCCAGCATCGACAGCGGCGTCGGCCGGGCGGGCTTCAGGATGCAGGCGCAGCCCGCGGCGATGGCCGGTGCGACCTTCTGCGCCGCCATCATCATCGGGTAGTTCCAGGGGACGATCAGCCCGGCCACGCCGACCGGCTCGCGCAGGGTCATGGCCACGGCGTTGTCCGGGACGGTCAGGACCTCGCCGTGGATCTTGGTGGCGAGCCCCCCGTAGTACTCGAAGCAGAAGGCGGCGTCAAAGACGTCCCCCTCGGCCTCGGCGATCGGCTTGCCGTTGTTGAGCGTCTCCAGCTCGGCGTATTTCCTGGCGTTGGCGCGGATGTGCCGGGCGATCCTGAAGAGGATGGCGCCGCGCTCCCGGGCCGGGGTCTCGGGCCAGCCGTCCCGGTCGAAGGCCCGCCGGGCCGCCGCGACGGCGCGGTCGATGTCCTCGGCGTCGCTGTGCGGGACCCTGGCGATCGCCTCCCGTGTGGCCGGGTCGATGACCTCGTAGGTCCTCCTCGACGCCGCCTCGACGAGCTGACCGTCGACGAAGTTCCTGTAAGTCTGCATCGCCGCCCCCTGAAGTAGATGGGACGCCTCAATCTATCGGGTTCCGCCGCGCAGTGTCAATCGTGCGCGCGGTCGGGTTTTGACCTGGCGGGGCGGGCGGCGTAGAATCGGGCCACTTTCCAAGACGCGGTGCGGAAGCGCCGGAAGGCGCAGGGAGGAATGTCAATGGTCAAGGCGAAGAACGCGATCCCCGAGGGGTTCCACACCGTCACGCCCTACCTGGTGGTCAAGGATGCCGGCAGGGCGATCGACTTCTACCGCGAGGCCTTCGGCGCGGAGGAGGAGCTGCGCATGCCCGGTCCGGACGGGAACTCGGTCATGCACGCCGAGATCCGGATCGGCGACTCGCACCTCTTCCTGGCCGACGAGTGTCCCGAGAGGGGGTGCAAGTCGCCGCTGACCCTCGGAGGCAGCCCCAGCTCGATCCACCTGTACGTCACCGACGTCGACGCCGCCTTCAAGAAGGCGATCGACGCCGGCGCCGAGGCGGTGATGCCGGTCGCCGACATGTTCTGGGGCGACCGCTACGGGAAGGTGAAGGACCCGTTCGGCCACGAGTGGGGGATCGCCACCCACAAGGAGGAGCTGACCCCCGAGGAGATCGGGGAGCGGGCGAGGCGGTTCTTCACCGAGATGTCGAAGCAGTAGCGCCCGGCGGGTCCCGGCGGCCGGGAGGGGATGCCGATGATCGATTTCTCCCTGTCGGAGGAGCAGCAGCAGCTGCGCGCGCTGGCGCGCGAGTTCGCCGAGAGGGAGGTCGCCCCGAGGGCGGCGTACCACGACGCCACCGGCGAGTTCCCGCGCGACATCGTCCGCAAGGCCTGGGAGCTGGGGCTGATGAACACGCACATCCCCGAGGCGTACGGCGGGCCCGGCCTCGGAGTGGTGGACGGGTGCCTCATCGCGGAGGAGATCGCCTGGGGGTGCACCGGCATCGGCACGGTGATGGAGGCCAACACCCTGGCCGAGGGCCCGATCATCGTCGGCGCGTCGGACGATCAGAAGAGGCGGATCCTGGAGCCGATGACCCGGGAGTTCAAGCTGGCCGCCTACTGCGTCACCGAGCCGCAGGCGGGATCGGACGTCCAGGGGATCAGGACCGCGGCGCGCCGGGTCGGCGACGAGTACGTGCTCAAGGGATCCAAGATGTGGATCACGAACGGCAGCGTCGCCGACTGGTATTTCGTCGTCGCCTACACCGACGCTTCGAAGGGGTACCGGGGGATGAGCGCCTTCGTCGTCCCCCGGGACTCGCCCGGGATCGAGGTGGGCAAGAAGGAGCAGAACCTGGGCCAGCGCGCCTCCGACACGCGCGCGGTGACCTTCAACGACGTCAGGGTCCCGAAGGACAACCTCATCGGCAGGGAAGGACAGGGGTGGTTCCTCGCGATGGCCGCCTTCGACCACAGCCGCCCGGTCGTGTCGGCGGCGGCGGTCGGCCTGGCGCGCTCGGCGATGGACCACGCGATCCGCTACGCGAAGGAGCGCACCGCCTTCGGCGCTCCGATCTACCGGCACCAGGCGGTGGCCTTCATGATCGCCGAGATGGCCATGAGGATCGAGGCGGCGCGGCTGCTGGTGTGGCAGTCGGCGTGGCGGATCGACCGGCGCCGGCGCAACACCCGGGAGGCCGCCTACGCCAAGGCGTTCGCCGCCGACACCGCCATGCAGGTGGCGCTCGACGCCGTGCAGGTCTTCGGCGGCTACGGCTACTCGCGCGAGTACCCGGTGGAGAAGCTGATGCGCGACGCCAAGATCTTCCAGATCTACGAGGGCACCTCCCAGATCCAGCGCCTGATCATCGCCAAGGAGATCTTCGAGCGGGCCTAGGGCCCCCGCCGCTCGCGCGGTCCGGCTCGCCCGCCCGCCGCCCCGGCGGGGCAGCCTCACGGAAGCCTCGATGCCGCGGGCCGATCCTACCCTTCCTCATTGACAGCGACGCAAAGGCGCCGTTAGTCTCCCGGCGTCGCCCGCCCCCGGAGGACGGATGGACCCGAGACCGTTCCAGCCCTACGTCCCGGAGGACGCCCGGCTGCCGGAGCTGACCGTCAAGGCGCTCCTGCTCGGTCTCGTCATGGCCGCGATCCTGGGAGCGGCGAACGCGTACCTGGGGCTCAAGGCCGGCCTCACCGTCTCGGCCACATTCCCGGCCGCGGTCGTGGCCATCGCGGCCTTCCGGCTGCCGTTCTTCAAGGGGAGCGTCCTCGAGCAGAACCTGGCCCGCACCACCGCGTCGGTGGGCGAGGCGCTGGTGGCGGGCGCGATCTTCACGCTGCCGGCGTTCCTGATCGCGCGGGTCGACGGCCGGCCGATCTGGAGCGAGCTGAGCTACTGGACGAGCACCTGGATCATGCTCGTGGGAGGGCTGATGGGGGTGCTGTTCGTGATCCTGCTGCGGCGGACGCTGGTGGAGGACGCCGGCCTGCCGTTTCCGGAGTCGGCCGCCTGCACGGAGCTGGTCAAGGCGGGGCAGCACGGCGAGAGCGGCGCGCGCTACGTGTTCGGCGCCATCGGGCTCAGCGCCCTGCTGGAGATCTTCAAGAACTCCCGCGGCATCGAGTGGATGCGCTACAGCGTGGAGCGCTTCCTCCCCTTCCCGCGGTCGCTGGTGACCCACGGGAGCAGCGAGGCCCCGATGGGGCAGGTCGCGCACACCGGAGGGGCGTTGTTCACGAGCCCCGCGGCCTCGCCCGCCCTCATGGCGGTGGGCTACATCATCGGACCTCGCCTGAGCGCCGTGACCTTCTCGGGGGGCCTGTTCGGCTGGCTGTTCCTGGTTCCCCTGCTGCTGTTCCTCGACCCCGACCTCGCGCGCAGGGCCGGGACCGGCGACGGCGCGACGCTCGCCGATTCGGTGTGGCGCAACTACGTCCGCCCGATGGCGGTCGGCGCGATGCTGGTCGGCTCGGTCCACACGCTGATCACGCTGAGGGGATCGCTCGGGCAGGCGTTCCGCAGGGTGATGCAGGATTTCCGGAGGAAGGCCTTCATCGAGCCGACTCGGGAGGCCGGCTCGCGTCTGGAGATCGACATCTCCCTCCGGTGGATCACGCTCGGGGTGCTCGTCCTGGTGGCGCCGACGACGGTGCTGTACTGGGCCTTCACCCGCGACGTGGGCGGGGCGCTGATCGCCGCGATCGTGATGATAGTCACCGGCTTCCTGTTCGCGGCGGTGGGAGGCTACCTCGTCGGCCTCATCGGCGGCTCGAACCAGCCGATCAGCGGCCTGGCGCTCTCCACCCTGGTCGTCGCCGCGCTGCTGATGGTGGCGATCGGCGTCAAGGGTGCGGGCGGCGTGGCGGCCGTCCTCGGCGTCGCGGCCGTGGTCTGCTGCGCCTCCTCCATGGCGGGGGACATGATCCAGGACCTCAAGGTGGGCCACCTGCTCGGCGGCACCCCATGGAGGATGGAGATCGCCGAGATCGTCTCCACGCTGCTGGTCTCCTTCGTCCTGGTCTGGCCGATGATGGCGCTGCACCGGGGCGTCCCGGGGGGGATCGGGGGCGAGCATCTGTCCGCCCCGCAGGCGGGGCTCATGGCGCAGCTCGCCGTCGGCATCGTGGGGGGGAGCATGCCGTGGGCCCTCATCGGCATCGGGATCGCCTTCGGGGTGGGCCTGGTGCTGATCGGCGCCCCCTCGCCGATGCTGATCGCCGTCGGGATGTACCTGCCCTTCGACACGACCGCCGCCATCTTCGTCGGCGGGGTCCTGGCCTGGGCCGTCGGGATCGCACGGCGCCGCCGCGGCCTGCCGCCGGAGGAGGCGCTGGCGTCGGAGAACCGGGGCGTCCTGGTGGCCTCCGGTCTCATCGCCGGAGAGGCGCTCATGGCGGTGATGCTGGCGGCGCTTTACCCCGTCCTCCCTCCCGACCCGCCGGGAGGGATCTCCTCGCTCGGCAGCGCGTGGCTCGGCCTGCACCCGGACGGCTTCCGGGAGCGCTGGGGCGGGCTCGCCTCGCTCTTGGTCTTCGCCGTGGTCCTCTGGGGGCTGGTCCGGGTGCCGCTGCGATCGCGCGCGGCGCGCGAATAGCGATCCGCGCCCTCGCCCTGCCGCCCGCCCGCGACGGCTCGCCGCCGTCCGGCCGCACGCGCCCCACCGCCGCCGCCCCCCCGCGAGGCCACGACCAGCATGCCGCACAGGCCGAGAGCCGCGGCGATCAGGGAGGCCGCCAGCGGCCGGCGGTCGATCCAAAGCTCCACGCGGTGCTCCCCCTCGGGAACCTCGACCCCGAGCCGGTGGAGGTTGGCCACGCGCACGGGGACCGGCTCGCCGTCGACGGCGGCGCGGTACAGGGGAAGGTGGGCGCGCTGCACGAGCAGCACTCCCGGGGAGCGCGCCGAAACCCGGGCGAGCAGCGCCTCCGGCCCCGTCCTCAGGACGCGGACCACGCCTCCCTCGCCGCGCGCGGCAGGGGCGTCCCCGGCCAGCACGACCGTGGAGCGCGGGTCGAAATCGGCGCTTCGGAGGATGTCGACGGCCGCGTTGAGGTGCGGCGCCCGCTCGACGTCTCCCGCGAACAGGACCGGAGGGGCCGGGTCCGCGATCCGGTAGACGTGGACGGCGCCGCCGAAGCTCGGGAAGCTCCCGACCGGCTGGACCGACGCGCCGGCCGCGGCATCGATCTCGCGGTCGAGCAGCAGGTACTCGACCCCCCAGGAGGCCAGCAGGCGAACGCGGCCGGCGTCGTCGGAGAGTCTGGCGGCGTCCCTGGCGGCCTGGCTCAGGAACGAGTCCAGCCCGTCCGACGAGACGTTGAGCTCGTAACGCCGGTTCCGGCAGGGGCCGGTGAGCGGGTGGATCTCGCCGAAGGCGCGCCGGGCGGGCCAGACGGCGCGCGCGTCGGGGTAGACGCGCCGCGCCGGGCCCGCACCCGCGTGCAGGCCCTCGGTGACGCCGTGCACGATGGTCGCGCCGGGCGGGACGGCGCCCAGGATCGGTGAGCGCGCGGCGTAGGCGGCCGCGTCGTCGGCGGAGAGAAGCGGCGCCAGCAGCAGCAACTGCGCGGCCGCGTGGGCGACGAGAAGGGCGGCGCCCCCTTCGGTGCGTCGGCGACGGGCGATCCGGCAGGCGACGGCGATCGCCGCCAGCACTCCCAGGGAGGCCAGCGCCAGCCGAGCCCAGCGCAGCCGCTCCCCCGCCGCGGCGCCGGGAGGGGAATCCGGAGACATCAGGCCGGCCAGCCAGGACTCCGCGGTCCCGGGGAGCAGCGTCAGCGCCAGCCACGCGCACAGGAAGAGCCCCGCGAGCCCCGCGATCGACAGCGAGAACGATCGCGGCGGCCGCGCCCCCGACCGCGGGAACAGCCGCTCGAACCCGATCCCAGCGAGCAGGGCCATCCCGAGCGCGACGGCGAGCCAGAACCTGACCGGGTAGCGCAGCAGCCCGGCGCCGATCCCGAACAGCCACGCTCCGGCCGGGTTGAACCGTCCCAGCGCGAAGAACAGCCCCGCCGCGGCCGCGCCCGAACCCCAGCGGGCGGCGCGGCTCCTGCCGCCGGCCGCGGCGGCCGCGAGGGCCAGCGTCAGCAGTCCCGGGTAGAGCGAGAAGAAATACGGCGGCCGGCCGGTGAAGAATCGGTGACCCCAGAACCCTTCCGCGCCGAGCCGGTCGGGCCGGCCGAAGGCCAGGGGGAGAAACCACTCCAGGATCTGTCGCGGGTCCCAGCTCGCCAGCGTCCTCGAGTCGACCGAGTACCCCAGGTGTCCCCTGAACGACCATCCGAGGATGCGCAGGAACTCGACGATCTGCGGCGCGGCGAGCAGCGTGCCGCAGGCGAGGGCGGCGCCCAGCGCGAGCAGCGGCCGCGCCCTGAGCCCGCCGCGGGCGATCACGGCGCCGAGTGCCAGCAGGAAGGCCAGCAGCGCCGTGAAGGGGTCCCCGGCCAGCAAGGTCAGGGCCCACAGGACGCCGGCGGCCGGCGCAGCCCAGCGCGTCCCGCGGCCGGCACAGCCGTGCAGGCACGCCGCCACGAGGGCGGGGGCGAGCGTG
>JBHIBC010000052.1:0-19294 GCA_046758905.1 Acidobacteriota bacterium | reverse complement strand
CCCCACTCCCGGGCCGATCGGGGGGAAGGGACCTACAGGGCCTTCTCCTCCCTGCGCGTCCGGATCCCCAGCTCCTCGAGCAGCCCCAGCATCGGCTCCGGGTCCAGCATCTCGGGAGGCACGACGCCGGCCCGTCTGACCCTGCCGGTGGCCATCGCCAGGACCCCCGCCGCGCCGCCGGTGCCGGTCAGGTAGGCGGTCGCCGTCACTGCCTGCCGGCGGAACGCCTCGTCGTGCGTCATCGCGGTGTACAGGATGTGACGCGTCCTCTTGCCGTCCCGGGTCCCGTCCACCTCGACGAGGATGCAGGCGGCCCCCCGGATCATCCCGCCGATGTCGGCCGGCTGCGGCAGCACCGCGGCCAGGACCGAGAGCGGGGTGACCTCGCCGCCGCGGACCCGCACCGTATCCGTGCGCGTCATGCCGATGGACTCGAGGAACGTGAGGTGTCTGTGCATCTCCTCCGGCACCGCCAGCTTGAAGTCGACGAACTTCACCCCCTTGCCGATGAACCGCGGCAGGGTGTCGACTTCCTCGTGGTTCATGCTGTACACGGGCTGCGACCCGACCGGTTCGGGGAACGGGTACACCTCCCGGTTGGACCGCGGCGGGTACCTCTTGAACTCGCCGTTCTCGAAGCGCTTCGCGGGCGAGGTCGCCTCCTCGATGAACGTCTCGGTCGAGAACAGACAGGCCAGCGGGGGCCCGCCCTCGGAGAACTCGCCGTCGCGCACCCGGATCGACTCGACCGTGTCCAGGCGGTCGGCGGCGTAGCGCGCGTACACGTTGCTGATCCCGGGGTCCTCGCCCATCCCGTTGACGGCGAGCAGCCCGGCCTTCCTCCACTCCGCATCCAGATGGAACTGGTCCTCGTCCCCCGCCGCGAGATCGAGATAATGGCTGCCGGCGCCCAGGGCCGCCTCCATGACCGCGAGATTAAAGCGCGGCAGGATCGCGTTGACGACGAGCTCATGTCCCTCGAGGGCGCGCCGCAACGTACGCGGCTCGGCCGCGTCGATCCTCTCGACCCGCAGGCCGCCGCCCAGCTCCGCGGCGAGCGCCTCGGCTCTCCGCGTGTCCATGTCGCTCAGCGTCAGCGATTCGATGGCGTGGTGGCCGGCCAGGTGTTTGGCGATCACGGTGCCGATCGCGCCCACTCCCAGTAACAGGACTCGCATGAACCCTCCTCGACGCCCGCCGAGCCCACCGGCGTCCCGTCGTTGCGGTGGGTGCGCGTATCGTACCCGATCGCCGGGAGGCGCGCCTAGACGCCGGCCGACATGACCGCGCATCGGCGAGCGGCTCCGCCGGGGGGCACGACCGACCCGGACTCCTCCACGCCGACTGCCGCGAGCGCGAGCCCGCAGGACGGCGCCGGGCGGAGGCGGTCCGCCTTGGAGGGGGGCGCGCTCAGGCCGTGCGCTTGAGGACGACCAGCGTGATGTCGTCCGCCGGGTGGGCTCCGGCGTGATGCTCGCGGAGGGACTCGGCGATCCGGTGCACGATGTCGGTCGCGGAGCCGCTGCGTCCCCGGCGAACCGCGCCGATGAGCCGTTCCTCCCCGAACATCCGGTCCGCAGGACCGCGGGCCTCCGTCACGCCGTCGCTGAAGCAGACGAGGAGGTCGGCCGGGTCGAGCAGCAGCGCGTCGGGGCGGACGGCCCGCTCGCTCCCCAGGCCGAGCGGCGGGCCGTGGACCGGGAGGCGCTCGAGATCGTCGTCCCGTCTCAGGACCATCGGCGGGTTGTGGCCGGCGTTGGCGTAAGACAGCAGGCGCCTCGCCGGGTCGAGCACGCCGTAGAAGAAGGTGACGAAGCGGTTATCCGGAATGTTGGCGTTCAGCAGCCGGTTCAGGCGGGCCAGGGTCTCCCCCGGCGGCAGGTCGAGCTCCAACAGCGCGCGGAAGCTGGCCTGGGTGACGCACATCAGGAGAGCCGCCGGCAGTCCCTTTCCCGCGACGTCCCCGATGGCGATCGCGTGCCGCCCCTCGGGAAGCGGGGCGTAGTCGAAATAGTCCCCGCCGACGGCGGCGCACGGATCGCTCTGGCCGTAGATCTGGTAGCCCTGGATGCTGGGCGTCCCCTGCGGCAGAAGGGTGTTCTGGATCTCGGCCGCCTTGTCGAGCTCCTGCTTCATGGTCTCGAAGGCGAGCGTCTGCTCGAACAGACGGGCGTTCTCGATCTTGACCGCGGCCACATTCGCCAGGTGCGTCAGGAGACGCAGATCGCTCTCGGTGAACAGTCCCGCCCGTTGCCGGTTGTCGACGTACAGGAGGCCGATCACGTCGCGGTTGTTCCACAGCGGGACGCACATGACCGACCGGAGGTTCTGCGCGGCCACGCTGACGCCCTCCCGGAACCGATCGTCGATCTGGGCGTCGGACGTGAGCACCGAGTCCTGGGCCTTGGTGACGCGGTCGGCGATCGTCCGGCTGATCGAGATGGTGCTGTCGGCCTCGTCCTCCGGCATCCGGACGACCTGCTGAACGAGCTGGCCGTTCTCGAGCAGCATCAGCAGGCCGCGCTCGTACGGCACGGCCCGGTGGGCCAGGTCCATGATCCGTTCGAGGATCTGGGGCAGGGGCCGGTGGAACACCAGCTCCTCGTTCGCCTTGGTGAGGATGTCGAGCGCGACCGGAGTCGAGAACTCGTCGGTGGCCGGACCCTCGATCCTGGGCGCCGCGTGCGCCGAGGACGATCGCCTTGCCTCGCCCGAGATGATCGTCGTGCCGGGACCGCCCGCGAGCGGGCGGTCGCTGAACTGCACCGACCCGGTGGATACCCCGTTGAAGATCAGGGTGGTCCTGCCGATAACGATGCGGTCGCCGGGATGCAGCAGGCGCGGTTCGGTGCGTCGATGCCCGTTGACGTAGGTGCCGTGCTTGCTGCTGGCGTCGACCACGTAGTACCCCTCGGAGCGGCGCAGGATCCGGGCGTGCAGGCGCGAGACACTGGGATCCTCGAGCACGACGTCGTTGGTGGACGATCGGCCGATGGTCACGCCCTTGGCGTCGAGATCGGTTCTGGACCGCCCCCCGTGAGGGGGGATAACCGTCAGGAAATCCATCGACACCGCTCCTGAGCGCCTTCGGGTGACCGGACGTCGCGATCCCTGCAGTGAGGCCCCGGTGTCCTGCGGGTGCCGGGGCCCGATTGCCGCTCATTGTACCGCATCGAGCCGGGTGGAAGGCGCCCGGTCCCCGGGCCGGCCCGAAGCGCCCCGCGCCGCATCTCCTCCCCCGCCGCCGGGAGCACACCGGCACGCCACGGCCCGCGTAGGCCGGCGCGCCGGTTCCCTGAGCCAGTACACGCCGGCGCGCCGCAGATCCTCCCAGGTTCCGAATCGGTACCGGTAGTAGACGCTGCGACGGGCCGCCGGCCCGCTCTCCGGAAACGGGTTGACCTCGAAGAGGTTCGACACCGCCTCCGGGTCGCAGCACAGGCGCTTGGCCAGGTGACCCAGGTACTCGCGGTCCCGCCCGCCCCGCCCCAGCGTGTAGAAGGAGAGGTGGAACGGGAAGCGCGGATTGTGCAGCAGGGTCATCGGCGGGGCGGCCCGGGGGTCTCCGGGGGCGTACCGCGGGCGGTACGGGAGCCACTCCCGCCCGTCCACGGTCCCCTGGATCTCGGCGACGATCCGCCGCCGGACGATGCCGGGGAAGAGGTGGTAACGGTTGACGCTGCGGTAGGGGCGGTACGGCGCGCGCAGCGCGGCGACGACGCGCGACACCGCGGGCCGGCGGATGAAGTAGTGGACCGCCTCGACGATCGAGGCCGGGACGACGAACGCGGCGAGCGCCCAGGGGGCGAAGCGGTGCAGGGCGCGCCGCCATCGCGTCCCGGCCGAGCACAGCGCCTCCGGCGGCGGCGCGGCCGGCGCCGGGCCGGGGCCGCGCCGCGAGCGCGGCCGCGCCCACGCGGTCGCGGCCCGGAGGTCCCGATCCTCGAGGACGCTCAGGCTCACGACGATCGACAGCAGGTTGAAGAACCCGTAGTTCGAGGTCAGGGCGATCGAGACCTGAAACAGGAGGTGCGCCAGGAAGAAGACTATCCGAAACGGCCGCCCCATAAAGATGAAGAACGGGAGGACGAGTTCGAGGACGAGGGTGAAGTAGACGGAGGCCCGATGGAACCAGACCGGTAACTGCTGGACCAGCCATCCTCCCCAGGACGGGAGGGGCGCGGTCTCGTAGTAGAACGTCATCCCGACGACGTCGAGCCAGTCGTCCCACCCATAGACCAGCTTGGCCAGCCCCGACTCGAACAGCAGTCGGAACAGCAGCCATCTGAGGAGGAACACGAGCACCGGCGAGGGCTCGGGGAGCGTCCGGCCCCTCGCCGGGTCGGGCGGCGAGCCCCGCCCCGGCAGGAAGATCGCCAGAAACCCGATCTCCAGAAGCAGGTTATCCCACTGGTAATAGAAGAAGTCGCGGGCCGCGGTGATGCCCGACAGGTACAGGACCCACAGCAGGAGCGGGATCACGCGGCCGCCGTATCCGACGATCAGCGGCAGCGAGGCGGCCGCGCCGGCGAGCGGGAGAAGCCGCAGCGCCCCGTCCGTGGGTCGGGCCCAGAGGACGGTGGGGAACGCGTGCAGGCGCTCGAGCCAGGTCATGTCGGCCGCGCGCAGCCGATCCAGGTAGTCGGCCAGCGGCAGCAGTCCGCGCGATCCGGCGAGATCGACCAGCTGCACCGAGAGCGACAGGAAGGCGGCGAGGTAGACGAAGCCGAGGGCGGATCCGAGGAATCGCGTCACCCGGCCCCTGCCCGCTCCGGGCGTCGGCCGGTCCTCCACGAACGATCCCGGCACGGCGGGCGGCTAGCGGGCCGCCTCCCCCATGGCGCGGGGCGAGGCCGCCCCGACGGCCTCGGCGATGCCCTTCACGGCGGTCGAGTCGAATCGCCCCATCGCCACCGCCCCTCGGATGATCCTCTTGCGCGCGCTGCGCCCTTCCTCCGGAGCGTCGAGGGGGTTGATCGGTTCGGCGAGGTGCGGCAGCATCTCGGCCCTCCCGGCCTGCTAGGCCGCTTCCGGCGCGGAGGGACCCCCTCTCAGGGCCAGGATCAGTGACAGATCGTCTCCCGGCCGCTCGCCCGCGAGGTAGCGGTCGATCTCCTCGAGCAGGAGCGCCCCGGCCTTCCCGACGCTCAGCCCGCGGAGCCGGGGCAGCAGAGCGCGAAGCCTCTCCGCCCCGAACTCCTCCCTGTCGGGGCCGCGGGCCTCGACCACGCCGTCCGAGTAGGCGACCAGGAGGTCGCCGGGCTCGAGCTCGACCCGGCCCTCCCCATACTCCTGTCCGGGCAGCATCCCCAGCGGGCGGGAGGACGCGGGCAGCTCCTGAAGACCGTGCGCCCCCACGACGATCGGCGGATTGTGGCCGGCGTTCAGGTAGCGCACGCGCCCCTCGTCCGCGTCGATCCGGAGGTAGAACAGGGTGGCGTAACGGTTATCGAGACCGTCCCGGTGGAGGATATCGTTAAGGCTCCGGCCGAGATCGACGAGGGACTCCCGGGCAGGGGCCAGCGCCCTGAGCGTCGCCTGCAGCTTGGCCATCAGCAGCGCCGCGCCGAGACCCTTCCCCGCCACGTCCCCGAGGGCCACGCCCACGGAATTGCGTTCTAGAGCGATGTAGTCCACGAGATCGCCGCCGACGACATTGGCCGGCCGCGTGTGGCTCCAGAGCGCCCACCCGCGGACCGCGGGATGACCGCGCGGCAGCAGCGCCCGCTGCACCCGACGGGCCACCACGATCTCATCGCGAGCCAAGAGCTTGTCCTTCAGCTCGAGCATCAGGACCAAGAGCAGCAGCAGGAAGCCCCAGGCGTTCAGGTCGGGCAGCGACAGGCTGACCTCCCCCGTGCCGATAGTGACTGACGGGAGCAGGAACATCAGCAGCGCCGCGACGAGCATCAGGCGACGGACGGGCGAGAGCCGCAAGAGAAGGCTCTTGAGAATCCAGGCCAGGATCTTGATCGCCCGCCGCGCGCGCCCCATGGCCGCCAACCGGGCCCGCGCCTCCTCGTCCAGATAGAAACGGTAGATCTCCTTGAGGTCCCGGCTGAAGGCGCGCGGGATGTCCCCGGGCCGCACGTCCTTGAAGAGGACGTCCCGAAGCCGATGCCGTGCTGCAGCGCCGTCGGTGTCGCCGGCTCGCATCCGAATGTCCGCCGTCTCCGGAAATAGGCCGGGAGAGTACGGGGGCCAGGAGGCGATTGTATCTCCGCTCCCCGCCGCCGGGCGGGGGGTTTCTCGCGGGCGGGCGGTTGCGGCGGCCCCGCGCCGCGGGTAGCATCCACGCCATGGCCCGCCGGGACACCAGGCTGCTCATCCTGCGCACCGGCCACACCGCGCCGGAGGTGATCCGTCGTTACGGTGACTACGACCGATGGTTCACCGACCGGATGACGGCCCTCGGCTGCCGCTTCTCGGTCCGCCACCTGCCGGACGATGGGGTTGGCGAGCTGCGCGGGCAGCACGGGATCCTGGTGACCGGCGCGGCCTCATCCGTCCTCCGGCCGGAGGACTGGCTGAGGCCGCTCGGCGAGCTGCTGGTGCGGAGCGAGGACGACGGCCCCCCGATCCTGGCGGTCTGTTTGGGCGCACAGCTGGCGGCCGCCGCCCTGGGGGGACGGGTGGAGAGGAGCGCCCGGGGATGGGAGATCGGGACGGTCCGGGTCGATCTGAGCGGCGAGGGGAGGGACGATCCCCTGTTCGACGGGCTGCCGGACCGGCTCCAGGTTCAGGCCACCCACGAGGATCGGATCGTCGGCCTGCCCCGGGGCGCGATCCTGCTCGCGGCCAACCGGAACTCGCGGGTGCAGGCCTTCGGGGTCGGCCGACGACTGCGGGCGGTGCAGTTTCACCCCGAGGCGGACGCCGGGATCATCCGGCTCCTGGTGCAGCTCAGGCGGGCACGCCTCAAGGAGGAGGCGCTGCGGCGGGGAGCGCCGGACGAGGCGGCCGCGGGACGGGCCGTCGACCGCATCGAGGCCCGGGTCCGCGACTCGCAGGACGGCCGACGCATCCTCGAGAACTGGGTCCGGCACTTCGTCTCAGAAGCGCAGAAGCTCCAGCAGCGATGACGGGTTGACCCGCGCACCCCCGACCCGGGCCCCCCAGTGGAGATGGGGTCCGGTGACCCGCCCCGTGTCGCCCACCCGTCCGATCGGGCTCCCGGCCTTCACGAGATCCCCCTGCGCCACGTCGATGCTGGACAGGTGGGCGTAGATGGTGTAGACGCCCCCGCCGTGGTCGACCACCACCAGCTTGCCAGAGAAGTAGTGCTCCTCGGCCAGGACCACGCGTCCGCTCGCCGCCGAGCCCACCGGCGTCCCGGCCGGGGCCGACAGGTCGGTGCCCGAGTGCGGACTGCGCGGCTGTCCGTTGAAGATCCGGCGGCGCCCGAAGTTCCGTCCGTCGATCCCTCCGAGCGGTCGCTTGACCCTGCCGTCGAAGAGGGTCCGCGGAGTCGAGCGCTTCCAGAGCGCCTTCAGCGCGGCGGTCTCCCGCCCGATGCGCTCCGCGAGCTCGGGCGGCGGCTCGACATAATCGTGCTCCACGGTCAGGCGCTCGGTGGGGTACTCCCTCGGCTCGACCCTCAGATCGATCGAGCGCTTGCGCAGCCGTCCGTCCACCCCCTTCGCCTCCACCTCGAGCCGGCGGATCCCCGGCTCGACGGTCAGGTCGGCTCCGGCGAACGCCACCCAGCGGGGCCCGTTCGGCGCGGCGAGAAAGGTCAGCGGCCGCCCGAGGAAGCGGCCGGAGGGCCTCGCCGCGAGGCCCGCTCCGTCCACGATGACCCGCAGCGGCTCGCCCGGCGCCAGTCGCTCCGGCTCGACCTGAACGGCGATGCTGAGCGCCGCCAGGATGGTCGCGCCCGCCAGCATTGGCCTCCGCCTCCCCGGGCCCGCCAGGCCCGTCCCAGGAATCGTAGGCGATGGAAGCGGTGCGGGCAACCCGGGCGCAGGGATCGTGCTAGAGTGATGGCCCCGCATCAGGCCGGGCGGTACCCCCGGCCGGGAGGCGCGGATGGGACGGAGGGGGCGAGTGATCGGCGGACGCGATGGACCCCCGAGCCGGGCCGTGGGCGTCCTCCTCGCGGCGGGCCTCGTCCTCGCGTGCGGGTCGTCCTCGCGGCGGAATGTGGCCGACATCCCCACCGAGGACCTGCGCGGCTCGCCGCTCTACAAGGTGCTGGAGCCGGACGAGATCCCGTCGATCGACGACCCGCAGTTCGTGCCCGCCGACCGGGCGACGTTCATGAAGGACGGGGAGCCCGTCCTAGGCGTGTTCGACGGCCGCGTCGCAAAGGCCTACTCGCTGTGGCTGCTCGACCATCACGAGATCGTCAACGACACGCTCGGCGACCTGCCGATCGCCGCAACCTGGTGACCGCTCGCCGCCACGGGCGTCGTGTACGCCCGCCGGACCGCGGATCGGACGGTAACCCTAGGGGTCTCCGGATCGCTCTGGAAGGACGCCCTGATCATGCACGACCGGGAGACCGGGTCCCTGTGGACGCAGGTGACCGGTGAGGCGGTGCGCGGCCCGATGGAGGGAAAGCGGCTGGAGCACGTTCCCTCGGTCGTGACCACCTGGAGCCGGTGGAGGGAGGAGCATCCCGACACGCTGGCCCTCGTGAGGGACCCGGATCTCGGGGAGTCGGAAGATTACCGCGACTATCACGCCGACCCCGACACCATGGGCATCTTCGGCACGCGCAACCCCGACGGTCGGCTGCCGGGGAAGACGCGCGTCCTGGGCGTGGCGCCGGGCGTCGTGGGGGATCATGGCGCCGTCGCCTACCTGCGCGACCGGGCCGGCGTCCGGAACGACCTGATCGGCGGTGTCCCCATCGTGGTGGTGGTCGAGGGAGCGGGCGGCGCCGCGCGCATCTTCAGGCGGGCCGTCGACGGCCGCGAGCACCTTTTCGACCCTCGGCCGGATGGGGAAGGCCTCTACCGGGACGAGGGGACCGGCAGCCTCTGGGACCTGGTGCGGGGCGAGGCGGTCGAGGGGCCGCTGGCGGGGACCTCGCTCGAGCCCGTCCCGTCGGTCCCCGCTTACTGGTTCGCCTGGGCGGCGTTCCATCCCGCGAGCGAGGTCCGACCCGCGGATGAGCTGCCGGGCCGGGGCGACCGCTCTCGGGACTAAGGCCGGGCGGGCCTCACGGGCCGGGGCGGGTGTCGCGGTGGACCGGCACGGGGCGGGCCGGACGGAATTCGGCGAGCCGGTCGATACGGATCAGGACCGGGTGGCGGGAGCCGATGTCGCCGAGCGCCGCCTCGACCCGCCTCCGCAGGGTCGCGGGTGCGGCGTGGGCTCGGGCGTTGACCGTGAGGGTGCCGGCCCGGCTCGGGCGACCGATCGAGCGCGAGAGCCTGCCCCCCTCGCCGCTCCTCACTAGGCTGGCCAGGGCCGCGCCGCCGGCCTCGTCCGCGAACAGCACCTTGAGGTGCGCCGGCTCTAGGCCCTCGGATGCGAGGCCCCGGCCGAGGTGCGACAGGAGATCGAGCACCAGGTCGTCGCCGCGGAACCCGTCCGCGCCCGCGACCGACGCGGTCGCGTTCAGCCACCCAAGCTCGGCCTCGCCCTCGGCGTACAGATCGTAGTCGAGGTCGATGGTCCGGCGTGTGGATCCGGGCGGAGCACCCAGCAGCTCAAGCCAGGCGCCGAATCCTTCGCCGGTCAGGGCCGAGACCCGGAGCAGCCGCTTGTCGGGGAACTCGGATCTCAGGGCGGCCTCGATCGCCCCGGCCCCCGCCCCCTTCAGCAGGTCGACCTTGTTCAGGACGATGGCGTCGGCCTCCTCGATCTGCTTGCGGAAGATGTACGCGACCTTCGAGGAGAAGCCGCCGAAGCCCGGCCTCAGGAACATCTGCTCGGCGCGCCCGGGATCGACGAGCACGGAATAAGGGGCGACCGCATAGGCCGCGCCGTAAATCCTCTTCATCGGGTTGATGACCGTGGCGACCAGATCGGTGCACGATCCCACCGGCTCGCCGAGCAGCACTTGAGGACGCTCAGTCTCCCGCAGCCGATCCACGGCGCGCGCCAGCTCGTCGAACCGGCAGCAGAAGCAGCCGCCGGCCACCTCCTCCACCCGGAAGCCGCGCACCCGGAGCGTCCCGGTATCGACCAGGTCGGCCGCCTGGTCGTTGGTGATCAGCCCGGCGCGCATTCCCGTCCTGGTGAAGTGCAGGGCGAGCCGGAGCAGGGCGGTCGTCTTGCCCGACCCGAGAAACCCTCCCACCAAGATGAAACGAGCCGGATCCATGCGGTCGATCCTCAGCAGCAGCCGGTGGAGCGAACGTTGTACGTCGGTGGGGTCAGAAAGAAGTCGGGCCTCCGACCCAGGCGCTCCGCGGTCGCGTCCGAGACGCTGGCCGGAACGCCGCGCCGGAACAGGAAGCCGGAACCATCCCGAGCCGTCTCCCCCGGCCCTAGGTAGGTCGCGGTCCGGCCGGTGTAGATCAACGGCCGGCCGTCGCGGGGGAGGATCGGTCGCGCCACGGCGTCCACGCTCTCGAGGAGAATGGGGTCCGTCAGTTCCGGGTGCTCCCGCGGCAGCAGCAGCCGATAGGGCCGACGTGCCCGGATCTGCACCTCCCCGAACCCCGCACTCGCGAGGGCGCCGACGTACTGCTCGAACGACACGCAGCCGGCGACGCAGCGGGCCCGCAGCGTGGGGTTCTTCCGCAGGGCTTCGGGGAGGGGACGCGTCGTGATCGGGTCGCTGGTCACGAAGCGGCCGTCGGGCGTGAGGACGCGCCGCACCTCCCGGAGCGCGGCGCTCAGATCGTCGGCCGCCAGGACGTTGAACAGACAGTTCTGGGCGGCGACCCCGACCGAGCCGTCGGGGACCGGTAGCTCGTGGGCCGAGCCCTCGACGATGCGGACGAACTCCGGACGGAACCAGTCGTTGAGGCGCGCCGCGTCCTGCAGGTTGCGGGCCGCCTCGCGGCGCATCTCGGGAACCGGATCCGCGGCGACGACGCCGCCCGGGCGGCGTCGGAAGTAGGCCAGCTGCAGCGCCTCGAGCCCGCCGCCCACGCCGATGTAGAGGATGGGCTCGTCGCCCGCGAGATCGTCGGGCTCGACGGTCGAGCCGCACCCGTAGTTCATCTCCACCATCCGCTCGGGGATGACGAGGCCCGGGAGTCGTCTCAGCGCGCCGTCGACGCAGCACAGTCCCTCGTCGGGACGCTCCGCGGCCTCCGCGTACACCTCGCGCACCCGGTCCAGGTAATTGTTCAGCTCTTCGGTCACGGCTCGGGTCGGCATCCTCGGCGGCCTCCGGTGTGCGGGAGTTGATACCACGGGTGACGGCCCGTTCTCAACCGGATGCCGGGGTTTTTTATTCCGGGAGGGGGCGCCGGTCGAGTTGAGGCATGATCCGGCTCATGACCGACCGAGGGGTCCTCTATGCCGGGGCGTTCGTCCGCTCGCTCGCGACCGGGATGATCGGGGTGCTGCTCGGCATCCATCTGGCGAAGCTCGGTTTCGACGCCGCCGCGATCGGCTCCGTCATCGCCGCCGGGCTTCTGGGCGGGGCGCTCGCCGCGCTCGTCGTCACGCTGGCCGCGGATCGCCTCGGGCGGAGGCGGGCTCTGATCTGCCTGGCGCTCCTGGGGGCGGGCGGCGGGCTGCTGTTCGCGCTCTCCTCCCACCCGCTCGCCGCGGGGGCGACCGCCTTCCTCGGGATGATCAACGGCATGGGGCGGGACCGTGGCGGCTCCCTCATCCTCGACCAGGCGATCCTCCCGGCGACCACCGCCGCAGGCGGGCGCACCCGCGCCTTCGCCTGGTACAACGTCCTGCAGGACGCCGGCGGCTCGCTCGGCGGCCTGCTGGCCGGGCTGCCGGCCCTGATCCGCGCCCTCGGCGGCGCCTCCGAGGCGGCCTCCCTGCGGCTGACGGTGGCCGCCTACGCCTCGCTCTACCTGGTCGTCGCCGTCCTCTACCTGCGGCTGTCGCCCGCGGTCGAGACGGGCGGCGGAGCGCCCGCGGCCGCGGCGGCGCGCGGCCCCGAACGGCTGCCCGTCTCGCCCGCAACGCGTCGGGTGCTCTGGAAGATCTCCTCGCTGTTCGCGCTCGACAGCCTGGCGGGCGGGCTCCTGACGACGGCGCTCCTGTCCTTCTTCTTCTATCAGCGCTTCGGCGTGGGAGAGGCGATCGTGGGGCCGCTCTTCTTCGGGGCGCGCATCGCCAACGCGGCGTCGCACCTAGGAGCGGCGTGGCTGGCGAGGCGCTTCGGCCTCGTCAACACCATGGTGTTCACGCACATCCCCTCGAGCCTGCTGCTGGTGGCGGTGGCCTTCGCCCCAACGTTCCCGATGGCCGCCGCCCTGTTTCTCCTCCGCGAGGGGCTGGTGGAGATGGACGTCCCGACCCGGCAGTCGTACGTGATGGCGGTGGTCCGCCCCGAGGAGCGCACCCTGGCGGCCGGGGTCACGAACCTGGTCCGCGTGGGCGCCTGGGCCGTGGCGCCCTCCTTCGCCGGGCTGTTCATGGAAGGCGTCTCGCTGATGACGCCCCTGCTCCTCGGGTCCGCCATGAAGGTCGCCTACGATCTGTTGCTGTACGGCGCCTTCCGGAAGATCAGGCCTCCCGAGGAGAGCCGTCCGGGCCTCGCCTCCTGAAGGCCGCCGGGCCGCGGTTCAGATGTTGGGAAGATCCAGCCGCCCGGGCGGGCGGGGCGCGCGCCGGCGCGCCCGGCGCATCCAGGCCCAGTAGGCCAGACCCGGGGCCACGCAGGCCGGCAGCGACGCGGTGAGGAAGCGGAAAAGAGTGTGCGCCCGCAGGGACAGCGGGTCGAACAGGAAGAAATACAGCGCCTGGCCGCCCGCCAGGCAGGCGAGGGCCGGCCAGTTGAAGCCCCCCGAGTAGTGGTACTCGCCAGTCGAGCCGTCGTCGAAGATCGACCAGAGGTCCAGCCGCTGCCGGCGCAGCAGGATGAAATCGGCGAACAGGATACCCGAGATCGGCGCGTACATGGTGCCGTTGTAAGCGAGAAACGTGTCCCCCTTGGAGTAGAGCTCGGCGGGCCAGAGGACGAACGGCACGCAGGGGACCAGCGACCAGATCACCAGGTGCCACCAAGGCCGGGTCCTGAGCGACCGGAGATGCCGCAGCGCGAGTCCCACGGTGAAAGCCCCGACGGCCGAGGAGCTGACGTTGGCGAGCCCGACGAAGACCAGCGCCAGGATCCCCATGCTTACCCCGCCGATCGGGATCATCCATTCCGTGGGGTCGTCCGTGCGGACCACCAAGGCCGAGAACAGCGACACGCAACAGACCAGCGACATCGCCAGGCCGAGCTGGAGGATCTCAGGGTAGACGGCGTTGCGGCGCGTCCTGGTATTGCGGGCGAGGAAGCCGATCCCCGCCCACCAGGAGATCCCGGCAGCGACGCCCCACTCGAACACGATCATGTAGTTCAGCCACGGGTCGTCCAGGGGATCGAGGGGTGGGGCCGCCAGGATCTCGGCCCAGCCGTGGTCGCGCAGCAGCAGGAGGAGCATGACCAGCGTCAGTATCCCGAGGCCCGGGGCGACGAACGTGTTGGAGATGTTGAGCAGGTGCACGCCGCGCGTGACCAGAAGATAGGTCAGGCAGAGCCCTATGGCGACGCCCGCGCCGACGACCCAGCCGCCCGGCTCGAGCCCGATGCCCTTGAGGATGTTGCGGATGCCGTTCCCGAACATCACCAGGATCAGCCCCGTCCAGCCGACCTGGTTGATGATGTAGAAGAGCAGGATGATCTTCGAGCCGCGCTGGCCGAAGGCGGTCTTGCAGTAATCGATCTGCTCCAGCCCGTAGCGCTGGCAGGCGAGGGACTGGGACATCGCCGTGAGAAACGTTCCCAGGACGCTCCCGGCGACCAGGCAGGCGACGCCCCGCGCCGCGCCGACCAGATCCGCCGCGTAGCCGCCGATCATGAAGCACCAGGTGGCGACCGCGTAGGCGAAGCAGGTGGCGTGGGCGCCCCGGGCGCCGTACTCCCGCTCTTCCAGGAGCAGCGGCAGCCGCCCGAAGAGGCTCTCCTGGCGGATGATCGAGCCGGGCTCGGCCCCGGAGGCGCCGGCCGGCGCGGGCTCGCTCACGGCCCGGATCGTGCGGCGCGACCCGTCACGCGGCCCACCACACCAGCAGCAAGGGCAGGATGACGAAGGCGACCACGCAGAACATCCAGTCGAGCGCGGTGAACCGCCCGAACGCCGACTCGTCGGCAGCGTCGAGCAGGGCCAGTCGGCGCTCGAGCTCGCGTCGGATCACCCGGCCGGCGACGTCGTCGGGCCCGGCCCGCTGGCGCGGCTTTCGCTGCCTCACTTCCAAAGGCGCCCCCTCCAAGCGATGGGACGCCCATCCTAGCGCAGAGGGTGGCGCGTCTCAAGCGCCAGGCACGGCGAGGAGCCGGGCGGACGACTATAATCGAAGGGGGCGGGCGCCGGTCCGCCGCCCCTGCGGGAGGGACGTGGCCTCCGGAGCGCCGCGGTACGCGCAGATCGATCCCGTCGAGGCGGAGCATCTGGTGCGCTCGGGCAGGGCCCGGGTCCTGGATGTACGCACGCCGGAGGAGTTCGCCTCCCTGGGGCACATCCCCGGCGCCATCCTTCTCCCCCTCGACCTGCTCCCCTCGGCGGCCGCCACGTTGCCGCGGGACGGGGCCGCGCTGCTGGTCTGCTGCGAGCACGGCGTCAGGAGCGCCGCTGCGGCCCGCTTCCTCGCCCGGGCCGGGTTGGGGCGCGTCCTCACCCTGGCGGGCGGCATGTCATGCTGGGCGGGCCCGCGGGACCACGGCCCCGGAGATCCGTTCACGAAGACGGGTCCCTCCTCCTGGCTGGTCGAGTGCGCCGATCTGCTGCCGCGCGACGGGAAGGCCCTCGATCTGGCGTGCGGGTCGGGCCGGCACGCCCTTCTGCTGGCCGCGAGGGGCCTCGACGTCCGGGCCGTGGACCGCGACGAGGCGAAGATCCGCGGGCTGGGGTCGACCGCGTCGCGGCTGGGACTTCCCGTGCGGGCCGAGGTGCTCGATCTGGAGGACGGGGAGGTCGACCTCGGGGCCGACGCGTACGAGCTGATCCTCGGGATCCGGTACCTGTACCGGCCGCTGTTCGTCGCGATCCGCAGGGCCCTTGCGCCCGGGGGCCTCCTCCTGTACGAGACCTTCACTGTCGCTCAGGCGGCGCGGGGAAGGCCGACGAACCCAGCCTTTCTGCTCGGGCACGGCGAGCTGCCTCGTCTGGTCGCCCCCCTGGAGGTCGTGCGCGCGCGTGAGGGGGAGCACGACGGCGGCATGGTGGCGGCGGTGGCGGCACGCCGCCCGGCGAGGTCTGGCCGCTGACGATCCCGGGCCACCTCACAGGCGGATCGTCATGCCGTCGTCGGCCGTCTCGATGTCGCAGCGGCCGCGGCGACCCGCCATCGCCTCTCCTAGGTGGGTGAGGACCATGCGGCCGCAGTCGAACCGTTCCCTCCTCGACAGCAGATCGTTGAGGCTGAGGTGGTACTGGAACCCCGGCTCGGCCAGGGTGCACTCGCAGATGAACAGGTCGGCTCCTCTGGCGCGTTCCGGCAGCGCGTCGAACCAGCCGGTGTCTCCGGTGTAGACGATACGGCGCGATCCGGCGGCGAGCCTCAGGCCCCGCGGGCAGCTGTCGGGCTGGTGGCGCGCCTCGAAGCAGCCGACCTCGAACCGCCCGACCCGCAGGTCGGCGCCGCACGCGATCTCCTGGAAACGGAGCCCGAACGGCCACGCGCGCGCCTCGAGGGGATGTCCCAGCGCCGCGGCCGCGCCGAGGACCCGCCGCTCGATGCCCGGCGGCCCCGCGATCGTCAGGGGACGTCTGCGCCGATCCTCGTGCAGCGCCGCGAGGAGGAAGAGGGGAATGCCTCCGAAATGGTCGGCGTGGAAGTGGGTCACCAGCACCGCGTCTATCCGGTTCCGGCCGACCCCGAGCGCCGCGAGCCCCTGAAGGGTGGTGGTCCCGCAGTCGAGGAGGACCACCCCGCCGGGACCGCGCACCAGGATCCCCGCCTGCCGGCGCCCGGCAGCGCCGAAGGCGTCCCCGGTCCCGATGAACAGGACCTCCACGGCTCTCGAAGCGGTCACGGCCCGGCCCGGCGCATGCGACCATTATGGGCCGCCGCGTGGGTGTCTGAATAGGCGACACGGCCCATCCGGCGCGACCGAGCCCGTGAATCGCGTTGACGGCGGAAGGGGACCGCCGTACTTTCGTGCGAACGGCGCTGCCGCCCCCATCCGGGCGGCTGCGGGAGCGCCCGTCGCCTACCGGGTGGTCCGCGTCGATGGCGAGCAGACGAGGGAGGTCGGCCGTGGTCCGACGAGGGAGGACGGAAGTGACGGCTATCAAGGGAGATACACGTGCGAGGCCGCCGCGGAGGGGAGGCCGGCCGCGTCCGGCGGCGGTCCTGGCGGCGCTGGTCGCCGCCGCGGGGCTGGCCCCCGGCCCGCTGGCGTCGCGGCCCGAGGCCCGCGTCAACATCCGCGGCGAGTCCCGCATCCTGACCGCGGACCCGGCCCCTCAGATCGAGCCGGCGATATCCGGGGACATCGTGGTCTACACCGATCTGCGCAACGGCAACGCCGACATCTACTTCTATGACCTCGCCGCGGAGCGGGAGGTGCGGCTGACCGGCGCCCCACAGGACGAGCGCGAGCCGGATATCTCCGGCCGCACCATCGTCTATACCGACTACGGCGTCTCCAGCGGCGGCGGCGACATCTTCGCGGTCGCCATCGGGGGGGGGATCGTGCCCGTGGCGGTCGATCCGGTGTCGGCGCAGACGAACCCGGCGATCAGCGGCTCGCTGGTGGTCTGGGAGGACTCCCGGGACGGCAACGCTGAGATCTACGGGAGGGATCTCGCCGCCGGGGTCACCAGGAGGCTCACCGCCACAGCCGACGCGGCGGAGTCGGAGCCGGCGGTCGACGGCCGGCGGGTCGTCTACACGCGGGCCGGAGCGGACGGCGAGTGCCACGTGCTGCTGACCGATTTCGACACGGGGGCCACTGCGCAGATCAGTTCCGGCGCGGCCTGTTTCCGCCGTCCGGCGATCTCCCGAGACATCGTGGTCTACGACGGCGACCCGCCGGATGCGGACAATCCCCAGGCCGATCTGGACGTATTCGTGCACTTCCTCGAGACGGGGGAGCAGATGCGGATCGTTCTCGGGCTCGGGCAGTGGAACGCGCACGTCAGCGGGCCCTGGATCTCAGCCGACAAGGAGTCGAACACGCCGTTTCCCAACCTCGACGTCAAACTGTACAACATCCCGAACACCTTCCCGTTCGGCGCCGTCATCACGGAGTTCAACGAATCCGCGAACGATATCGACCGGCGCCGGGCCGTGTACGGGACCGACGAGAACGGGAACCCGGACATCGGCCTGTACGAGTTCATCGTCGGGGACAACCGGGCGCCGGTCGCCGACGCCGGCCCGGACCGTGTCGTCGAGTGCGCGCGTCCGTCCGGGACCGCGGTGGGGCTGGACGGCTCGGGGTCGTTCGACGAGGACCAGGACATCATCACCTTCACCTGGACGGGCCCGTTCCCAGAGGGGAGCGGCACCCAGACCGGCGTGGATCCGACGGTCACGCTGCCGCTCGGCGGGTCGTCGATCAGCCTGGTGGTGGACGACGCGCAGGACGTGTCGGCGCCGGACACGGTGTCGATCACGGTCGCCGTGCGCGCCGAAGGCCTTCGGCCCGCCCTGCTCGGGCTGGTGCCGGAGGACCAGCCGGTCCCGCTGCCGGGGCGGGCGGCCCGCCGGGGAAGCGTGCTCGCGCTGCGGCTCCGGCTCGCCTGTGGCGACGAGGCGCTCACCGACGCGGAGGTGTCGGCCCCACGGATCGTCGGGCTGGAGAGAGATGGCGTGCCGGTCGACCTCGACGGGGTCGACCTCGCGGTCGGCGCAAGTGGTGTGGGGGGGCTCTCCTTCCGGTCCGCGGGCGATCAGTGGTTCCTGGCCCTGAGCACTCGGCACCTGGAGCCCGGCACCTACACGCTGCGGGTGGAGACGCCCGACGGGCTCCGGCACGCCGCGGCCTTCATCCTCAGGTAGTCCGCGCCCCGGGAGGAGTCCGGCCCCCACCGGCCGCTCCGGTCCCGGCCGGCGCGGGCGCCGTCGGCGCGTTGGTCGCTTGCAATGCGCGCGGACATCGCCCACAATCCGGACGCCGCCGCCCCAGGGAGGGGGATCGCGGCGCGGGAGGATGCGGGGCCCGGCATGCGGGTGGTGCTGTTCGACATCGACGGGACGCTGCTCATCATGGGCCGGGCGGCGAGGCATGCCTTCGCGTCGGCGCTGTCGCGTGCCGCCGGCCGACCGGTCGATCCCGACGGGTACTCGTTCTCGGGCAAGACCGACCCGCAGATCGCGCGGGACATCCTGCTCTGCGAAGGGCTGCGCGGTCCGCTTCTGGAATCGGCGATCCCGGAGACCATCCGCAACTACGTCCGGCTCATCACCGGGGAGAGGGAGTGCCTGCGCGACGCGCGCCTGCTGCCCGGGGTGCGGGAGCTGCTCGCCTCCCTCGGGGGGCGCGCGGACCTCCGGCTGGGCCTGCTCACCGGAAACGTCGAGCCCGGGGCGCGGGCCAAGGTCGATCATTTCGGGTTGACCGGATTCTTCGATTTCTCGCTGAGCTGCTTCGGGAGCGACGACCCCGACCGCTACCGCCTGCCCGCCCTGGCTCTGGCGCGGGCCCGCCGTCGCCTGGGAGCGGACCTCCCCCCGGGACACTTGATCCTGGTGGGCGACAGCGAGCACGACGTGATGTGCGCCCGCACTGTCGGCGCGCGCACCGTCGCGGTCGGGACCGGCTGGACCCCTGTCGAGGCGCTCCGCCGCCTCGGTCCCGACGCGGTCCTTGAGGATCTCTCCGACACGGGACGCGCCGTACGGGCTATCCTCCCGCTCGCGACGTAGCCTCGCCCCTGGTCCGGGGGCGCGGGGCCCCGGAGCGCAGCAGGGGCAGGGGATCGATCGGGCGCCCGTGCCGGCGCACCTCGAAGTGAAGGTGGGTGCCGCGGGCGTTGCCGCTGCGGCCGACCCGGGCGACCGGTTCGCCGGCGCGGACCCTCTCGCCCACGCGGACCAGGAGCTTGCTGGCGTGGGCGTACAGGGTCGTCAGCCCGCCGCCGTGCTCGATGAGGACCATCTTTCCGTACCCCCTGCCGGTTCCGGCCTCCGCGACTCTCCCGGCCGCTGCCGCGACGATCGTGTCGCCCCGCCGGCCGTCGATGTCCACCCCGTCGTGCCGGCGGCC
>JBHIBC010000051.1:0-20727 GCA_046758905.1 Acidobacteriota bacterium | reverse complement strand
TCCACCGCCGCCGCCTGCGAGATCGAGCAGGTGTGGGTGGCGTCGTGCGACTGGACGGTGCGCATGGCCGCGACGATCTCCTCGGGCCCGAGGGCGTAGCCGACGCGCCATCCGGTCATCGCGTAGCTCTTGGAGAGGGAGTTGACCAGCACCAGGCGGTCGCGGAGGCGGCCCGCGTGCGCCGCGAACGAGGCGAACCCCCCGGGCCCGTAGTGGAAGGTGTCGTACGTCTCGTCGGAGATCAGCAACGTCCCGGTGCGCTCGCTGAACGCCGCCAGCCGCTCCACCTCGTCCGCGGGGATCACCGCCCCGCTGGGGTTGCAGGGCGAGTTCAGGATCGCCGCCTTGATGCGCCCCGCGTGCGGCTCCAGGTCGGCGGCCCGCGGCACGAAGCCGTCCTCCTCCCGCGTCCGGATCAGGACCGGCGCGGCGCCGCACAGGCGGACCTGCTCCGGGAAGGACACCCAGTGCGGCGCGAAGATCGCCACCCGGTCCCCGGGCTCGAACAGGGCGAGACCGAGGAGGAAGAGGACGTTCTTGCCGCCCACGCCCGTCACCACCTCGGCCTCGCCCCACGGGGCGCCGTACAGGTCGCGGTAGCGCTCGGCGATGGCCCTCCGCAGCTCGAGGATCCCCGACGTGTCGGTGTAGTGAGTGAGGTTGTCGGCGATGGCGGCGGAGGCGGCCCGCTTGATGTTGTCCGGGGTGTCGAAGTCGGGCTCCCCGGGGCCGAAATCGATGACGTCCACCCCGCGCGCGCGCAGCGCCCTCGCCTCCATCATCACGGCGAGCGTGGGCGAGACGCTCACCGCGTCCAGCCTGCTCGCCAGCCTGGCGACGGGACGGTTCATCCGGACCTCGCGGGCGCGTAACGCCCCCGCAGGCGGTCGATCACGACCCGGGGGACCAGGCCGCCCACGTCCCCCCCCAGCCGCACGACTTCCTTGACCAGACGGCTGCTCACGTACGAGTACGTCTCGCTCGGCATCATGAACACGGTCTCGATGTCGGGGCCCAGCCGGCGGTTCATCAGCGCCATCTGGAACTCGTACTCGAAGTCGGACAACGCGCGCAGCCCCCTGACGATAGCGGTGGCGCCCCGCGACCTCGCGAAGTCGACCAGGAGCCCGTCGAACGACGCGACCGTCACGTTGGGCAGGCCGCCGACGACCTCCCGGAGGATCTCCATCCGCTCGTCCAGGGGGAACAGCGGCTCCTTGTCGGGGTTCCTGAGCAGGGCGACGATGATCTGGTCGAACAGGCGGTGCCCGCGGGTGATGATGTCCAGGTGCCCGTTGGTGACCGGATCGAACGTCCCCGGATACACCGCGATCGCCTTCACCCGGCCGCCTCCCCGTCCGCCCTCAGCTGGCCGCGCCGCGCGCAAGCAGCTCCTCCGCGTGGCGGAGCGCCGACGCGGTGACCGTCTCTCCGGCCAGCATCCGCGCCAGCTCCCGCACCTTGCCGTCGGCGTCGAGGGCCTCGAGAGTCACCTCGGTGCGCCCGCGCGCGGCGCGCTTCGCCACCACCACGTGATGGTCGGCGTGCGAGGCGATCTGCGGCAGGTGCGTCACGCAGACGACCTGGTGCCTGCGGGCCAGCCTCCTCAGCATCCTCCCGACCGCCTCCGCCACGGCGCCGCCGATGCCCGCGTCGACCTCGTCGAACACCAGCGTCCGCACCTCCGCGTCCCGCCGGAGCGCCACCTCCAGGGCCAGCATGATACGCGACAGCTCGCCGCCGGACGCCACGCCGGCGAGGGGGCGGAGCGCCTCGCCCTGGTTGGCCGACAGGAGGAATTCCACCACGTCGTATCCGGCGCCGTCAACGGCGACTTCCTCCCCCTTCACGCACAGGCCGCTCCCCGGGCAGGGACGCAGCCTGAAATCGACCGCGAATCGCGTCCGCCCCATCGCCAGATCCTGCAGGATCCCCTCGACGAGGCGCTCGAGGACCAGGGCGGCGGCGCGCCGCTTCCGCGACAGGGTCGCGGCGAGCCCGAGCGCCGCGGCGCGCAGCTTCTCCACCCGTGCCGCGAGGTCGGTGACCGACTCGGAGCCGTCGGTCAGCTGCGACAGCTCCTCCTCGGACCGCCGGCGGAAGGCCAGGATCGCGTCCTCGTCCCCGCCCGGCGCGTACTTGCGGAGCAACCCATCCAGGAGCACGAGCCGCTCCTCGATCGCCTCGAGCCGGTTGGGATCGAAGCTCAGCCGGGACGGGTAGTCGCGCAGCAGCAGGGCCAGCTCGTGGATCTCGGCGCGGGCCGACTCGGCGCGCTCTACCAGGTCGGCCAGGCCGGCGTCGAAGCGGGCCAGCTCGCGGGTCTCCCGGAGCCCCTCGGCGATCCCCGCCAGCGCGGCCGACTCGCCCTCGTACAGAGCCTCGTAGGCCCTCCGGCAGTGCCCCAGGATCGATTCGGCGTTGCGCAGCAGCTCCCTCTCGGCGCGCAGCGAGGCGCGCTCGCCGGACCTGACGCCGGCGCGATCGATCTCCTGGAGCTGGAACCGCAGCACGTCGATGCGCTGTGCCACCCGCTGCGCGCCCTCCCGCATCGAGACGAGCCGCGCGCCGGCGGCGTCCAGCTCGCGCGCCGCGGCGTCCATGGCCCGGAGGTCCTCCCTGAGCCCCGCCCGCCGGTCGAGCAGATCGCGGTGGCCGGAGGGGTTCAGGAGGGTCTGATGCTGATGCTGGCCATGGACGTCCACGATCAGGGCGCCGAGCGCCCGCAGATCGCCGACCGGCGCCAGGACGCCGCCGATGAAGGCGCGGCCGCGTCCCTGGCCGGCGATCTCGCGCCGCACCAGGACGGCGCCCTCCTCCAGGGAGTAGCCGTGCGACTCGAGAAAGGCTGCGGCCGAGGCGTTCCCGCTCACGTCGATCACCGCCTCGACGGACGCCCGGGGGGCTCCGGTGCGGATCAGATCGGCCCCCGCGCGCCCGCCCAGCACCACCGTCAGCGCATCGACGAGGATCGACTTTCCGGCCCCGGTCTCCCCGGTGAGCAGGTTCAGCCCCGGCCCGAGATCGAGCGTCGCCTGCCGGATGATGGCGAGGTTCGAGACGTTGAGGCATCGAATCATTGAGGGGGTGCCGCCCGCGGGGGCCACGCGGGATCGGCATGCTAGCAGCACGCTTCTCAGGTTGTCAAGGAAAGGACCCTGTGTTAACTTACGCCGCGTGAACGCGTTGCGCGAATCGCTTCCGGCTCGCGCGGAGGGGAACCCCGGATGACGAGCGCTGTCGAGCTGCTGCCGATCGCGGCGGCCGCGGTGCCGAGCTTCGAGGGAAGCCTCTTCCGTCTGATCGCCGACTCGGGCCCGGTCGTCAAGCTCGTGCTCGTCGTCCTCGCGGGCGCCTCGGTCCTCTCGTGGACCGTCATCATCGAGAGGGTGCGCGTCTACCGCAAGGCGGAGGGCGACTCCGACGCGTTCCTCCGCGACCTGGCGCAGGAGAGGCGGCTGACCGAGCTCCGCGACCGCGCTAGCCGTTACGCCGGCAGCCCTCTCGTGCCGGTCTTCCTGGACGGCTTTCGCGAGCTGACCTCGGCGGTCACCGACGGGATCGGCCGGTTCCGCGGCAGAGAGACGATCCCGGACGAGGAGCGGCAGCGGATCCTGCTGCGGGTGCGGCGGCGACTCGAGGAGAGCGCCGCCCTTCAGGCCGACGGGCTCGACCGCAACCTGGGCATCCTCGCGACGACCGGCAGCGTCACGCCGTTCATCGGCCTGTTCGGCACGGTCTGGGGGATCATGAACGCCTTCCAGGGGATCGGAGTGGTCGGGTCGGCCAACCTGGCGGCGGTGGCTCCGGGCATCTCGGAGGCGCTCGTCGCGACGGCCGCCGGTCTGTTCGCGGCGATCCCCGCGGTCGTGGCGTACAACTTCCTCCTCGCGCGCGCGCGCCGCCTCGGCGGGCGCATCGAGCGCTTCGTGCTGTCGTTCGGCACCATCTCCGAGCTGCAGATCGAGTCGAGCCGCCCGCCGGCGACGCCGATCGAGGCGGGGACGATCCGGGCCTGAGCCGCACTCCGGGCGGACGAGGCAGACCCATGGCGACGAGTTCCTCAGGACGCGCCCGCGGGCGGTTCGGGCCGGCGCTGTCCGACATCAACGTGACGCCGCTGGTCGATGTCGTGCTCGTCCTGCTGATCATCTTCATGGTGACGGCTCCGATGATGACCCGCGGCATCGACGTGCGCCTGCCGAAGACCGAGTCCGGATCGGACGCGGGCGAGGAGCGGCTGGTGGTCTCGATCGACAAGGACGACATCGTCTATCTGAACGACCGCCCGGTGAACCTGCACCTGCTGACCGATCGCCTGAAGTCGGAGATGGAGCGCGGCGGGAGCGATTTCGTCTTCCTGCGGGCGGATCGGGCCGTCCCGTACGGCCGGGTCATGATGGTCATGGACCAGATCAAGAAGGCGGGCGCGGATCGGGTGGGAATGGTCACGGAGCCGGCGCCCCGGCGGTCGGGTCGGAGGAGCCGCTCCCGGTGATCCAGCAGATCCGGGCCCAGCTCGCTCCGGCTCCGCCCCCGACGCCGTGGGGCCGCCTCCTCCTCCTGTCGCTGCTCATCCACGCGGTCGGCCTGGGCGCGGCCGCCGGCCTCCCGCGGCTGCTCCCGCGGCGCGCGCTGGCGGCTCCCGTTTACGTCGTCGACCTGATCTCGCTCCCCTCCGCCCGGGCGCGCCGGCCGGCGCGGGCCGCTCCCGCGCGCGGCGCGGCCGGGAAGAGCGCCCCGCTCCCGAAGCCGGAGAAGGCGGTCGCCGTTCCGGCGCCGACAGCCAAGAAGAGAGCGAAGCCCCAGCCGCGGCCGGAGCCGTCTCCCACGCCCCCGAAGCCGCGGCCGTCGCCCCCTCCGGAGAGGCCGGCGGCCGAGGCGCCGGTCGCCTCGGGCCCGGACGGACAGACCACGAGGACGAGCCTCCCCCCCGCCCCCGGGCCCGCCGGCCCCGGGGCGACCTCCGCCGGGGCGGCCGGGGCCAGCCAGGTCCAGATCGGGGGCGTGGGCGGGAGCGGGCCGGGAGAGGGAGACACCTACGATTTCTACCTGTCGCTGCTGGACCGGAAGATCCGCCGGGCGTGGCAGCGTCCGGTCTATTTCGGCCGCGAGGTCCTGCAGGCGACCGTCCGCATGACCCTCACCAGCAGCGGGCGCCTGGCCGCGCTCGAGCTCGTCCGGCCGAGCGGCTACGATCTGCTCGATCGCTCCGTCCTCCGGGCGGTCCGGGACGCCGGGTCGTTCCCTCCGTTCCCGTACGATCTGGGGCTCGACTCCCTGGCCGTCCAGGTGGTCTTCGACCTGACGCCTCAGGGGGCATCCCCCGATGCGGCGGCAGACTGAGCCCGTGACCGCGCAGCGCCTGGCCCGGCTGCTGTTGCCCCTGCTCGCCCTGACCCTGTCTCCCCTCCCGCCCGGCGCCTCGCCTCGGGAGGGGGCGGCGGAGGAGGCGCCGCCCGCGGCGCCCGCCGAGGAGGCCCCCACCATCCGCATCGTCGGCGCGGCGCGGCCGCGGATCCCGATCGCCATCCCGGACCTCAAGACCAACGGCCGGGGCGCACGCCTGCTGAACGCGGCCGCCGAGGTGCGGGAGGTGGTGCGTGACGACCTCGACTACTCCGGCTACTTCCACATCGTCCCGGAGGAGTACCACCGGCTGGTCAGGAAATGGAGCGACCGGCGTCTCAATTTCAAGGAATGGCTGGGCATCGGCGCCGAAGCGCTGCTGGTCGGCAAGCTGGGGATCGACGGATCGAACCTGGTCCTCGAGGGCCGCGTCTACGACACCGCGGAGCAGAGGATGGTCGTCGGCAAGCGGTACCGGGGCCGGCCCGAGGTCCAGCGGCTGATCGCCCACCGCCTGAGCGACGAGATCATTCTCCAGTACAGCGGCGAGCAGGGAGTCGCCACCACCAAGATCGCCTACGTGTCCCAGGTGGGCAGGGCGAAGGAGATCTTCATCATGGACTACGACGGGGCCCGCCAGAAACGGATCACCGGCAACGGCTCCATCAATCTGTCTCCCGCTTGGTCGCCCGACGGACGCGAGATCGCCTTCCTGTCCTACAAGAGCGGCGAGCCCGAGCTGCTGATCCTGAACCAGGAGGGCGAGCTGCGGCGCGCCTTTCCCCAGCGGGGCGAGCTGAACAGCGCTCCGGCCTGGTCCCCCGACGGCCGACTGGTGGCCCTCGCCAGCAGCCGGGACGGCAACGCGGAGATCTACACGCTCCGCGTGGCGGACGGCAGGCTCACGCGCCTGACGCGCAACCCGGCGATCGACACGTCCCCCGCCTGGTCTCCGACGGGCCGGGAGATCGCCTTCACCTCGGACCGCGCGGGCTCGCCGCAGATCTACATCATGGACGCCGAGGGGGCCAACGTGCGGCGGCTCACCTTGGAGCTGGCCTACTGCGACGCGGCCTCGTGGTCGCCGCGGGGCGACGAGATCGTGTTCACCGCGCGCGTGCCCGGCGGCTTCGACATCTTCGTCAAGAACCTGAAAACCGGTGAGCTCCGTCAGCTCACGCGCGACAGCAACATCAACGAGTGGCCGCGCTGGTCGCCGGACGGGCGACACATCGTGTTCGCCTCGAACCGCACCGGCAACTTCGACGTGTACACGATGACCGCCGACGGGCGCCGCGTGCGCCGGCTCACTCGCGGCGGCAACAGCTTCTCGCCCTCGTGGTCCCGATGAGCGCGCGCGGCCGCGTGCTATAATCACGCGCCGAGTCGGGGCGGGTGTCCCGCGGGCGCGGCGGGCCGGCGTGGAGCGGGCTCGGGGCCGGCAGGTGCCGGGGATCAATCGCGGCTCATTCTGAAGTCTCGTGGAGGTGAAGCAATGGGTTCCGGGTTTACGCGATCTCTGCTCGTGACGGCGCTTCTAGGAGCCTGCCTGGTCCCGGCTCTCGCCTGCAGATCGGCCCCTCCGGCGGAGCCCCCGAGCTCGACTCCGCCGACGTTCGAGCAGGCGCCCCGGCGGGCCGAGCCGGTCGACGAGACGGTCGGCTTCCCCGAGGCGGAGACGGAGGTCGAGCCCATCCGGGAGACGCCGCAGTCGCTCGCCGACCGACTGATGGCCCAGGGCGCCGTGAAGCGGATCCATTTCGACTTCGACAAGTACGACCTGCGGCCGGACGCCTTGCAGGTCCTGCGGGAGAACGCCGCCGCGCTGAAGCAGTACTCCGAGCTCAAGGTGCGCATCGAGGGACACTGCGACGAGCGCGGCACCGTGGAGTACAACCTGGCGCTCGGCGAGAAGCGGGCCCGGGCGGCGCGCGACTACCTGGTCTCCGCCGGCATCCCCGCGCGGCGCCTGAGCATCATCAGCTTCGGAAAGGAGCGGCCGCTCGACACCGGCCACAACGAGAGGGCCTGGGCCCTGAACCGCCGCGCCGAGTTCATCCTCTACGCGGAGTGAACGCGCGCCGCGATCATGTTCCGTAGGCACGACCGGAGCCGCCGCGCGGCTCGAGCGTGGGCCGCCGGGTGGGGCGCTGGACCGCCGGCGCTGGCCCTGCTCGGCATCCTGGCCCTGGGCTGCGCCACGCCGGGGCTGCGCCAGATCGAGGTGGACCTGGACAACATCCAGCAACAGCTCTGGACGATTCAGAAGGAGAACGCGGCGCTCACCGACGAGGTCGACCGGCTCAACCAGGCGGCGGCCGGGACCACCTCGGACGAGATGGGCCTCCGCCTCGAGGCGGTGGAGCGCGACCTCGGGATCCTGCGGTCGCGCACGGACGAGGCCGACCGGAGGCTGGCGGCCGTGATCCAGGATCTCAGGGCGACGCGCGAGGCGCTGCAGGCCTTGATCGCGACCCTCCCCGCGGCGGAGGGCGCCGCCGTGGCCCTCGCCCCGGAGGGATCCGGCGCGCCGCGCGGCGCCGCGGCGCCCCTCGCGCAGGGGGAGACCGCGTCGCTGGCGCTCGAGGATCTCTACCGGCAGGGATACGCCGACTACACCAAGGGCAACTACGCCCTGGCGCTGCAGGAGCTGGGGGAGTTCGTCGAGCGCTTCCCGGACAGCCCCCTCGCCGACGATGCCCAGTACCTCATCGGCGAGGTGCACTTCAGCCAGCGACAGTATCCCGAGGCGGTCGAGGCGTTCGACCACCTCATCGACACCTACCGGGACGGGGACAAGACCGGCCCGGCCTATTTGAAGAAAGGGCTCGCGCTCCTCGAGATGAACCGGACCGCCGACGCGGTCATTCAGCTCCAGCACGTCATCAGCGCCTACCCGAAATCAGAGGAGGCCCGCATCGCGCGGGATCGGCTGCAGGCGCTCGGCCTCAGGGAGAGGTAGTCGCGGGCAGGAGGGAGACAGAGTCGTGGCACGCTCCAGATCGGCCGTGAAGAACATCCGCAAGAGCCGCCAGCGCAACGCCATCAACCGCGCGCGGCGCAGTCGGCTCCGCACCCAAATCAAGAAGATGCGCGTCCTCGTCCGCGGCGGGGACGCCGACGGAGCCCGACGGGCGCTGCCCGAGACCCTGTCGCTGATCGACAAGTCGCTCGGCAAGGGGATCCTTCACCGCAACGCCGCGGCGCGATACAAGTCGCGCCTCTCCCGCCGGGTCGCCGCCCTCGATCGCGGCCGCTGAGGGACACCCCGTGTCGATGGTCCGCATCCGCAAGAACCCGGCGCTGCAGCTGGCCGAGCTCCACCGCCGGATGGAGCGGATGATGGACCACCTTCTCCACGGGGTCGGGGCCACGAGCGAGCGCGAGGAATGGATGCCCCGCGTCGACATCTACGAGACCTCAGAACGGCTGATCGTGACCATGGAGCTGCCCGGAGTCAGCCGCGACGGGATCGAGATCCTGGTCGAGGGCCCGTACCTGCGGGTCTCCGGGGTCCGCGACGAGCCCATGCCGCAGGGCTGCGTGCGCATGCACCACATGGAGATCGCCTACGGACCGTTCGAGCGGGTGGTCGCGCTGCCGCGCGATATCGACGCGGAGCGGGTCAGCGCGACCTACAGGGACGGCTTCCTGATGATCGAGATCCCGTCCGACCTCCCCGCGGGCAAGAGCGTCCCGATCAGCGATCGCTAGCGCGCCCGCAGGAGACCATCGTGTCCGAGACGACCGAGGACGCCCCGATGGCGGCCGACGTGGCGGAGGACGAGGCCTCCGCGGCGCAGCGACGGGAAGGCGAGCCCGCCCCCCGGATCCCCTCCGTGCTTCCGATCCTGCCTCTCAAGAACACCGTCGCCTACCCGCACATCCCGGTCCCGCTGGTGGTGGGCCGACCGGCCAGCAAGAAGCTGATCGACGAGGCGATGCTGCGGGACCGGTCGATCGGCCTGGTGGCGCAGCGCGACTCCAGGGTCGAGGAGCCGAAGGAGGGCGACCTCTACGGCGTGGGCACCGCGGCGGTCATCCAGAGGCTCCTGAAGTTCCCGGACGGCACGTTGCGCGTGCTGGTGAGCGGGCTGGCACGCGTGCGCCTCGTGCGGGCGGTCCGCAGCGAGCCGTACCTCGTCGCCGAGGTCGAGGAGCTGTCCGAGGACGGGGAGACGTCGGTGGAGATCGAGGCGCTCGCCAAGAACCTCCAGAACCAGATCAGCCGCATGCTCGCGCTGATGCCGATCGCCTCGGAGGAGATCGGCGTGCCGCTGCTCAACATCCAGGAGCCGGCCTACCTCGCCGACATGGCCGCGGCGCTTCTCGTCCGGGGCGTCTCCCTGAAGCAGGAGATCCTGGAGACCCTGTCCGTCAGGGAGAGATTGCGCAGGCTGACCCGCCACATCAGCCGCGAGATCGAGGTCATGGAGCTGGGCTCGAAGATCCAGCAGCAGGTGCAGGACGAGATGGAGAAGGGGCAGCGGGAGTTCGTCCTGCGCCAGCAGCTGAAGGCGATCCAGAAGGAGCTGGGCCTCGGGGACGAGACCGAGAGCGAGATCGCGCGGCTGCAGGAACAGGTCGAGAAGGCCGGGATGCCCGCCGCCGCGCGGGAGGTCGCCGACCGGGAGCTGAGCCGCCTCCGGACCATCCCCCCGGCCTCCGCCGAGCACGTGGTCATCCGGACCTACCTCGACTGGCTGATCGCCCTCCCCTGGTCGAAGCTGGCCCGGGGCGACATCGACCTGAGGGAGGCCCGGCGGATCCTGGACGAGGACCACTTCGACCTGGACAAGCTCAAGGAACGGATCCTGGAGTTCCTGGCGGTCCGGAAGCTCCGCGAGGACACCAAGGGCCCGATCCTCTGCTTCGTCGGCCCCCCGGGGACCGGCAAGACCTCGGTGGGGCGCTCGATCGCGCGCGCCATGGGGCGGCCGTTCCACCGGATCTCGCTCGGCGGGGTCCGCGACGAGGCGGAGATCCGCGGCCATCGGCGGACCTACGTCGGGGCCCTTCCCGGCCGGATCATCGAGGGCCTGCGCAAGTGCGGCGCCGGGAACCCCGTCTTCATGCTGGACGAGGTCGACAAGCTGGGGATCGACTTCCGCGGCGACCCGGCCTCCGCCCTGCTGGAAGTCCTCGACCCCGAGCAGAACCGGAGCTTCGTGGACCACTACATCGATCTGCCCTTCGATCTGTCCCACGTGATGTTCATCACGACCGCGAACGTGCTCGACACCATCCCCGCCGCGCTCCGGGACAGGATGGAGGTCCTCGAGCTGCCCGGCTACACCGACGAGGAGAAGCTGGCCATCGCGCGCCGTTACCTGATCCCACGCCAGAGCGCCGAGAACGGCCTGACGCCCGACGGCGTGGACATCACGGACGCGGCCGTGAAGAGGATGATCTCCCGCTACACGCAGGAGGCCGGCCTGCGGAACCTGGAGCGCGAGATCGCCAAGATCTGCCGCAAGGTGGCCCGCCGGAAGGCGGAGGGCGAGGAGGGGCGGGTCGCGATCGACGAGGGGGATCTGCCCCGCTACCTAGGCCCCGAGCGCTTCCTGCGCGAGCTGGCCGAGAGGGCCGCCCAGCCGGGCGTCGCCATCGGCCTGGCCTGGACGCCCTTCGGGGGGCAGATCCTGTTCGTCGAGGCGACCCGCATGCCCGGGAACAAGTCGCTCACCCTCACCGGCCAGCTCGGGGACGTCATGCGGGAGTCGGCCCAGGCGGCGCTGTCGTACGTCCGCAGCCACGCCGAGGCGCTCGGCATCCGAGGCGACTTCTTCGCCCGCTCCGATCTGCACCTGCACGTGCCGGCCGGGGCGATCCCCAAGGACGGCCCCTCGGCCGGCGTGACGATGGCGACCGCCCTGGCCGGCCTGCTCAGCGGCCGCGCCTGCCGGCCCGAGACGGCGATGACGGGGGAGATCACGCTGCGCGGCCGGGTGATGCCGGTGGGCGGGATCAAGGAGAAGGTGCTGGCCGCCCGCCGGGCCGGCATCAGGACCCTCATCCTCCCGGCGGACAACGGGAAGGACCTCCAGGACGTCCCTCCGGACGCGCTCGGCGACCTGGATGTCCGGCTCGTGAGCACGGTGGGCGAGGCGATCGAGGCGGCGCTGGAGCCCGGCTCAGCACCGGCCTCGGGGCCGCGCCGGGCGGCCGAGGGGTCGGGGCCGGCTTCCGGACGGGCGCTGCGCGCCCGCGGCCGGCCGGGGCGTTGATCGCCGGCCTCAGCCCTTGATGACGCCGATCGGGACGAGCCTCGCGGCCCGGCTCGAGATCCCGGCCCCGTGCACCACGTCGACCACCTCGGAGACGTCCTTGTAGGCCTCCGGGATCTCCTCCGCCAGCGTCGCGTAGCCCTCCGAGCGGACGATGACGCCGCGCGCCTCCATCTCGCGAACGATCGATCGGCCGCGGGCGCTCTTCTTTGCCGCCGCGCGGCTCAGCCGCCGCCCGGCGCCGTGACAGGTCGACCCGAAGGTCTCCTCGAGGGCCCGCCGCGCGCCGACCAGGACGAACGAGGCGCGCCCCATGTCCCCCGGGATGAGCACGGGCTGACCGACGCTCTGGTAGGCCGTCGGCGTCTGCGGGTGCCCGGCGGCGAAGGCACGCGTCGCGCCCTTGCGGTGCACACACAGGGAGCGCTCGCGTCCGTCCACTCGATGCGTCTCCACCTTCGCGATGTTGTGGCAGACGTCGTAGACGACCTCGATGCCGAGTTCCCGCGGGCCCTTCTGGAACACCCGCTCGAACGCCCGGCGCACCCAGTGCGTGATCAGCTGCCGGTTCCCGAAGGCGAAGTTGGCCGCCGCGTACATGGCTCCCAGATAGGATTTCCCCTCCTCCGACCTGAAGGGCGCGCAGCACAGCTGCGGATCCGGCAGGTGGATCCCGTATTTGTGCGCCGCGGCCAGCATCCGGCGCAGGAAGTCGTCGCAGACCTGGTACCCCAGCCCGCGCGAGCCGGTGTGGATCGAGATGGTGACGCCGCCCTCCTCCAGCCCGAAGGCGCGCCCCGCCGGGGCGTCGTACACCTCGGCGACCCGCTGCACCTCGACGAAGTGGTTGCCGGATCCGAGCGTGCCGAGCTGCGCCCGCCTGCGCTCCCGGGCGCGATCGGAGACCCGGTCGGGGTCGGCCCCGGCGAGCCGGCCGCCCTCCTCGATGTGCAGCAGGTCCTGGGGCTCCCCGAAGCCGTTGTCCACCGCCCAGGCGGCTCCCCGCGCGAGCAACCGTTCCTGGTCCTGGCGGCCTAAGCGAAGATCCTTGCGGTGCGAGCCGACGCCGGCGGGGATGTCGCGGAACAGAGCCTCGACGAGCGGCGTCAGCCTCGCGCGCACCTCCTCGAACCTGAGCTTCGAGCGCAGCAGCCGCACCCCGCAGTTGATGTCGTAGCCCACCCCTCCGGGCGAGATGACGCCCTCGTCCAGGTCGAAGGCGGCCACCCCGCCGATCGGGAAGCCATACCCCCAGTGGATGTCCGGCATGGCCAGCGAGGCGCGCACGATGCCCGGGAGGCAGGCGACGTTCGCCACCTGCCGCAGACACTGGTCGTCACGGATCCCGGACATCAGCCGCTCGTCGGCGAAGACGATCCCGGGCACGTTCATCCGGCCCTGGGGCGGAATGCGGTACCGGTATCGATCGATCGGCTCAACCTCGATCCGGCTCGTCGGGCTCATCCTCGATCTCTCCCGCGCGGCGGCGCGTCGCCCCATCATAGATCACTCCCCCGCCCCGGTCCTCACACGTCGAACACCAACCGCACGCGCCAGGCGCTGCGCCCGCGGACGAGCCGGACCTGATGGTAGGTCACCGCCTTCACCTCCCGGATCAGCACGTGACGCGACCGGTCGAACGGCTCGCCCAGGACCGCGCCGCGGGCCCGGCAGCGCGTCGCGTCGACCCGCGTCACCTCGGCGCGCGCGAACAGCCACGGGCCGGTCTCGTGGAGGTAGAGCAGCTGGTTCAGCCAGCACACCAGAAGGTCCTCCAGGCCGGTCCCCTCGACGCCGACCCGGAGGCGGCGCCGGGGACGGACGCGGCGCCGATCGCACATCAGGTCGAACAGCGCCCGCGAGGCGTTCTCGAACAGCCTCGGGAGCGTGGCCGCGCGGACCAGCGCGCCGATGTCGGCGGTGTGCTCGAAGAGCTCGTAGCCCCGCGGCACCGCTAGCCTCCCCCCGGGGGCCGGCGTCGACGCCGGGGGATGCGAGCCCCTCCCGCGCGTCCGGCCCGCCCCCCTTCCGCCCGATCCCCCTCGGCCAGGGAGAAATCGATCTCCAGCAGGAAGTGGCGGACACGGTCGACGCGCACGCGGACCGGCTGGCCGACCCTGAAGGTCCGGCCGCGCCGCTCCCCTTTCAGGATCTGCCGCCGCTCCAGGAACCGGTAGCGGTCGTCGCCGAGCGAGTCCACCGGCACCAGCCCGTCCACGAACAGATCCCGCAGCTCCACGAGGAGCCCGTAAGGGTGCACCGAGAGGATAAAGCCGTCGAACTCCTCGCCCAGGCGGTCCGCCATGAACGCCAGCTTCTTCCGCTGCACCAGCTCGTTCTCGGCGGCGTCGGCGTTCCGCTCGGCGCGCGAGGCGCGGACCGCGGCCTCGGGCAGGAACCCCTCGAGGGCGACGCGCTCCTCCTCCGAGGGCGGTCGGCCCGCGAGGGCGCGCTTGAGGACCCGGTGCACGACGAGATCCGGGTAGCGGCGGATGGGGGATGTGAAGTGCGTGTAGCACGAGGAGGCCAGGCCGAAATGGATGTCGCGCTCTTCCGAGTACCGGGCCTGCTTCATCGACCGCAGCATGAGCCTCGACAGGAACCGCTCCTCCGGCCGTCCCCTCGCGGCGTCGAGCAGCGCCTGGAACGCGGCCGGCTCGATGGAGGTGAACGGTCGGGGCAGGGCGTACCCGAACGCCCTGGCCACCGCGTCGAACTCCTCCAGCTTCCTCGGCTCCGGCCGCTCGTGCACCCGGTAGAGCGAGGGCCAGCGGGCCCGCCACAGATGGCGCGCCACGGTCTCATTGGCGGCCAGCATGAACTCCTCGATCAGGCGGTGCGCGAGGTTGCGCTCGAGGGCCAGGATGCCGGTCATCTCCCCGGTCGCGGCGAGGACGATCTCGGGCTCCGGCAGATCGAAGTCGATGCTGCCTTGCCGCCGCCGGCGGGCGTTCAGGATCTCGGACAGCTCGGCCATCAGGCGGAACACGGGCACCAGGTCCCGGTACCGCGCCATCGTCGGCCTGTCCCGATCGACGAGGATCCTGGCCACCTCGGTGTAGGTCATGCGGGCGGCGCTGCGGATCACCCCCTGCGCGAAACGGTAGCCGACCACCCGCCCGTAGCCGTCCACCGTCATCAGGCACGACTGCACCAGGCGGTCGACGCCGGGGTTGAGCGAGCAGATCCCGCTGCTCAGGGCCGGCGGCAGCATCGGGATCGCCGTGCCCGGGAAGTAGACGCTGGTCCCCCTCTCGTACGCCTCGCGATCCAGCGCGCTCGAGGCGCGCACGTAGTGGGCGACGTCGGCGATGTGCACCTGGAGCTCGTACCGCCCCTCCGGGAGCTTCCTCACGAACACGGCATCGTCGAAGTCCATGGCGGTCTCGCCGTCGATCGTCACGATCGGGAGGTCGCGGAAATCCTCGCGCCGTCCGGCGGCGCCCGCGACGAGCCGGGAGGGGACGCGCTCCGCCTCGGCCATCACGTCGGGCGGGAACTCGGTCCTGAGGTCGTACTTGCGCACGATGGTCCGCAGATCGACGCCCGGCTCGTCCGGCGCGCCGACGACCTCCACCACGCGGCCCGCCGCGCGCTCGCGCTCCCGCGGCGCGCGGACGATCTCGACACCGACCACCAGGCCGTCCTCGGCGCCGCCCCGCCCTCCCGCGGGGATGGCGATCCCCCTCTCGAACTGCCGGTCGTAGGCCTCCACGTAGCCGCCGCCCTCCCCCGGCGCCTCGCGGAAGACGCCCATCACGCGGCGACGGGAGCGCTCGAGCACGCGGACGACCTCCCCCTGCAGGCGGCCGCCGCGCACCCGGCGACGGACCCGTACCTGAACCCGGTCGCCGTTCATGATCTCGCCCATTCCCCAGACGGGGATGAAGACGTCCTGCCCGCCGCGGTCGGGGACGACGAACCCGAAGCCGCGTCGAGTGCGCTGCAGCCACCCGGCGATCAGCGGCGCGTCCTCCCCGCGGGGACCGTCCGCCCGCCTCGCGCTCCGGCGGCGGCGCTCGGCCGAGGCCGGCCGGCTTCCGTGCGCCTGCGCCCGCCGTCGTGCCGAGGGCATGTAACGGTTCGGCCTGACGCGGATCACCTCCCGGTCGCTGAGCAGCGACCGCAGCACCCGCTTGAAGGCGTGGCGCTCGGGCGTGGGGATCGCCAGCATGCGCATCAGGTCGCGAGCGGTGCGGGGCCAGTACCCCGGCGCCCTCATCACCCCGAGGATGGCCTCCCGCATCTCCCGCTCCCGCTCGGCCGTCATCGCGAGCCTCCATGGGGTCGGCCGGCGCCTCCCGACCCGCGGCGCGGGGAGGATAACCCGACCGGTCCGCATTCCGCATCCCGCCGGTCGTGATACATTGAAGGTCTGGCTCCGGACCGACCCGGACCGAGGGGCCGGCTCAAGGAGGGCGCCGGCCCTGAGGAGCGCGGCCCACGAGAGGGGCCCGAGTCGAAGCGCCCTCCCCGAGCAACCGGAGGAACATGATGAGAGCTCTTTGCGTCGCATACCTGGCGCTCGCGCTCCTGACTCTCCCGACCGCGGTCGCGGCCCACGACGAGGAAGGCGGGACGCCGGAGAGGCTCACCGTGCGCGGCGAGGTCCTCGACATGGCTTGCTACCTCTCGCACGACGGCAAGGGGCCGCAGCACCGCAAGTGCGCCCTGCGCTGCGCCGAGCAGGGCCAGCCCATCGGGCTGCTCACCAAGGACGGGCGGGTCTACCTGCTGATGGCCGACCACGCCGACACCTCGGCCTTCGACGCGGCCAGGAAGCTGGCCGGGCAGGAGGTGGAGGTCGAGGGTGAGCCCGCCGGCCGGGACGGCCTCCACGGCCTGACCGTGCTCGCGGTCAAGAAGATCTAGACCCAGGAGGAGCCGGTCCCCGATGCGCGGGCCTTGGGTCCGGCGCTCGCTGGTCCTGGTCGTGCTCCTGCTCGCGGCGGCCGGCCTGCTTCCCGCCCTCAGGGGATACTGGTGGTTCCGCGAGTCGAGCCCGATCCGCCGCGGTGCCGCGACCGCGGGGCGCGTCGGGTGCCTCGCCTGTCACGGGCCGCACGGCACCGCCGGGCTTCCCGATCCGAACACGGGACAACGGGTTCCGGCCTGGGACGGCGGCGTGCCGATGATGTACGTCAGCGGCCCCGACGAGGTCCGTGAGTACATCCTGGACGGGGTCTCGAGCAGGCGCGCGGCGAGCGCGAGCGCCTCGGCGCAGCGCCGGCGCGCGGCGATCCGGATGCCCGCCTACAGGGACGTGTTGGATCCGGGAGAGGTCGAGGACCTGGTGGCCTACTTCATGGCGGCCTCCAGGCTGGAGCCGATCGCCGACCCGCTCGCCTCGCGCGGCCGGGACCTCGTGCTGGAGCACGGCTGCGAGTCCTGCCACGGCATCGCCGGAGCGGGCGGGGTCCGGAATCCCGGCTCCTACAAGGGGTACGTTCCCGGCTGGCTGGGGCCGGACTTCGGGAAGCTGGTGCGGGACGACGCGGAGATGCGGGAGTGGATCCTCGAGGGGAATGCCCGTCGCCTCCTGGAAGATCGCCTGGCGCGCTTCTTCCTGTCTCGGCAGCGGCTGCAGATGCCCGCCTACGGTGAGGCGCTGTCGGCGAGCGACACCGACGCCGTCATCGCCTACATCCGCTGGCTTCGTCGCGGGCGCGACTGAGCGCGGCGGGCGCGCGGCTCCGCCTTCTCCCGAGGGGCGTCTTGAGGGGCATCCTCGCCATTTGCTAAGGTAGCGGGCGTGCCGAAGTGGCGGAACTGGCAGACGCGCTAGATTCAGGATCTAGTGGGGGCAACCCCGTGCAGGTTCAAGTCCTGTCTTCGGCACCAATGGAATCAACGACTTGTAGCGTAGTGCCTTCCTTCACCTGAACCCACGAGGCCTTCTGTGGTGTGGATGTGGCGTGGGTGCTGTCGAAGATCCGTTCGAGCGCCTGGGCAGCCCACTTCTTGCTGGCAGGCGTGACGCCCGCATACCTTTGAACCATCTCAGGCCTTTCATTCCGCACATCTCGGAGGAGATTGACTGCCGGCGCAAGTGACGTTGCAGCAGTCACTTGCGAGGGCTCAGTGCCTCGATGATGCGGGCGGTCTGCTCTTCCCAGGTGCGCAACAGGCGGCGGGCGGCGCGGTAGTTGGCGATCGCCCGCCGGACGAGGGTGGCCTGCTGCGGGGAGACCATGCGGTTGACCAGCCTGCCGTTTTTCATCCGTCCCCACTCGGAGTAGGGGCCGTGGCGGGCGCCCGGGTCGCGGGCGCACCGACAGCCCATCCTGCCGCAGAGCTTGGTCCTCCTGGCGAGCGTCCCGGAGCCGAGGTAGTCGAGTTGCGCGATCTGTTCCTGGATCCGTGCGATGCGCTGCCAGGCGAGCTGCTGGATCTGTTCGGGGTTGTTGCGCGCCATGGGTCTTGACACCATCCTTGTCTGTCCATAATACTACAGACATTATGAGCCGCACGCAAGAGCCTTCGCGGCGAGCAGACCTCACTCTCCGGACGGAGCGACTCGGGCCGCTCCCCGTCGTGAACCACTTCCTGAAGCGCGTGGGCCTGGAGCAGCTCCTCGAGAAGTACATCCCTACCCAGGACCGGCGGGTGGGATGTCCCTGCGCGCACAGCCTCGGGGTGCTGCTGCGCTCGATCATCGTGGAGCGGGAGCCGATCTACCGGCAGCAGGAAACGGCCCGGGCTTTCGCCCCGGCCCTGTACGGGCTCGATCCGCACCAGGTCGAACGGTCGACGCTGATCGGATCGGCCGGGCCCTGGACCGGCTGTTCGATGCCGACCGGGCGACGCTGCTCACGGAGGTGGTGGTCGCGGTCGGGACGCGGTTCGCGGTCCGCTGCGCGCGGCTGCACAACGACTCGACCACGATCCGCTTCTGCGGGCAGTACCGACGGGCCCGGGGGCGTCGGATGCGGGGTTGGAGGGCGTCTGCCATTACCCGTGGCTACTCGAGGGGCCACCGGCCGGACCTGAAGCAGTTGCTCTTCTCCCTCACCACCAGGGCGGATGGCGAAGTCCCGGTGGAGTTCCGATGCGCCGATGGGAACACCAACGACTCGACCACCCACATCGTGACCTGGGAGGCGCTGCGGGCAGTCGCCGGGAGAGCCGACTTCCCCTATGTGGCGGACTCCAAGCTGTTTACGCGGGAGAACATGGACGACATCGACCGCCGGCACGGACGGTTCGTGACCGTCCTGCCCCGCTCCCGGCTTGAGGACGCGGAGCTCCGGAAGGGGAACCAGGCGAACGCGCCGGCGTGGGAGATCGTCTGGGACCGGCCCAACGCGCGGCGGAAGGGTGGTCGGCGGGACCGGTGGTACGTCTGCCGCGCCTCGTGTCAGTTTGCACCCTATAGTAGGCCACCTGTTTTCGGGATGGGGGGCCAGTGGTTTTGGCCCGATAGGGAGCCAGGCGTTTGCACCCATAGGGGCCCACCCGTTTTCGGGCGATAGGGAGCCAGTCCTTTTCGCCCGAGCGGGGGCCACTGGGCTCTTGCCGTCTCTCCCTTTCCTGGGGTTCCCTTGTGCCTCATTTGCACGGAGGGAGCCGTGGCTGGAAGGAGAGCAGACGTGCTGGACATCCGCGAACTGGTTCGATGCTTGCAGGCGGGCGACACCGACCGCCGGGTCGCCCGGGACCTGGGGTTGGCTCGGAAGACGGTGGAGTTGACCCGGTTTCGTGGACAGTGATTGACTTGGGAAGGAGGCTCCACGATGCCGAAGACACATCCGCCGTACACGCCTGAGTGCCGCCGGCGGCTGGTCGAGATGGTCCGGGCCGGGCGGACACCGGGATCTCTGGCCCGACAGTTCGAGCCCTCGGCCGAGGCCATCCGCAACTGGGTCCGCCAGGCCGACCTCGACGAGGGCCGTTGCGCCGACGGCCTGACCACCGACGAACGCGAGGCGCTCAGCCGGCTGCGCCGTGAGAACCGCGTGCTCCGTGAGGAGCGCGAGATCCTGAGAAAAGCCGCGGCCTGGTTCGCCCAGGAGACCCACCCGACTTCGCGCAAGTCTTCGGGTTCGTGAGGGTCAACCAGGCCATGTACCCTGTCGCCACGATGTGCCGGGTGCTGGACGTCTCCACCAGCGGGTACTATGCGTGGCGGTCGCGTCCGTTGTCGGTGCGGGCGCGGGAGGACGACGTCACGACGGTGCGTGATCGCGACGCACGGCCGGCCCCGGACCTGTGTGTTAACCGTAATGTGACAAAAATCAGGCGGCTTCGGAGAGCCGCCGGGTGATCTCGATGAAGCGATTCCGCACCGTTGGATTGGTACCGAGATCCAGAGTTGGGATGCCATTGGGATGCGTCAGTCGACCGGCGCGGTTGAGCCACTGATACCGGAGGCTCGGGATCGTCAGGAATTGATAGAGGGCTCTGCGTTTTCTCGAGCGTGCGCGTCCCGGCGCGACGGTGGCGACCTGGAAGCTCTTCATGAGATTGAAGGCCAGGACGCTCAGCACCTGCCAGGCGCTGTTGGCGGCGTAGTTGCGGGTCGGCACACAGTCGAAGGCGAAGCCGTTTTTCAGTTCGGCGTATGTTTTCTCGTGACTCCCGCGCCCGCAGATGAACCACCAGAGGTTCTTGCCGTTCAAGGACAGGTTGGTGGCCACGGCGGAGTACTCGAAATGCCCGTCCGCGGGGTCGAACAGGTCGAGCTGGAAGTTCTTACGGGCCCGATGATGCACCCGCTTGCGGTAGATGACGACGCGGAGCGTCTGGCCCCACGGTTCCAGGTACAGGGTCTTGGCGAAGTAGCTGACGGTCCCGTCCACCCGACGCCATCGCCGGCGCTTCTGGATGAGGGCCTTGAGCCCCACCCAGGTGAAGAAGGGGACCTTGATGGCATAGCCCGCGCCATGAGCCTCCAGAAGCTCCAGCACATCCTTGCGGAAAAAGGCCCCATCCATGCGGAACTCCGTGGGGTACGCCTTGCCCAGCGTGTTCCGGATCTGGGTGAAGAGCTCGTGCAGGAAGGCGATCGAGGACTTGCCATCATGGATATTCCCGGGCCGATTCTTCACTCTCATGAGCTGACCCGTCTGGGCTTCGTAAGCGGTGATCGGATAGTAGCTAGAAGCGGTTTCATAACCCGTTCAGAGCGATTATGATGGCACCGGGATGGGGA
>JBHIBC010000050.1:0-21182 GCA_046758905.1 Acidobacteriota bacterium | reverse complement strand
CTTCACCCCTCCCTGACCCGATATCCCCCATCCGCACGCTCGTCGGGCATTTTCCTATCGGGTTAGGGTCGATACCCGATGCCAAGCAGCGCGCAAATTGATTAATTTACCTCCAGAGGTGCGATCCGCAGCGCCGGAATCGTTGATGGGTGTCGCCGGCCGGCGCTGTCCCAGCCGGCGACCCGCGTGGGGGGAAACCATTGAACAAGGAGCTGATCACCACAAGGGCGCCGCGCCTGACTCTCGACGGGGCGCGGCTCATCATGGCCGCGTCGGCGCGGCGCGCCGTCGCGCTTGGGGTGCCGATGGACATCGCGGTCGTCGACGACGGCGGGCACCTGATCGTGTTCAACCGCATGGACGGCGCCAAGCTGAGCAGCATCGATATCGCGATCTCCAAGGCCTGGACGGCCGCCTGTGCCCGGCGGGCGACGCACGAGTACGCGGCGATCGCCGGGCCCGGCAGGCCGGCCTACGGGATCCACATGAGCAACAACGGGCGGTTCATGATCGTCGGCGGGGGCCTGCCGATCTCGGTCGACGGGCACGTTCTCGGCGGCGTGGGCTGCAGCGGCGGGACCGTGCACCAGGACCGGGAGGTGGCGGTGGCCGGGATCGTGGCTCTATCCCGGCGCATCGAGCGGGTGCGGCCCGCGCGCCGGCCCCGAGCCCGCGGCGGCAGGTCCCGAACCGCTCCGGCGCGCTGAGCCTCCCTGCGGCGGCCGGGGACGCCTGCCGGGCCGTTCCTTGACGACGCCCCACCCCTCGGATAGACTTCCCCTGAACTCAGGAGCGAGACAACCAGAACCGCGCCGGTGCGGCGGCGCCAGCAGCCGCCGTACCGACTCAATCATCACGTTCGAGGGAGGCCCAGCATGAGTCCCGAGGCCACCATAACGACCAGTCCAGGCGCGTCCGCCGCGACCCCCACCCCATCGGCCGGCTCGATCCCAAGGATCGGCGACAGCGCGCCCGACTTCACGGCCGTGACGACGCAGGGGGAGATCACCTTCTCCAAGTGGCAGGGCGGGAAGTGGGTGATCCTGTTCAGCCATCCGGCCGATTTCACCCCGGTGTGCTCCACGGAGCTGACCGAGTTCGCGCGCCGTATCGACGAGTTCGACAAGCGCGACACAAAGCTGATCGGGATCTCCATCGACTCGATCCACAGCCACCTGGCCTGGAGGCAGAACCTCAAGCAGATCTTCGACGTGACCATCCCCTACCCGATCATCGCCGACAACAACGGCGCGGTGGCGGCGAAGTACGGCATGCTCCACCCGGGCGCGTCGTTGACCGCGACGGTCCGGGCGGTGTTCGTGATCGACCCGAAGCGCGTGGTGCGCGCTCTGATCTATTACCCGCTCAACGTGGGCCGGAGCGTGGACGAGGTGATCCGGCTCCTCGAGGCGCTGCAGACGGCCGACCGGCACGGGGTCGCTTGCCCGGTCAACTGGACCCCCGGCCAGGAGGTCATCGTCCCACCGCCCAAGTCGGAGCAGGAGGTGGAGGAGAGGCTCAAGTCGAGCTTCAAGAAGCTCGACTTCTACCTGATGAAGAGATCCATCTAGGGGGAGGCCGCCCGGCGCGCGCGCGCCCACTGCTCGCGGAACAGCCCGATCGAGCCGATCGCGTAGCCGGCGTAGTGGTTGTTGAAGTACCCGTAGACGGTCCGGTCGCGGTCGAGCATGGCCCGCACCGCCGGGATCCACTCCGACATCTCGCGCCCGCGGTCGACCACCAGCCGGTTCCAGGCTCCGGTCCGCCTCTCGATGGCGTGCCGGTCCCCCAGCCAGCGGATGTACGCGAAATCGGCCGTCAGGATGTCCGGCCGTCTCATGAGACGGTCGATCCTGTGGAACCAGGGATGGTCGATCAGGGCGAGCGCGACGCGGTGCCCGCGCAGCAGGTCGAGGAGCCGCGGGACCACGAAGGCCTTGTTGCGCACCTCGACGGCGAACCGGCGCCCCCGCGGCAGGGCGGGCAGGAACCGTTCCAGGCGCTCGATGAACGGGCGAGGGTCCGGGAACTCGGATCTCCTGAAGTAGCGGAACTGAAACAGCAGCGGCCCCAGCCTGTCGCCCAGGCGATCCATCACCCGCAGGAAGGCGCCGAACTCGCCGGCGCATCCCTCCAGGACCTTCTCGTGGGTGATCGCCTGCGGCACCTTGGCCGCGAACAGGAAGCCGGGCGGGGTGCGCTCCCTCCACCCGTCCACCATCCTCTGGCTGGGGATCCGGTAGAAGGTCGCGTCGATCTCCACCGTGTCGAAGCGCGACGCGTAGTACGCCAGGTACTCGGCCGGGCGCATGCCCGGGGGGTAGAAAGCCCCCTCCCAGGACGGGGCGCTCCAGCTCGAAGCGCCGACGCGCAGGCGTTCCTCGTTCCCCTCCATCACGAACTCCCTGCCGGGCCGGCGTTCATCCTTCGAGACCGGCGTGGCGGGGGCCGCCTAGATCGGGCGGCCCTCGAAGCGGCGGATCGCGTCCCTGAGCGACTCCTCCACCGGGCGGACCTCGCCCCTGTCGTGGTCGAACATCGCCTGCACCGTGCTCCCGCGGGCGACGACGCGGCCCGATCTCTCGTCGCGCAGCAGGTATTCGAACCTAAAAGATGTGCGCCCGAACGAGCTGACCCGGACGTGGCACGTGAGATCGTCCTCCATCGTCGCCGGGCTCCTGAAGTCGCACTCGGCACGGGCCACGACGTAGGTCGCCCCGCTGCGCGGCCGGTCGAGCCCCAACGCTCTCCAGTAGGCGATCCGGGCGTTCTCGAAGTAGGTGAAGTAAACCGCGTTGTTGACGTGCCCCATCGCATCGATGTCCTTGAAGCGCACCTCGATGGGGACCGCGAGCCGGAACCCCTCGGGCGGCGCCGCGCGGCTCACCACATCGCCGCCCCGCCGTCGATGTTGATGGCCTGGCCGGTGATCCCGGCGCCCGAATCGGAGGCCAGGAAGAGCGCCAGCCGGGCGACCTCCGACGGCTCGATGAATCGACCCAGAGGAACGCGGCGCTCGGCCTCCCTGCGGAACCGCCGGGCCGGGACGCCCTGCAGGATGGCGCTCTCCTCGATCCCCTGTCGGGCCATGTCGGTGTCGACCCACCCGGGGCACAGGGCGTTGACGGTGATCCTCCTCGGCGCCAGCTCCAGCGCCAGCGCTCTGGTGAAGCCGATCACCCCCGCCTTGCTCGCGCAGTAGGCGGCGTATCCGGGGACCCCGAACTTGCCGAGGACCGATGAGAGGTTCAGCACCCGTCCCCGCCCGCCCTCGGGCATGTGGCGCACCGCAGCGCGGGTGGTGTAGTAGGTCCCCGTCAGGTTCGTGGACAGGATGCGATGCCACCGGCCGTCGGCCCGGTGCTCCGCGAGGGGATCGCCCCCCGGCGCGATCGGCGTCACGCCCGAGGCGCCGGCGTTGTTCACCAGGATGTCGATCCGGTCCCAGGTCTCGGCGACCTCGCCGATCATCGCCTCGACCTCGTCACGGATCGTCACGTCGCAGTGCAGCGGGAGGACGCCGCGGCCGCCCAGCGCGCGCGCCGCCTCCCGGAGCGCCTCCTCGCCGCGCGAGGCGATGGCCACCCGCGCCCCCTGCCCGTGAAAGGCCTCGGCGATCGCCCGTCCGATGCCGCGGCCGCCGCCGGTCACCACCGCGACCCTGCCCCGGAGCAGCATCCTCAGCCCCCCGCCCGGCCTTCCAGGAAATCGTGCAGGGCCTCCCGCGTGCTGCGGAAGGCCAGCTGCCCCCACGGGATCTCGCCCGGCGCGAAGGACCTCACCTCCAGCGCCTCGTCGCCGCACCGCAGGTCGCCCCCGACGATCTCCGCCTCGTAGACGATCACCACGACCGGGCTCCCCTCGTACGCGTAGACGTTGAGCAGCGCGCCGATCCGGACCTCGGCGCCGATCTCCTCGCGGGCCTCCCTTTTGGCCGCGGCGGCCGGGGTCTCGCCCCGATCGACGTAGCCCCCGGGGAAGACCCACTTCCCCGTGCCCGGCTCGATGGCGCGCCGGAGCAGCACGATCCCGCCGGGGCCGGTGCAGATGGCCCCGACCGCGACCTTCGGGTCCAGGTAGAGGACGAACCCGCACTCGACGCACACGAGCCTCGCCGGCTCGTGTCGGACCAGCACGCGCTCCGCGAGCCGGCCGCCGCAGGCCGGACAGTGCCGGTAGATCGCCGTCCCGTCGTCGTGGTGGAGCGGAGCGCCCATGGTGATCCCGAGTCGGGGGATTCTACCCCGAGCAGCCGACGCGGTAGAAGCGCCGCCGCGACGGGCGAGGCGGAGGTGGTAGAATCAAGCGTCACATGAGATGGATGCGTGCGAGCCTCCTCGTCCTGTCCGGCGCCGTCGCCGCGACGAGCGCGCGCGTCCCTCCGGACCCGCCTGCGCCGGAGGACCCCGGCGCCGCCATCGAGCTGCACGTGGGGATCCCCGGGGTCGCCTACATCGGCCAGAGCCTCGATGAGCTCAGGAAGCGGTTCCCGTCGGCCGAGGTCACGCCCTTCGCGGGGCAGGAGGACGCCCTCGTGGTCAAGATCGCCCAGGCCGGGATCTCCTGCTACGTGGTGGGACGGCCGCCCGACGCCATGAGGGTGGCCTCGGTCGGGTTCAACTTCGACGGGACCTACCAGGGCGCCGCGGAGAGCGGCTTCCGGACCCGGGAGGGGATCGGCAAGGGCTCGACCGTGAACGAGCTGCTCGAGACCTACGGGCCGGCCGAGATCAGCGGCGGACGCCGAAGCCGATCCGCGCCGCGGAGGAGGTCGGTCCGGGAGGATCCCAACGCCCTCAAGAGATACCTATACAGGAACGAGGAGGGCTCGGTCACGACGTACTTCATGGCCCGGGGAGCGCGAGTGCTCAGGGTGGTGATCAACCACAACGCGCCCCTCGACCGGCACATCCTCAGGCGCGGCTCCAGGAAGTGAACTCCCGCCCCGGCCGATCCCGTCCCGCCCGCGGCCGGCGCGCGCGTTGACGCCCGGAGGAGACGACGGCTACACTGGACGCATCGAGGTGACGATGTCCGCCCACACCGACGTCGTCGTCATCGGCGGCGGGATCATCGGGCTGTCGATCGCCCGCGAGGCCGCCCGCGCGGGACTCTCCGCGCGCCTGCTCGAGACCCGCAGGCCCGGAGGGGAGGCCAGCGGAGCGGCCGCCGGCATGCTGATGCCGCACGTCGAGGCCGAGCACCCCGGCCCGCTGCAGGATCTCGGCGCCAGGAGCTACGAGCTGTACGGCGGCTTCGTCGAGGAGATCCGGGAGGAGAGCGGCGTCGATCCCGGCTTCGCGCGCCGCGGGACCATCCAGCCGGCCCGAAGCGCCGAGGAGGCCTCAGCGCTCGAGGCGCGCGGCGCCATACTGCGCGCCGCGGCCCTGCGGTTCGAACGGCTCAACGGATCCGAGGCGCGGCGGCTAGAGCCCGGCCTGACGGATCGGATCGAGGGCGCCCTGTTCTATCCCGACGACGCGAGCCTCGACTGCACCCTGCTGATGCGCGGGCTGCACCTCGCCGCCGCGCGCGCCGGGGTTCAGGTCCACGCCGGGGAGCCGGCCACCGGACTGACGGTGGAGAGGGGACGGGTGGTGGGGGTCGAGGCGGGAGGCGTGCGTTACGGCGCGGCGACGGTCGTGGTGGCCGCGGGCGCCTGGTCGGGGGCGATCGGTGGGGGCGGTCTGCGGGGGCCCTCGACCCATCCGGTGCGCGGGCAGATCCTCTGCCTCGATCCAGTGGACTCGCCGCCGCACCACATCCTCTACACCGGCTCGCACTACCTCGTCCGCCGCGGCGACGGCCGGATCCTGGCCGGGAGCACGATGGAGCGCGTCGGGTTCGACGCCAGGGTCACCGCGGAGGGAGTGGCGACCCTGAGCCGAGCGGCGCTGTCGCTCATGCCGGCGCTCAGCTCGGCGACGTTCGAGGCCGCCTGGGCCGGGCTCCGGCCCGCGACCGACGACGGTCTACCGGCGATCGGCCCGGGGTCGGCGCCCGGGCTGCTCTACGCCTGCGGGCACCTCCGTCACGGCATCCTGCTGGCCCCGATAACGGCGCAGATCGTGCTCGCTCTGCTGCGCGAGGAGCCGCAGGAGATCGACCTCGGGCCCTTCGACCCACGGCGGCTCGCGGGAGGGCGTGGGAGGACCGGGTCGGAGGGCCGCGGGACCGATCCCTCAAGCGGCGCCTGACGGGACCGGCGCGCGGTCACGTTTTCCTGGCCGCGGCGCGGCGGGCGGCCTCCTCCTTCTCGAACTGCCGCAGGAAATCCTTCCTGAGGCGCTCGACCAGCTCGTCCCGTCGGTCGAACAGACGCCTGAGCCTGCGCGGCCGCGCCCGCGACATGGCGTACGCGGTCAGAAGCGGCGCGGCGATTGTGGTGTCCGCGTAGACCACCACCGACTCCTCGAGCTTCTCCGGGTCCACTTTTCCCCACGACACGGCTTCGGACGGCGTCGCGCCCGACAGCCCGCCGGTGTCCGGCCGGGCGTCGGTGATCTGCACGTAGTAGTCGTGCCCGGGGACCTTGAGGCCCAGGATCTCCTGCATCTGCGGCTCGGTCTGCAGCACGAAGTTCTTGGGCGATCCGCCCCCCAGCATCAGCACGCCGCTCCGCCCCCCGGACCAATGGGCGTAGTAGACGATGGCGGTGGTCTCGTTGACGTCGCGCGACACGTCGACGCGGGGGCCGACGCCGCGCATGGCCAGCTCGGCCGCGTTCAGGCCGATGGTCGAGTCCCCCGGGGAGCTGACGTAGCACGGGACCCCGGACCGGTAGGCGGTGGTCAGGACGCAGGTGTCCTGCGCGCCCATCTCCTCCTCCCGGGCGGCGAGGTACCTGCCGAGCAGGTGGTGCAGCTCGGCGGTCCCCATCTCCCTGTTGAACGGCTCCTGCTCCATCACGGCCCGCATGTAGGAGTCGGTATCGATGAGCACCCTGGCGTCGAACAGGATGTCGTAGATCCGGATGACGCCCTCCCGGCGAAGCACCGCGTCGTCGATCTTGTGCGTGCCGCGGTGCAGCGGCATCCCCAGGCCGAAGTGCGCATCGTGATACAGGTTGGCGCCCGTGGTGACGATCCAGTCGATGAAGCCGGCCTTGATGAGCGGGATGATGCAGGAGCGTCCCATCCCCGCGGGGGTCAGCGCGCCGGAGAGGCTGACGCCGACGACCACGTCCTCCCTGAGCATCTTCTCGCAGAACAGCTGGCAGGCCCGCTGCAGCCTCCCGCCGTTGTAAGCGAGGAAGGCCTCGTCGATCAGCCGATCGACGCTCATCCCGCCCCGAATCGGGTCGGGGTTGATGCGCTGGCCGGAGAGGAACCGCCCCTTCACAGACATCGCGCCCTCCTCAGACGGAACCACCGCGTGAGCACGCCCTTGCGCGCGATTGGCGCGGATAATAGCACCGTCGGATCGGGGCTCGCAACCGGCGTCCGCCGCTGCGGGCGGCCCGGCGACGGGGCGCTGGGTGACGGAGGCGACGCCGGTCAGGCCCGGCGCGCTTTCGGGGACAGTGCGCGCACCTTCTCCTTGGGAGGAGGCGGCGTCCATCCCCGCGCTCGCGCCGCGACAATCTTCCCGCGCACCCGCACGAACGCGTCGTAGAAGGCGCGCCGCTGCCCTTCGCTCATCGGCAGTCGCCGGTCGCGCAGGTCGCGGCAGACGTTGAACGCCTGCTGCAGCAGGTCGGGCTCGTTCTCGGCGTCGGCGCCGCGCTCGTAGGCGTCGATAAGGGCGAGATAGACCTCCGCCTCTTCCGGCTCCGTGTCGCGGGCCCAGGCGAGGCTGCGGATCGCCTCGACCCAGTCACCCGCGCGCAGCAGGCGCAGCCCCTCGCCGAGGTAGGCGTTCATGGGGTCGGGAGGCGCCGGGCGGGGCTTCAGGCCGAGAACGAGCTGCCGCAGCCGCAGCTCGATTTGGCGTTCGGGTTCAGGAACACGAAGCCGGTCCCGTTCAACCCGTCGGAGAAATCGAGCGTCAGGCCGTTCACGAAGACGTGGCTCTTCGGGTCCAGGAAGATGCGCACGCCGTGCTGCTCGAAGACCTTGTCGCCCTCGGCCGCGTCCTTCTCGAAGTTCAGCTTGTAGGACAGGCCGGAACATCCGCCCCCCGCGACCGCGACGCGCAGTCCGTGATCGGCGAGGCCCTCCCTGTCCATCAGCCTCTTGACGTGCTCCGCAGCCTTTTCCGTGAGATGGATCATCGAACCATTGACCTCCCTGTCTCGCGCCCGACGCGCGACGACGGCGCCGGCGCGCCGCCTCGTGGGTTCCCGTACAGCGGCGAGATCTCGCGCAGGCGGGCGACGGCGTCGGCGACCCGCGCGACGACATAGTCGACCTCCTGCTCGGTGTTGAACCGGCCGAGCCCGAACCGGATCGACGTCTGGGCCGCGTCGTCGCCGAGACCCATCGCGCGCAGGACGTGCGAAGGCTCCCTCCGGTCCGAGGAGCAGGCCGCCCCGGACGACACCGCCACGTCGTCGAGGGCCATCACGAGGGACTCGCCCTCCACGTGAGCGAAACTGAGGTTCAGGTTGTGCGGGAGTCGGTCCGTCGGATGGCCGTTGACCGTGACCTGGTCCAGCCGGCCCAGGATCCCCGCCTGCAGGCGGTCGCGCAGCGCCGCCATCCGGCGCGACTCCTCGGCCATGCCGGCGCAGGCGATCTCGAGCGCCACGCCCAGCCCGACGATGCCGGGGACGTTCAGCGTTCCGGGGCGCAGCCCCCGCTCCTGCCCGCCTCCGCGCAGCATCGGCTCCAGGATCACGCGCGGGCTTCTGCGCCGCACGTAGAGGGCGCCGACTCCCTTGGGGCCGTACACCTTGTGGGCCGAGATCGACAGTAGATCGATCCCCATCTCCTCCACCTCCACCGGCACCTTCCCCGCCGCCTGGGCGGCGTCGGTGTGAAACAGGATCCCGCGCTCCTTGCAGATCGCGCCGATCTCCCGGATCGGGTGGAGCGTGCCGACCTCGTTGTTGGCGAACATCAGCGAGACCAGCGCCGTGCGGTCGGTGATCGCCCGGCGCAGGTCGTCGGGGTCGATCCTCCCGTAGCGGTCCACGGGCAGGCGGGTCACGCGGAGCCCGCCGTCCTCGAGGAAGCGCGCCGCGTCCAGGACCGCGGGGTGCTCGGTGGCGCCGGTGATCAGGTGGTCCCGCTTGCCTCGGAGCCCCGCCAGGGCGCCGAACAGGGCCAGGTTGTCCGACTCGGTCGCCCCGGAGGTGAATACGATCTCCTTGGGGCCGGCGCCGATGGCCCGCGCCACCTGGACGCGCGCCCGCGCCACCGCCTCCTCGGCCCTCCACCCGAAGGCGTGCGTCTTGGACGAGGCGTTGCCGAAGTCCTCCCCGAAAAACGGCAGCATCGCCTTGACGACCCTCGAGTCGACCCGGGTCGTGGCGTGGCTGTCCATGTAGATCGGCCGGCTCACAGATCCCCCAGCGTCGTGCCCTCCAGGACCCTGGCGATCTTCCTCTGCACCTGGAGCAGCGGCCGCTGCACGGTGCAGGTCGACCCCTGCGGGCAGTGGCCCTTGTCCGGATCCTGGCACTCGATCAGGCAGATCGGCCCCTCGATCGCCTCGATGACCTCCCACAGGGAGATCTCCGCCACCGGACGGGCGATCTGATAGCCCCCCTTGGTCCCGTGGTGCGACGCCACCAGGCCCCGCCGCGCCAGCCGCTGCAACAGCTTCGCCATCAGGGCCGGAGGGATCCGGTACTCTGCGGCTATCTCCCTGGCGCTCAGGAAGGCGCCGCCCGGCATCGAGGAGAGCCGTCTGATGGCGATCAGGCCGTAATCCGTCCGCTTGGAGAGCCGAATCATCGGGCGGGCCTCTTTTCCCCGGAATCTAGGACTTCCGGTGTCGTATATTAGCGCTGCCGCAAGCGCCTGTCAAGCGTCCGCTTCCACCCGGGCGTCCTCGAGCGCCCGGCGCGCGTGGCTCTTGGCGCGGTAGGAGCTGCGCACCAGCGGGCCGGCCTCGACGTGCCGGAACCCGAGCGCTCGAGCGGCCCGCCCCAGCTCCGCGAACTCCTCCGGACGATAGTACCGGACCACGGGCAGATGATCCCGCGTGGGCTGAAGATACTGGCCGAGGGTCAGGATCTCGACGCCCGCGCCGGCCAGCAGGCGCAGGGTCTCCATCAGCTCCCCCCGCGCCTCGCCCAGCCCGAGCATCAGCCCCGTCTTGACCAGAGGCCTCCGCCGGCCGGCCCTCCAGCGCACCGCCTCCCGGAGGAGATCGACGGACCGCTCGAACCGCGATCCGATCCGGGCGGCGGCGTACAGGGACGGAACCGTCTCGATGTTGTGGCTGAAGACGGTGGGTCCCGCCGGCAGGACGATATCGAGTGGGTCCGCCACGCCGCGGAAGTCCGGGGTGAGCACCTCCACCTCGCAGCGGGGCGCACGGCGCCGGACGGCGCGGACGACCGCCGCGAACTGTCCCGCCCCGCCGTCCGGGAGGTCGTCGCGGTCCACCGAGGTGATCACGGCGTGATCCAGCCCGAGCCGAACCACCGCGGCCGCGACCCGCTCCGGCTCGCCCGGGTCGACCGGGCGCGGGCGTCCCGTGGCGACGGCGCAGAACCCGCAGCGCCGGGTGCAGACGTCACCCAGGATCATGAAGGTGGCCGTCCGCTCGGACCAGCACTCGTAGATGTTGGGGCAGCGGGCCTCCTCGCACACCGTGTTCAGCCGGAGCGTCCGCATCATCCGGCGGACCTCGCCGTACCCCTCCCCGGTCGTCAGCCGTACGCGCAGCCACGCCGGCTTGCCGCCCTTAGGGACCGTGGCCGCCCCGCCGGACATCACCGGACCCCCGCCGGCTGCGGGATCCGGTCGCCGACCATGGAGCGCCCGAAGACGGCGCCGAACTCGGGCACCAGCGTCGCGGCCACGGCCTGCAGGCCGATCGGCCGGTTCAGGATCCGCACCATCGAGGTGACGCCCAGGCCGCGGATGCCGCACGGCACGATGAGCCCGAAGTGCGACAGCTCGGTCGAGACATTGAGGGCGAAGCCGTGGGTCGTCACCCAGCGCGACAGGTGCACCCCGATGGAGGCGATCTTCTCGCCTCCTACCCAGACGCCGGTCAGGCCCGGGTTGCGCCCGGCGGGGATCTCGAAGCGCCGCAGGGTCCGGATCAGGACCTCCTCGAGGTCCCGCAGGTAGCCGGCCACGTCCCGCCGGTCGGGATGCAGGCTCAGGACGGGATAGCCGATCAGCTGCCCCGGCCCGTGGTAGGTCACCTGCCCTCCCCGGTTGGTCCTCGCCACCTCGATCCCGACGGCCCGGAGGCGCTCCGCATCGAGGAGCACGTCGGCGTCGCGGGCGTTCCGCCCGAGGGTGATCACCGGCGGGTGCTCCAGCAGGAGGAGCCGCTCGTCGCCGCAGCCGTCCTTCAGTCGCCGCGCGCACTCCTCCTGCAGGTCCACGGCCGACCGGTAGTCGACCCTTCCGAGAAACTCGTGGCGGCAGCGTCGCATGACGGGTCCTCCGCCCGGTCCAGGCCCGAGCCCGCGGCCCTAGACGATCTCCGGAAAGCGCCCCGCCTCCAGCGTTCCCTTCAGGTGGGACATGAACTGATCGGCGATGGCGCCGTCGAGCAGCCGGTGGTCGAAGGACAGGGAGAGGTAGGCCATCGGCCGGATCCCGATGGCGTCCTCGACCACCACCGGCCGCTTGGTGATCGCGCCCACCCCCAGGATGGCGACCTGGGGCTGGTTGATGATGGGCGTGCCGAACAGGCTCCCGAAGACCCCGGGATTGGTGACGGTGAACGTGCCTCCCTGGACCTCGCCGGGGCTGAGCTTACGGCTCCGGGCCCGCTCGGCCAGGTCGGTGACCGCCTTGGCGATCCCCGAGAGGCTCCGGTCGTCGGCGTTCCGGAGCACCGGGACGATCAGCCCCCAGTCGAGGGCCACCGCCACCCCGATGTTGATGTCCTTGTGGTAGACGACGTTGTCGCCGTCCACCGAGGCGTTGACCACGGGAAAGGCCTTCAGGGCATCCACCGCCGCCTTCAGCAGGAACGGGGTGACGGTCAGCTTGATCCCGTGACGCTCCCGGAAGGCCTCCCGGTTCTGCTGCCGGAGCCGCATCACCCGGCTCATGTCGACCTCGAACACGGTGGTCACGTGGGCCGACGTCCGGCGGCTGAGCACCATGTGCTCGGCGATCTTCCTGCGCATCGCCGACATCGGCAGCACCGAGGTCCGCTCGCCCGCGGCGAACGACGGCGCCGCGGCGGGCGCCGCGATCGGCGCGCCCGCCGCCGCGGGGCCCGCCTCCAGCGCGGCCGTCACGTCCCTCTTGGTGACCCGTCCGCTGATGCCGGTGCCGCGGATCCGCGACAGGTCCAGGTTGTGCTCCCGGGCGATCCGCCGCACCACCGGCGACGAGCGGATGCGGCGCAGCTCCTCCACGGTGGCGCCCGAGGCTGCGAGCGCCGACGCTCTCGGGGCGGAGGCGGGCGCCGCGGCGGGAGGTGCCGGCGTCGGCCGGAGCGCCGGGGCCGCCGCCCGCGGCGCCGCGGCCGCCCTCTCCGGTGCCGGCCCCGGCGGCGCGGCCTCCGGAGCGGCGGGCCGAGCGGCCGGCGCCGTCCCGGGGGCGCCGGCGGAGGCCGCGGCCGCGGCGTCGGTCTCGATCACGCCGACGACCGTATTCACCGGCACCGTCTCGCCCTCGGCGATCTTCACCTCCGCCAGCGTCCCGGCGGCGGGCGCCGGGATCTCGGCGTCCACCTTGTCCGTGGAGATCTCGAATATCGGCTCGTCCCGGGCCACCTGGTCGCCCGGCTTCTGGAGCCAGCGGGTGAGGGGCACCTCGGCGATGCTCTCACCCATCTGCGGCATGATCACGTCCACGCGCATGGCGTCTCCTTCCCTCTCGTGCGACCCCCTGCCGGCCCGCGGCCATGAGCCGCGCCCGACCTGCGTCGGCAGCACCCCCCTAGTAGGCCGCCAGGCGGCGGGCCGCCTTCAGGATCTTATCCTTGTTCGGTAGAAAGAACTCCTCCAGCGGCGGGCTGTAGGGCACGGGCGTGTCCGGCGCCGTCACCCGCAGCACCGGCCCGTCCAGGTACTCGAAGATCTCCTCGTTGAGGATCGCCGCGATCTCGCCTGCGATGCCGCCGGTCCTGGTGTCCTCGTGCACGATCAGCGCCTTGCCCGTCTTCCTTACCGAGTCGAGGATGGCGCCCTTGTCGAGCGGCAGCAGCGAGCGCAGGTCGATCACCTCCGCCTCGATCCCCCGCTCGCGCGACAGCGCCTCGGCGCTCTCCAGGGAGGGGTAGAGCATCGCGCCGTACGTCAGGATGCTCAGGTCCCGGCCCTCGCGCCGCCGCGCCGCCCGCCCGATCGGCACCACGTAGTCCTCCTTGGGGAGGTCCTCCTTGATGCGCCGGTAGAGGTACTTGTGCTCCAGGTAGATGACCGGGTCGTCGTCCCGGATCGCCGCCTTGATCAGCCCCTTGGCGTCGTGGGCGGTCGCCGGCGCGACCACCTTGAGGCCCGGGGTGTGGACGAAGTACATCTCCGGATTCTGGGAGTGGAAAGGGCCTCCGTGGACCCCTCCCCCGCTCGGGCCGCGGATGACGATCGGGACACCGGCCCCCCAGCGGTAGCGGTTCTTGGCCGCGAAGTTGGTGATCTGATCGAAGGCGCAGGAGATGAAATCGATGAACTGCATCTCGGCGATCGGCCGCATCCCCAAAAGCGCGGCGCCGATCGCCGCCCCGACGATGGCGGATTCGGCGATCGGGGTGTCGATCACCCGCATCTCCCCGAAGCGCTCCAGCATCCCCTCGGTCACCTTGAAGGCGCCGCCGTACATCCCCACGTCCTCCCCGAGGATGAAGACGCGGTCGTCGGCCTCCATCTCTTCCCAGATACCCTGCCGGATCGCCTCGATGTAGGTCGTGAGCGCCATGTCGTGATCTCCAGCTCGCCGCGCCGCCCGGCCGCGCAAGCGTCCGGGCGGGGGGCCACATCATCCCCCGTAGACCCCCTCCAGGCACTCCTCCGGGTGCGGATACGGCTGTCGCTCGGCCCGGGCGACCGCGTCGTCGATCTCCGCGACCACCCGCGCCTCGACCTCCGCGGTCGCCCCGTCATCGACCAGGCGCCGCCGCCTCAGCTCGGCCTCGAAGCGCTCGATCGGATCCCTGCGAGCCCACTCCTCGAAGAGGCGCCGGGGCACGTAGCCGGCGTCGTCGTGCGCCGAATGACCGGTCATCCGGAAGGTGAGGAACTCCAGGATCGTCGGCCCCTCTCCGCGGCGGGCGCGCGCCACCGCCCGGCCGACCGCAGCGTAGACCTTCAGGACATCGTTGCCGTCGACGGTCTCTCCCGGGATCCCATACGCCCGCGCTCGCTCGGCGAGACGCTCGACGGCCATCTGGCGGGAGACGTGGGTCGAGTAGGCGTACTGGTTGTTGTTGCAGATGAAGACCACCGGCAGCTCCCTCACGGCGGCCAGATTGACGCCCTCGTGCCAATCGCCCCGGCTCGAGGCCCCCTCCCCGAAGAAGCAGAAGGAGATCTGGTCCGTGCCGCGCATCTTGAAGGTCAGGGCGCACCCGGCCGCCACCGGAATGCTGTCGCCGAGGTGCGACACGAAGGCCACCAGGCGGTGCCGCAGGTCCCCCATGTGCATGTTGCCGTCGCGCCCGCGGGTCAGGCCGGTGCGGCGTCCCATGTACTGCGCCAGGATCCTCTCGGCGCTCACCCCCTGCATGAGGAAGACCGCCATGTCCCGGTGCGACGGGGAGACGACGTCGTCGATCTCGTCGTGGCCGGTGCGCCGGACGTGCATCCCGGCGCCGACCGAGATCGCCTCCTGCCCGCGCCCCACGTAGACGCCGCCCACGATCCTCCCCTGGCGGTATAGCTTGCGCTCGACGCGCTCCTCGAGCGCCCTCGTCAGCTTCATGTAGTAGAGCATCTTCAGCATCGATGCGGCGTCCGGAGCCGCCCGCCGAGCCGCCGCGGGGGCGGCCGCACCGCCGGTCGCCCCGGGGCGCGGCCGCCGCCGGAAGCCGCCCGCCCTCACGGCCACCAGGGCGCCTCGTGGCCGGGCTCCTTGTAGACGCCGGACAGGCCCTCGTCCGGCGACGGGAGCGGGCTGTCGAGCGCCGCGCGCGCCGCCGCCTCGACCGCCTCGCCGACCGACTCGGCGGTCGCCTTCAGTTCGGATCGGGAGGCGTGATCCCTCTCCACGAGAAACGCCTCGAACCGGTCGACGGGGTCGCGGCCCGACCAGGCCTCGATCAGGTCCTTCGGCACGTAGCGCATGTCGTCGTGCAGGGCGTGGCCGCCCATCCGGAACGCGCGGCATTCCAGCAGCGTCGGCCCGGCGCCGCGGCGCCCCCTCTCCAAGGCGCGGCGCGTCGCCGCGTACACCGCGAGCACGTCGGTGCCGTCCACGCTCTCCGCCGCCACCCCGTACGCCGGAGCCTTGTCGGCGAGCCGGGCGACGGCGAACTGGCGCTCGGTCGGCGTGGAGTAGGCGTAGCCGTTGTTCTCCACCACCAGGACGAGCGGCACCCTGAGGACCGCGGCGAGGTTGAGGCCCTCGTGGAAGTCGCCCGTGGAGGTGCCGCCGTCCCCGATGTAGGTGAGCGCGGCCCGCGTCTCGCCGCGCATCCGGGCCGCCAGTCCGGCGCCCGCCATGACCGGGATCAGCGTGCCCAGATGGCTGATCGGGCCGATGAGCGACCGCTTCTCGACGTTCCCGAAGTGCAGCGTCCCGTCCCGCCCGCGCGTCGGCCCCTCCCGCCTGGCCAGGTACTGCAGGAACAGGTCCCGCGGCGTGACCCCTCGGACCAGGAGCGACCCGATGTTCCGGATCATCGGGGCCAGCAGGTCGTCGGGGCGCAGCGCGAACGCCGTGCCCACGGAGATCGCCTCCTGGCCCCGGCTGCTGAAAAACCCTCCGGGCACTCGGCCCTGACGGCACAGGGACGCGAGCCTCTCCTCCACCGCCCGGTTGAGCCGCAGGTACCGGTGCAGCTCGAGGAGCCGGTCGCGTCCGAGCCCCGGGTCGCGCATCGGCCCGCGCGGCTCCGGCAGCATCCGGGCGCGGCCCGCGGGCGGGGGGCGCCGGCCCGCGGCTCGCGGCGAGGGTCTTCTCATGGCGCGCCCGGGCCCCCGCGGCTCAGAGGTGGATCCCCCGCGCGTGCAGGTTCAGCGCGGCCTCGCCCAGCGCTTCGGAGAGCGTCGGATGCGGGTGAATGGCGTGGAGGATCTCCTCCACGGTCGACTCGAGCCCGAGCGCGATGCCGCCCTCCGAGATGAGCTCGGTCACCCTGGGTCCGACGGCGTGGATCCCCAGCAGCTCGTCGTAGCGCTCGTCGGCGACCAGCTTGACGAATCCCGCCTGGGCGCCCAGGATGGCGGCCTTGCTGCTGGCTGCGAACGGGAATCGCCCCACCTTCACCCTGTGGCCGCGGGCGCGGGCGGCCTGCTCGGTCAACCCGACGCTGGCGACCTCGGGATCGGTGTAGGTGCAGTTCGGGACGCGGTCGTAGTCGATCGGTTTCGGGTCGCGGCCCGCGATGGCCTCCACCGCCACCATCCCCTCGTGGGACGCGAGGTGCGCGAGCTGCGGCGTGGAGACCAGGTCGCCGATCGCGTAGATCCACGGCTCGGCGGTGCGCATCCTGCGGTCCACCTCCACGCAGCCGTTCTCGATCCGCACCCGGGTGCCCTCCAGTCCCAGCCCCTCGGTGAGCGGCCGGCGCCCGACCGCGACGAGGACGACATCGGTCCGGAGCATCTCCCCACTCCCTTTCCCGGACTGCACCCGGACCTCGACGCCGCGGTCGGCGACCTTGACGTCCTGGACCCTGGTCGAGACGCGCACCTCGATGCCGCGCTTCCTGAAAGCCTTGTGCACCTCCGCCGAGACCTCCTCGTCCTCCACCGGCAGCACTCGCGGGAGCATCTCCACCACGGTGACCGCGCTGCCGAAGTGCGCGTAGATCGAGGCGAACTCCATTCCGACCGCTCCGGCGCCCAGCACCAGCAGCGACTTCGGGACGAACTCGAGGCCGAGAGCCTCGGTGCTGGTCAGGACCCTCGATCCGTCGGCCTTAAGCCCCGGCAGCATCTTCGCCGACGAGCCGGTGGCCAGGACGACGTTACGGGTCGCGATCCGCTGCGCGCCCTCCCGGCCCCCCTCGATCTCCACCGTGCCGCGGCCGCGCAGGCGACCGTGCCCCTGGAACACGCTGACGCCGCCCTTGCGCATCAGGGAATCGATCCCCTTCGCGAGACGGCGCACCACGTCGCTCTTGTGCTTGTGGGCGCCCGCCAGGTCGAGCCTCACCTCGCCGGTACGGACCCCGAACCGCGCCGCGGTGCGCGCGGTCTGCAGGACCTCGGCGCTGTGCAACAGCGCCTTCGTCGGGATGCAGCCGGCGTGCAGACAGGTTCCCCCGAGGGCGGTCGCCTTCTCCACCAGGGCCGTCTTCAGGCCGAGCTGGGCCGCGCGGATCGCGGCGACGTAGCCGCCCGGCCCGGCGCCGATCACCGTCACGTCGAACGTCCGAGGATGAGACATGAGGCGTCCTCCGCCCGCGCGCGGGCCGTCCCGCCGCGTGCCGTAACGTCCGATCCGAGCAGCCGTATCGCCGCGCGGGACGGCGGTCGCTGGGGTCGGACGGGCTTCGGGAGAGTGCGGCGGATTATAGCAACGCCCTCCCGGGGGGTCAATTTGGCCGGCCCGGACCGCGGCCTAGCCGGCGGCCGCCGCCAGGAACCGGTCGATGTCGTCCGCCGAGTTGTAGATGTTGGGCGAGACCCGGATCAGGTTGTCGCGAAGGCTGACCACGACCCCGCGCTCGATCAGGCGACGGTAGATCTCCCGCGTCTCCTCGACGCTCGGCGCCTCGAGCGAGAGGATCGTCGATCGGGCGCGCGGCGTCAGATCGGAGACGGCGCGCAGCCGCGTCGCCCGGAGGCCCTGGAGCACGTGATCGAGCAGGCGCCTCACGTGCGCTTCGATCGTCGGCACCCGCACCCGGCTCAGGAACTCCACCGACGCCGCCAGGGCGCTCACGTTGAGGAACGAGGCCGGCTCCGCCGCATCGAAGCGCCGCGCCCCCTCGCGGAACTGCAGCCGGTAGGACGCGCGCCTGTTGAGCTGGCCCGCCCCCTCGATCCCGTGCCAGTTGACGTCCCCCACCCGGATCCGGTCCATCAACCGGGGACTGACGTAGGTGAAGCCGCTCCCGTACGGACCGAGCAGCCACTTGTACCCGCTCACCGCGAGGACGTCGATGGGGAAGTCCGCGACTCGGAAGTCGATGGCGCCGATCGCCTGCGCGCCGTCGACCACCAGGAAAGCCCCCCGCCGGCGGCACGCCTCCCCCAGCGCCTGCAGATCGACCCGGTAGCCGGTGGAGAAGGCGACCAGGCTGACCGAGACGAGGCGGGTCCTGTGACCCATGGCGCGGACCATCTCCTCGGCCTCGACGCACCGTCCCCGCGACGGCGCCACGAAGCGCACCCGGACGCCGTCCCGCTCCAGGTTCATCCACGGGTAGACGTTGGCGGGGAACTCCCCCTGGGCCAGGAGCACCTCGTCGCCCCGCTCCAGAGGGAGTCCTCGCGCCGCCAGGTTGAGGCCGTGCGACGCGCCCGTGCCCAGGGCGATGCTCGCGGGGTTGCACCCGATCAGCCGCGCCACGGCGGAGCGCGCCCGCGCCGGCAGGTCCTCGAAGAGGCCCGGCTCGATCTCCTCCGGGTGCTCCTTGAGCCGCAGCGCACGGCGCACCTCCTCCGCGGTCTCCTTCGGAAACGGCCCCTGCGCCGCGCAGTCGAGGTACGCTCGGCCGCCGAAATCCGAGAACAGGTTCTTCCATTGGAGCGACGTCTGGGCGGTCACGCCTCCCTTCCCCGCGGCCCCGCGTCGGGCGACCCCCGCCATCATACACCGCGGGCCCCGCCGGATGGCCGTCCCGGCGCCCGCGGAGCGCGGGGTATAATCGCGGTGCGCGGCGATCCCGGACGCGACCGAGGCACACGGACCATGGCCCAGATCCTCGCCCGACGAAACGCGGAGCGCTTCCTGTCCCCGCCTCCGGAGGTGAGCATCACCAACGCCTTCAGCCGGCCGTTCGACAACGTGGTGGCCACCGCGCGCACCTGCTACTCGGCGGGCGGGATCGTGAGCACCGAGCAGGTGCTCGGCGGCCCCATGGCGCCGTCCGCGGAGCGGGAGCGGAGGCGCCGGCGGCGCGACGACCTGGCCCGCGATCTCTACCGGGCGGGACACCACACCACGCTCCAGCACGCCCACTTCCAGTTCGCCCTCAGCAACGTCAGCCGGCAGTTCATCTGGTCGTTCCTGCACAGCCACCCGTTCTACAACTCCGAGCAGGTGAGCCAGAGGTACGTGGCGGTGCGGCCCGGAAACTGCGCGATCCCGCCGCTGCCGGCGCGGGCGCGCGCCGTCTACGAGCAGACGATCGAGCGCCAGCAGTGCGCCTACGAGGCCCTCTGTGATCTGCTGGACGGGCCCGCCGCCGAGGCGTATTACGCCAAGTACCCCTCCCGGCGCCACCTGCCCGACCGGTACGCCCGGGAGGTGCGCAAGAAGGCCCAGGAGACGGCCCGCTACGTCCTGCCGATCGCGACCTTCGCCCACCTTTACCACACGGTGAGCGGCCTGACCCTGCTGCGCTACTACCGCATCTGCCGCGAGCTCGACACGCCGCTGGAGCAGCGGCTCGTGGTCGGCCGGATGGTGGAGCAGCTGCTGTCGCTCGATCCCGCCTACGGGGCCATCCTCGAGCAGCCGCTGACCCCGGAGGAGACCCTCGAATACCGGGCCCTGCGGAGCTCCCCGCCCTCGGAGGAGGCGCGGCGCGCCTTCCGGGAGGAGTTCGACCGGGATCTGGGGGGGCGCGTGTCGGCGCTGGTCGACTGCCCGGCCCGCAACGAGGAGACGCTGGCACAGGCGGTCCGCGAGGTCCTCGGGCTGCCGCGGGGCCGCCTGGCGGACGACGACGCGATCGACCTGGTCCTCGACCCGGCCAGCAACCGCTACCTCGGCGAGCCCCTCAACCTGACGTCGCTGAGCAAGCTGTCCCGAGCCCTGGCGCACTGCCACTTCACCTTCAAGAAGCGGATGAGCCACGCCGGCGACTCTCAGAACCAGCGCCACCGCACCACACCTGCCTCCCGGCCGATCCTGGAGGCCCAGATCGGCTCGGACCCGGATTACGTCGTCCCCTCCCTCGTGCGCACCGACGACGCGGCGATGGCCCGATACGCTCAGGCGATGGAGATCGCCTGGGACGGGATCGCGCGGCTGCGCGGTCTCGGCGTGTCCGACGAGTTCTCCCTCTACCTCCTGCCGAACGCGGTCTCCATCCGGTTCACCGAGTCGGCCAACCTGCTCGACCTGCGCCACAAGCACGCCATGCGGCTGTGCTACAACGCCCAGGAGGAGATCTGGCGCGCCTCGCTTGACGAGGCGCTGCAGATCCGCCGGGCCTGTCCCCGGATCGGTCGGCACCTCCTGCCGCCGTGCAACCTTCGGCAGATGGCGGGGATGGCGCCGATCTGTCCGGAGGGCAAGCGCTACTGCGGCGAGCGGGTCTGGACCTACCGGCTCGAGGACTACCGCCGGGTCATCTGAGCCGCCCCGTGCCCGCGCGGACCCCGACCCCGGAGAGGACGATGCCGAGCCCGGCTCACGGCGCGGGCCGCGCGCGGGAGATCGAGGTCCCGCCCGGAGCGGTGAATGGGCCGCTCTCCTTCGTGGAGATGTTCGGCCGGGCCGCCCCGGTGGAGATCGAGGTCGGGATCGGCAAGGGACGGTTCCTGCTGTGGCAGGCGCGCATCCGCCCCGAGGTGAACTTCCTGGGCCTGGAGTGGTCGCGGAAGCACCTGCGGATCGCGAAGCAGCGGGCGGAGCGCCAGGGGCTGACGAACCTCCGCCTGTACCGCGCCGACGCCCGGCACGTCCTGGCCGACCTGGTGCCGGACGCCTCGGTGCGGCGCCTGCACGTCTACTGCCCCGACCCCTGGCCCAAGAAGCGGCACCACAAGAGGCGGTTCTTCTCGCCCCGCACCGCCCCCCACCTCGAGAGGGTCCTCGAGCCGGGCGGCCACCTGCACCTCTCCACCGACGTGGGACCTTACTTCGCGCTCATCC
>JBHIBC010000049.1:0-21516 GCA_046758905.1 Acidobacteriota bacterium | reverse complement strand
GGACCGGCCGCGGCGAGCATCCATCCTCCGGCTGAAACGGCCGCTAAACCTAGCACACGCATGATGAAGCGTCAAGGCACGCAACGGCATGCAAGTTATTGCGTTTCTTGCAAATAGCCGTCTCGCGACCTATATTCCGGCGGGGGTGCGCCGTCCACGGGACGCGTGTCTGCGGGCGGGGCGGCGCGCCCCGCAGGCGCTGGAGACGACGTGCCGCAGGAATATCCGACGCAGTGCTGGTCCTGCCTGGGCGAGTTCGACGCCGCGTCGGCCGTCTGGTGCACCTGCAGCGCCAGGACGCCGACGAAGCTGTGCCCGTTCTGCTTCCACTGCTTCTGCCAGGCCGACGCCGCCTACCAGGACTCCTTCTGGAACAGGGCGCCGGCGGAGCTGCGCGAGGAGCGGGAGATCCTCAAGCGTGCCTCCGGCTCGGTGGGCGAGACGCTCATCCGGTCGAACCTCCTCAACACCGACCAGCTCGTCTCCGCGCTCAAGTGGCAGCAGAGCCGCGGCGGGTCGCTCGATCACGCCCTGGTCGAGCTCGGCTTCGTCTCGCGTGACAACCTCGAGGTCGTCGAGCGCGGCTCGTCGAAGGGGCGCGGGACGATCGATCTGTCCCACCAGCTTGTCGACGCGACCCTCATCAAGGCCATCTCGGTCGACGTCTGCGTGCGCAAGAAGGTGCTGCCGATCTCCCGCGAGCAGATCGGCGAGGCGTCGGTGCTGACCCTGGCGATGGCGAGGCTCGCCGACGTCGATACGATCGACCAGGTGCAGTCTCTCACGGGCTGCCGCATCATCCCGCTGGGCGCTCCGGAGCGCGCGATCCTCGATCGCTTAGAGGAGCTTTATCCGGACGAGGTGCGGGCGGCGCTCGCGCCCGAGGAGGAGCTGCAGGAGATCGAGGAGGCGCCTTCCGGCTCCGCTCCGGCCCGACACGCGGCGCCCCGCAAGCCGCCGGGATCCGAGCCGCGACGAGGGCGCGCTTCCGCCCCGGCCCCGGCCCCTTCCCGCGGGCGGGCGGCGCGGCCGCAGGCCGCGGCGGCGGCCGGTTCGGACGCGGCGCCTCGGCGCGCGGCTCCCGCCCCCGCCGACACGGCGGCGGGAGCCCTCCAGAAGGTCCTCGCGGAGGCCATGCAGCGCAACGCGTCGAGCATCCAGATGGAGATTCGCGGCGCCTCGCTGACCCTGTACTACCGGATCGACGGCACGCTGATGCGGGCGCGGCCGCCGGCCGGGCTGGCCAGCTCGGAGCTGAGCGGGACGCTCTCGTCGATGGCCTCCCTGCCCGGCGGCGACGGGCCGGCCTCGGGGCGCCTGAGCGTCAAGGCGGGCGGGCGGAAGATCGACATGGTGGTGCGCCGCCTGCCGTTCCAGGGGGGGGAGAGCCTGCTCGTCCAGATCGTCGACCCGGCGGCCTTCAGACGGGATCTGGAGTCGCTCGGCGTCAGCGCCCTCGACCGCGAGAGGATCCTGAAGGCCCTCGCCCTCCCCTCCGGCCTGATCGTCCTGAGCGGCCCGCCCCACAACGATCTGGAGGTCACGCGCTACTCCCTGATGGAGCAGGCGGGCCGGGAGGGGCGACGCGTCCTGGCGATCGAATCGCCCCAGCTCCTGTCGGTCGACGGCGTCCGCCATCAGGAGATCCCCTATCCCACCGATCCGGAGCGCGTGCGGGGCGCGGTGGGCGCCGCCCACGGCGCCGAGGTCCTGTTCCTGCCCGATATCGAGAGCGCCGAGCTCGCGGCGCTGGCGGTCGAGAGGGCGGAGAGCTGCCTGGTCGTGGCGGCCGTGCAGGCCCGGCGAGCGTCGCAGACGCCGGCGGCCCTCCTGTGGCACCAGCTCGAGCCCGGCGCGCTGTCGGCGGCGCTGAAGCTGGTGATCAACCAGCGGCTGGTGCGCCGCATCTGCGACGGGTGCCGCTCCCCCGTCCAGGCCAACGAGCGGATCCTCAAGATGATGGGCCTGACGGCCGACGAGGCCTTGGACCTCAAGACCTTCCTGGGATCCGGCTGCGAGCGCTGCGGCTCGCTGGGGCAGGGTTACCGGGGGCGGGTGGCGCTGTTCGAGGTCCTGGAGGTCACTCCCGACATGGCCTCGCTCATCGCCGCGACGGCGCCCCCGGGCGAGATCGAGCGGCTAGCGCGTCAGGCCGGGATGAGCCCGCTGCGGGCCGCCTGTCTGGCGCGCGTCGGGCAGGGCCTCACCACCCTCGAGGAGTTCCAGAAGGGGAATTTCTGAGCCGCCGTGCAATGGCCTCCGCCAGCGCCGGGATGGTGTACTCCCGCGGCACCACGGCGACCCGGAGGCCGTGCCGCCGGGCCGTGCGGGCGGTTACCGGACCGATCGCGGCGGCCGGCACGGCGCGCAGCCGGCGCAGATCCGCGGGGGATCTGAACCGGCCCACGAACCGGCTCACGGTCGAGGATGACGTGAAGGTCACGAGATCGAGGGCTCCGTCCCGCAGCGCCGCGACCACCTCCCCGATCCCCTCCCCGGAGGCGACCGTCCGGTAGACCGGCACGACGTCGACCGCGGCCCCCCTCCGGCGCAGCGCCCGGGGCAGCAGGTCCCGCGCCGCCTCCGCCCTCGGGATCAGGACGCGCGCGCCGCCTCGGCGCGAAACTCCTCCGGCACCGCCGACACGCGGAGCCCGCGATCGCCCACGGCGGCGGCCGTCGCCGGCCCGATGGCGAGCAGCTCGACGCCCTTGAGCTCGCGCAGGTCCACGCCGCGCTCCGCCATTCTGTCGAACAGGCGCTCGACCCCGTTCGCGCTCGTGAAGACGACGAAGTGGTAGCTCGCCAGGCGGTCGATCGCCCGGTCCGCCGGCGACCACGATCGCGGCGGTCGCAGCGCGATCGAGGGCGCCACGATGACGCGCGCCCCGAGCTCCTCGAGCAGCGACTTGAAGGGGGCGGACTGCCGGCGCGGGCGCGTCACGACGACGGTGCGGCCGAAGAGCGGCCGCCGGGTGAACCAGTCGAGGCGGGACCGGAGCCGCACCACCTCCCCGAGGATCAGGATCGCCGGCGGCTCGACCCCCGCCACCCGCGCTCGGGCGGCGATCGTCGAGAGGGTCCCCGTCACCACGCGCTGCCGGGGTAGCGTCGCCCATTGGACCAGCGCCGCCGGGCTCGACGGCGATCGGCCGGCTCCGATCAGGCCGCGCGCGGCCGGCTCGAGGCGGCGAACGCCCATGTACAGGACGATCGTATCGGCGGCGGCCACCTTACCCCAGTCGATCGAGCCGAATGTCTTGCCGCGCCCGAGGCTGCCGGTGGCGAAGGCCACGGATGAGCCGTATTCCCTGTGGGTCAACGGCACCCCGGCCGACGCCGCGGCCCCGAGCGCGGCGCTCACCCCGGGGACCACCTCGTACGGGACGCGCGCCCGCGCGAGGGCCTCCGCCTCTTCCCCCGCGCGACCGAAGATCCCCGGGTCCCCACCCTTCAGCCGGACCACGCGGAGTCCCCTGCGGGCCCGATCGATCATCAGTCGGTTGATGGCGGCGAGCGCCCGCCGCCGCGACCTGTGGCCCGCCCGCACGATCTCGGTCCCCGGAGGCACCGCCTCCAGCAGCGCGTCGGGCACCAGGGCGTCGCGGATCACCACCTCGGCCCGCTCGAGCAGACTCCGGCCCCGCACCGTGATGAGAGAGGGGTCGCCGGGACCGGCGCCGATCAGGTAGACCGTGCCGAGCGGGCGCCGGCGCGGCATCAGGGCGCGTCCGCCGGCGGCGCCGGAGCGCGACGCACTATCTCCTCCGCCCCCCGCCGGAGCAGAGACTCGGCCAGAGCACCTCCGAGCCTCTCCGGATCGCCCGATGAGCCCTCCCGGCGGCCGCGCAGGATGCGGCCGCTCCCGAGATCGCCGACCAGGCCCCGGAGCGTCAGGCGGTCCCCCTCCGTCACCCCGATGGCCGCGATCGGCGCTTGGCATCCGCCCCCGAGCCCGCGCAGGAAGGCCCGCTCGGCCTCCACCGCTGCGGCCGTGGGCGGGTCGTGGAGGCCGGCGAGAAGGGCGGCGAGCTCGCCGTCCCCCGAGCGGATCTCGACCGCGAGCGCGCCCTGGCCGACCGCCGGGATCATCTCATCGAGGTCGAAGGGCGTGCCCCGCACCGGAGCGTTCAGGCGCCGGATCCCCGCGACGGCCAGGACGATGGCGTCGTAGTCCCCCCGCTCGACCTTCCTGAGGCGCGTGTCGACATTCCCCCGCAGGTCGCGGATGGTCAGGTCGGGGCGCAGCGCGCGGATCTGGCAGGCGCGCCTGGGGCTCCCGGTGCCGAGCACCGCCCCGGGGCCAAGCCCGGCGATCCCGCTTCCGTCCCGGCTCACCAGGAGGTCGCGCGGATCCTCCCTCCGCGGGAAGCAGGCGATGCGCAGCCCGGCGGGCTGCGCGGTCGGCAGGTCCTTCAGGCTGTGCACCGCGAGATCGATCGACCCGCCGAGCAGCGCATCCTCTATCTCCCTGACGACGATCCCCTTGCCCCCGAACGTGGCCAGGGGACGGTCCCGGAGCAGGTCCGGGGAGGTGCGGATCACCTGGATGCGGGCGGGCCGGCCGAGCGACTCGATCCACTCCCTGACCCAGCCGGCCTGCAGCAGAGCCAGCCGGCTCGCGCGGCTCCCGATGATCAGCGTCCGCATCGTCCGATCATCGCGGGCCGAGGTCCCGCCGCGCCGGCGCCTCGGGCGCGGGTCCTCCCGGCCGCGGCCGCTCCGCCCGCGGCCCCGGCCCGTCCAGGCCGAAGGCCCGGCGCAGGAACTCCACCCGGCCGGCGTCCTCGCCGCTCGCGGCGCAGTGCTTCAGGGCGCGGATCGGGTGGTGGAGGACCTTGTTGATCAGGGCCGCCGTCAGGTCCTCCAGGACCTCACGCTGCTCGGGCGTCAGGGAGCCGAGCCTGTTGCGGAAGCGATGCAGCTCGTAGCGGCCCATCTGGTGCAGGTGGCGGCGCAGGTCCACGATCAGGGGAGTGATCTCGAGAGTCCGGAGCCAGGACAGGTAGGAGGCGGTCTCGCGGTCCACGATCGCCTCCGCCAGCGCGGCCTCGTGACGGCGCTCATCCAGGTTCCGGCGCACCACGCCCTGGAGGTCGTCGATGTCGTAGATGTAGACGTTGCCGATCTCGTTCACGCGCGGGTCGATGTCGCGCGGCAGCGCGATGTCGATGAAGAACAGCGGCCGGCCGCGCCGCGCCCGGCTGAGGCGCAGGGCATCCTCATGCCTCACCACGTAGTGCGGCGCCGCCGTGGAGGCGATGACGATATCCGCGCGCTCCATCTCCTCGAACAGCCGGTCGAAGGGGGCCGCGCGTCCCCCGAGCTCGCGCGCCAGATCGGCGGCGCCCTGGAACGAGCGGTTCACCACCGCGACCGAGCGGACCCCATGCGCCATCAGGGGCTGAGCGGCGAGGCGCGCCATCTTGCCGGCGCCCAGGATCAGGATGGCGTTGTCTCGAAGGTCCCCGAAGATGTCGCGCGCCAGCCCGGCGGCCGCGTGCGCGATGGACACCGGGTAGCGCGCGATCGCGGTGTCGGTCCTCACCCGCTTGGCGACGGAGAAGGCGCGTTTCATCAGATTGTCGAGCACCGTCCCCAGCGCGCCGGCCTGCCGCGCCGCGGCGTAGGCCTCCTTCACCTGCCCGAGGATCTGGGCCTCCCCGATCACCATCGAGTCGAGCGACGAGGCGACCCGGAAGACGTGGCGGACGGCCTCGCGGTCCGCGTGCAGGTAGCAGTGGCGATCCAGCTCGTCCTCCGTCATCCTTCTCTCGCCGGCCAGGAAGCGCCGCAGAGCGGTCGCGGCCTGCCTCCCGCCGGCGCTCACCAGGACCTCCGTGCGGTTGCAGGTGGACAGGATCAGTCCCTCCGAGACGTGCTCCGTCCTGCTCAGGCGGGCCACCGCGCCGGACAGCGCGCCGGGGGCGAACGCGGCGCGCTCCCGCACCTCGATCGGAGCGCTCGCGTGGTTCATGCCGTAGACCAGGATCGCCATCGGCTCAGTAGACCCCCAGCATCCGGAGCAGGACGGCCGAGAAGCCCACGATCGTCAGGATCGCCACCCGGCTGCCGCGCCATCCCCAGCCGAGCCGTGCCGCGGCGACGATACCGAGGATCACCCACGCGATCACCGCGAGCGTCTCCCGGGGCTCCCAGGCCCAGAAGGTGCCCGTCTGGCTGGCGCTGTAGACGGCGCCGGTGACGATGCCCAGCGTCAGGAGCGGGAACGCCCACAGCAGCGAGGTCCGGCCGACGCGGTCGCACCGCTCCAGGGAGGGCAACTTCAGGAAGAACCTGGCCGGCCTCTTGGCCTTCAGGGCGCGGTCGACGATCACGTAGACCAGGCTCGCGGCGAAGGTCACGAACAGCGACGCGACCCCGAGGATGATCACCGTGACGTGGACCAACAGCAGCTTGGGCCGGAGCCTCTCCCCCACCGGGACCACGTCCTGAGGCAGCAGGCCCGAGACGAACAGCACGACCAGGACGAGCGGCAGGATGATGACGTTGAGCACCTCGAGCCGATAGCGCGCGTACGCCACCAGGTAGATGAGGATCGCCGCCCAGGCGAGCGCCGACAGGATCTCCGGCAGGGTCACGAGGGGACACCTGCCGAGCTCGAGGCCCAGGGCGAGCAGGGCCCCCGAGTGCGCCAGCCCTCCGGCACCGGCGAGCCAGGGAGTGACCGGAACGGTGAAGCGGCCCTTGGAAGGAACGACCGCGGGGACGAAGGAGCCGATGAAGCCGAGGCAGTAGCAGAGGAGGGCGACCCTCAGCAGGAGCAGGCTCCAGTCCATACACACCCCGGTCGGCTCACGAAGACGCGTCGCCCCGAGCTGCGCGCATTCTAGCACGCGCGCGCAAAGCCCGGCAATGAAGGGCTCCCGCGGGTCGCCGGTCCCGGGACCGGCGCCGCGGCGCCGTGGGCCGGGTCGTCTTGATCCGGCGCCGGCTCGATGCTAGGATGGCGGCCAGCTCGGGAGTCCGTTTCCTTGATCCGCGGGATCATCTTCGATTTCGACGGAACCCTGATCGATTCCTACGAGGCCATCGCGGAGAGCCTGAACCGCGTGCGCGGCTCGTACTCCCTGCCCCCCTTCGACCTGAACGCGGTCCGGACGATGGTCGGCCACGGGCTCGAGCACCTCATCGAGCGCGCCGTCAGCAGGGAGCATGTCGAGGAGGGCGTCCGCCTGTTCCGGGAGACCTACGCCTCGATCTGCGAGAGCAAGTCGACCGCCCTCCCGCAGGTCAGGGAGACCCTGGAGGCGCTCGACCGGCGCGGCTACCAGATGGCGATCGCCAGCAACAAGCCCTCGTACTTCGCCCGCGACATCCTCAGGGCGCTGGAGATGGATCACCTGTTCGTGGAGGTCCTGGGGCCGAACGACGTCGACAAGCCCAAGCCGGACCCGGAGATGATCGAGATCATCATGATGAGGATCGGCCTGGGGCCGGAGGAGGTGGTCTTCGTCGGCGACATGCCGCTCGACGTCGAGGCGGCGCGCAGGGCGGGCGTCTCGGTCTACGCGATCCCCACCGGATCGGCATCCCGCGAGACCCTGCTCGAGAGCCGCCCCGACAGGCTCCTGCACCGCTTCCCGGACCTGGTGGCGATCCTGCCGGTCCTCTCCACGACCCGCTGAGCGGCGCTCCGCGCCGCGCCGCCCCGCGTCAGCGCGTCCAGCGCCAGAGCAGGCGGTCGAACCGCCAGGTGCGGATCCGCCCCGTGCCGCCGTACAGCACCACCGCGACGACGAAGCGCGTTCCGTCGCTGATGTAGAGGCTCCCGCTGCTGGACGTGCCGCGCGGCGTGAAGGTGATGATGTCGGATCGCCCGAACCGCACCGGATCGGATCCCGGCCGCAGCACCCCGCGCTGCGGCGGGACCGCCGGGATGGCCTCGTCGAGCAGCCCGAAGCCTGCCCCCTGGTAACGTGACCTCAGATCCCGGGGCCCCGCCAGCCGGGGATCCCTTCCGGAGGCGATGTCGGACGAGCGCACGCCGTCACCGTCCCCGTCGGCGTAGATCGAGTAGGCGTAGCCGCCCGCAGAGGGGACCAGGCGCATCGCCAGGTTCCGGCCCGACGCGACGGCCCCGGCCCTCAGCCGCGCCATCACTGAGGCCATCTCCCGGGCGGCCGCGATCACGCGGGCCCGGGAGAGCGCCGCCAGGAGCGAGGGGGTGGCCGCGGCGGCGACGAGCAGGACGATCGACACGGCGAGGGCGACCTCGAGCAGGCTGAAGCCGCCCCCGCCGGGCCGGGTCAGCGCCTGCCGATGGTCACGAGGTTGCGGATGCGCTCGAACGTCTTCTCGCCGATGCCGCGCACGTTCAGCAGATCCTCCACTTTCCGGAAGGGACCGTTCTCCTCCCGGTAGTCGATGATCCTCTGCGCGTAGGCCCTGCCGATCCCGGGCAGCTCCATCAGCTCCTCCACCCCTGCCTCGTTCACGTTGATGAGCTTGCCGCGATCCGCCGCCAGCGCGGGCGCGGCGCCCGTCGGCAGCAGCGCCAGAGCCAGGATCGCCGCCAGCAGGAATGCCCCCGAAGCCCTCAGAGTCCCGTGCGTCATGCGTCTTCCTCCTCCAGTGGTTGGTGCGGGTTGTGGAAAAAGGAGGTCTTGGGGGAGGGGGGATCACCGGATCCCCCGCCCGCGTCGTGAAAGGGATGGATCGTCTGGTTGGAGAGCCGATCGATTATCCTGATCCACCCGCTGCTCCCCCAAGCTCTTCGCGTTCCCGTCCGCGCGCCGGCGCGCGCCCAGGGGCGGGGAAAGCAGACGGCGTGCCAAGCCGGGCGGCGCCGCTCGAGGCGAGAGGGCGGGCGCGGGAGGCCGCGTGAGTCGCGGGCCTTCAGGGGAGCGGGCGCACCGACCGCGGAGCGCCGCGGCCGCGGCGTCGGGGCGCGCCGCGTCCGGGCTCGGACGAGCCGTGACGGGGATCGTTCGGCGCGCGACGCGCGCCGGCGGCGGCTAGAGCGTCACGCTCTCCGCCCACAGCACGCCGTCGATGGAGGTGATGTCCCGGAGGATCTCGGCGGGCAGCGGCGCGTCGAGGTTCAGGATCGCGATCGCCCGTCCCCCCGAGCGGTCGCGACCCAAGGACATGTAGGCGATGTTGACCTCGGCGTGCCCCAGGACGGTGCCGATCCGGCCCACCATCCCGGGCCGGTCGTCGTTGGAGACGATGAGCATGGCGCCCTTGGGGATCGCGTCCAGGTGATATTCGTCGAGACGGACCAGGCGCGGCTCCCGCTTCCCGAACAGGGTCCCGGCGACGGACCGGCTGCCGTCGCGTCCCTTGAGCGTGACGCTCACCAGAGAGGCGAAGTCCTGCGCCTCGGCGGCCCGCGTCTCGTGGACGCGGACGCCGGACTCGCGGGCCAGCAGCATGGCGTTGACCGCGTTCACCGGGTCGGACAGCCTGTCCTGCAGGTACCCCTTGACGAGGGACGCGGTCAGGGGCCGGGTGGGGTAGTCGAGGACCTCGCCGGAGTACTCCACCAGGATCTCCTCGACCCGCCCGCGGGTCAGGGCGGCCAGGAAGCGGCCCATCCTCTCGCACAGGTCCCGGAAAGGCTGCGTGGCCGGCAGGATCTTCGGATCGACGCCCTCCATGTTCACGGCGTTCACCACCACCCCCTCCTTGAGGTAGCCGGCGATCTGGGAGGCGATCCGGGTTCCGACCTTCTCCTGCGCCTCCCGGGTCGACGCCCCCAGGTGGGGCGTCAGGATGACCGAGTCCAGCTCGAGGAGAGGGCTCCCCGCGGGAGGCTCGACCTCGAAGACGTCGAGGGCGGCGCCGCCCACCTTGCCGCTCGCGATCGCCGCGACCAGCGCCGCCTCGTCGATGATCCCGCCCCGGGCCACGTTGGCGATCCGCACCCCGTCGCGGCAGCGCTCCAGCTCCGCGCGGCCGATCAGGTGGCGGGTGGCCTCGGTGAGGGGCGTGTGCAGGGTGATGAAATCGGACCGCTCCAGGATCGTCCGCAGGGACACCAGGGTCACGCCGATCCGCGAGCCCATCTCCTCGGACACCACCGGGTCGCAGCCGATCACCTCCATGCCGAAGGCCCGCGCCCGCGCCGCAACCTCGCGCCCCACCTTACCGAGGCCCACGACCCCGAGCGTCTTGCCGAACAGCTCCACGCCCAGGAACTTCGAGCGCTCCCAGCTGCCGCTGCGCACGCTGCGATCGGCGTGGGGAATGCGCCGGGCCAGGGCCAGGATCATCGACAGGGTGTGCTCCGCGGCGGAGATGGTGTTCTCCCCCGGCGCGTTCATCACCACGATCCCCCGCCGGGTGGCCGCCGGAACGTCGATGTTGTCCACCCCGGCGCCGGCGCGGCCGACGGCGCGCAGCCGCCGGGCCGCGGCGATCACCTCCTCCGTGATCCGGGTGTCCGACCGCACGATGATCCCCTCGACCCCGGCGACCTGCCGAAGCAGGGCGGCCCCCCTGAGGCCGGTACGCACCACCGGCTCCAGCCCGGACCGCCGGAGCACCTCGGAGCAGGATGGCGAGACCCTGTCGGCGATCAGCACCTTCACGGCGCCACCTCCTCCAGCGCCGCGTCCAGCGCCTCGAGCAGCGAGCGGACGCCCTCCGGGGTGTGGTCGCCCATGTGGCCGATGCGGAAGGTCGCCTCCTTCAGGCGGCCGTAGCCGTTGCTGAAGCTGAGGCGCCGGGCGGCCAGAGCGGCGATCAGGTCGGCGACCCTGATGCCCCGGGTGTTGCGGACGCAGGTGACCGTGTCCGAGCGCGCCCCCTCCTCGGCGAACAGGCCGAAGCGATCCGTCGCCCAGGCGCGCACCATCTCCGCCATGGCACGGTGGCGCGCGTAGCGCGCCTCCAGGCCTTCGGCCTCGATCCGCTTCAGCTGAGCGAGCAGGGCGAACATGTGGCTGATCGAGGGAGTCGCGAGCGGCAGCCGCCGGTCGAAGAAGCCCTTCAGGCGCACGAAGTCGAAGTAGTACCCCTTCCCCACCAGCCCGGCCGAGCGCTCCATGGCGCGCGCCGAGACGGCGCACAGCGAGAAGCCCGGCGGCAGCGCCAGGCACTTCTGCACGGAGGCGAGACAGACGTCGATGCCGTTGCGATCGACCTCGACGGGAACGCCGCCGAGCGAGGAGACCGCGTCGACCAGCAGCAGCACGTCCGGGTGCCGGCGCACCGCATCGGCGATCTCCGGCAGCGGGTTCACGACGCCGGTGGAGGTCTCGTTGTGCACCAGGGCGAGCGCGTCGTAGCGGCCCGAGGCGAGGTGGTCCGCCACGGCGCGGGGCCGCACGGCCCTCCCCCACTCCACGTGCAGGGGGTCCGCCTCGGCGCCGCACGCCGCCGCGACCTCGTAGAACCGCTGGGAGAACGCCCCGCACACCGGCACCAGGACGCGGCGCCCCACGCAGTTGCGGATGGCCGCCTCCCACAGCCCGGTGGCGGAGCAGGCGGTGAGGAAGATCTCGTGCGCGCGCGTCCCGAACAGGGCGCGCGCCCGGGGCAGGATGGCGCCGATGAGCTCCTGCATCTCGGCGCCCCGATGAGTGATGACGGGGCGCGCCATCTGTCTCAGGATCTCGGGGGCGACCTCCGTCGGGCCGGGGTTATAGAGGACCTTGTGCGCGTCTCTGGTCGAAGCCACGTTGCGACCTCCCCTCGCGGGCCTCAGTCGAAGAAGTTCTTGCTGATGTCGAAGTAGATGATCGTGCCCATGAAGATCAGCAGCAGCAGGAAGCCGGCCTGCATGACGCGCTCCTTGAGCCAGACCGGGAGGTCGCGACGGATCGTCCCCTCGACCAGGATGGTGAACAGGTGACCCCCGTCGAGGGGCGGGATCGGCAGGAGGTTGATGATCCCCAGCTGCAGGCTCACGAAGGCGATCAGCTGCAGCAGCGCCCCCAGCCCTTCCTGCGCCGCCGCGCCCGAGATCAGGATGATGTCGACGGGGCCCGAGAAGGTGCGGATGGACAGCTCGCCCGTGAGCAGCCGCCTGAACACCCGGAATACCAGCAGCAGATTCTCCACGTTCTTCTCGACGCTTTGCAGCAGCGCGGCCGGCAGGCCGTAGGCGCGGATCACCGTTGGCCAGGTCGGGACGAAGCCGATCTTCCCCTTGCCGTCCTCGTCGCGGGGGACCACCTCCGTCTCGAGGCGCGACCCGTCGCGCTCGAGGACGACCCGCAGGGTGCGGCCGGGCGCCGCCTGGATGGTCTTGAAGACCTGATCGAGGGTGAGGATCGGCTCGCCGTCGATGGAGACGATCCGATCTCCCTGCCGGAAGCCGACCTGCTCGGCCGGCCATCCCGGCTGCAGGGCCCCCACCATCACCCCTGTCTCGGGAAAGATGCTGCGCACGCCGACATCGTTGCGGCCGGCCTCGATCCTCAGCCGGGTCCGGATCCGCTCCCCGCCGCGATCGAGGACGACCTCCCTGGTCTGCCGGGGGCTCAGGAGGATCAGGGTCTCAAGCTCCTTCCAGCTGGCGACCGGCTCGCCCCCGAAGCTCAGGATCCGGTCCCCCGGCCGGATGTCGGCCTCCCGGGCCGGCGAGTCCGCGTCGACGCGCCCGACGACCGGCGGCTCGTGCAGGTAGGCGAACTCCGGCATGCCGATCATGTACACGGCCGTCATCAGGACCAGCGCGGTGATCAGGTTGAACACCGCGCCCATGACGAACACCAGGAAGCGCTGCCAGCGGGACCGCGACAGGAGGTCCCCCGGCTCGGGATCCGCCCCGCCCTCCTCCGGCGTCTCCCCCTTCAGCTTCACGTAGCCCCCCAGGGGGATCCAGGCGATCCGGTAGTCGGTCCCGCCGCGGCGGAACCCGACGATCCGCGGCCCGAAGCCGACCGAGAACACCTCGACGGTGATGCCGAGCGCCTTGGCGCAGAGGTAATGGCCGAACTCATGGAACAGCACCACGGTGCCGAGGACGGCCACGAAGGGAAGCGCGTACTCCCAGATCCGGCTCAGCCAGTCCACCCGCGATCCTCCCCGGTGGCGATGCGCTCCGCGGCCCGGCGCGCGTCGCGGTCCGCCTCGACGACGTCCTCGATCGATGCGACCGGGGCGGGCCTGTGCCGCTCCAGGACCGCCCCCACGATCCCCGCGATGCCCGGAAAGCGGACGCGCCCGTCCAGGAACATCTGCACCGCGACCTCATTGGCGGCGTTGAGAACGGCCGGCGCGGTGCCTCCGGCCCGCAGGGCTCCGTAGGCGAGCCCCAGGCTCGGGAACCGCTTCCGGTCCACCGGGTAGAACTCCAGCCTCCCCGCCTTCAGGAGATCCGGCGCCTTGACGGGGCCCGCGAAGCGTTCCGGGTAGCCTAGGGCGTACTGGATGGGACCGCGCATGTCCGGCACCCCCATCTGGCAGATGACCGACCCGTCGACCATCTCCACCATGGAGTGCACCGTGCTCTGCGGATGCAGCACCACGTCGATCCGCTCGCCCGGCAGCCCGAACAGCCAGTGCGCCTCGATCACCTCGAGCCCCTTGTTCATCAACGTGGCGCTGTCGATGCTGATCTTCCTGCCCATCTCCCACACGGGGTGCTGCAGCGCCTGCTCGGGAGTGACCCGGAGCAGATCCTCGATCGGCGTGGTGCGGAACGGACCGCCGGAAGCGGTCAGGATGAGGCGCCGCACCTCCTGGATCGCCTCCCCACGCAGACACTGATGCAGCGCCGAGTGCTCGCTGTCCACCGGAATGAGCGCGCCGCCCGACTCCCGGGCGGCGTCCCGCATCAGCGGCCCCGCCATCACCAGGCTCTCCTTGTTGGCGAGCGCCACCACCTTGCCAGACCTCAGAGCCTCGTAGGTCGGGCGCAGCCCCGCGGCGCCCACGACGGCCGCGAGCACCACGTCGGCCGCGGGGTGGCAGGCGACCTCGATCAGCCCCTCCGGCCCCGCGGCCAGCCGGCTGCCCGCCTCACGGACGGCCGATCGCATGTCGGCGCGGCGCCGCTCGTCGCCGATGGCCACGACCCGCGGGCGATAGCGCCTGACCTGCCGCGCCAGCTGGTCGGCGTTCCGCCCGGCAGACAGGGCCACCACCTCGAACCGGTCGGGGAACCGGTCGATGAGGTCGAGGGCCTGCACTCCGATCGATCCGGTGGAGCCCAGGATCGCCACGCCCCGACGCTCATTCCGCCGCATCCGTCAGCCCCTCATCGCCAACAAGTAATAGTAGTAGAGCAGCGGCGCCGCGTACAGGAGCGAATCGACCCGATCGAGGATCCCGCCGTGGCCCGGCACGATCGACGCGCTGTCCTTGACCCCCGCACCGCGCTTCATCATCGATTCAACCAGGTCTCCGAGTATCCCCAGGACTCCCAGGCCGACACCCAGGACCAGGCAGTCGCGCGCCGACAGACGGTGCATGAACCAAGCGCGGGCCACGAAGGCCGCGGCGAGCGCCCCGCCGACGCCGCCGAGCGCGCCCTCCACGGTCTTCTTGGGGCTCAGCCTCGGCGCCAGCGGCCGCCGGCCGAAGGCCGAGCCGATGTAGTAGGCGGCCACGTCGCTGCCCCAGACGATGAAGAAGAGCAGGAAGACGAGGTCGCTCCCCGTCTCCCCTCCCCCGCCGGACCCGTCGATGACGCGCAGCCCGATCAGGTACCCGAAGAGGACGCCCGTGAAGGTGGCCGCGAAGAAGGTGGCCCCGACGTCGGCCACGGCCGCGCCCCAGGCACCTCCGCGCCGCAGCGACGCCATGGGGATCAGGAACAGCGCGGCCGTCAACGGATACTCGATCGGGAGCTCGGCGAAGCCGAAGGAGGCCACGAACAGCAGCATCACGGCGCCGCCGAGGATCCGGTGGCAACGGTGCCCGCGCGCCTCCGCCAGCCGATACAGCTCGGACAGGGCGAGGAAGGCGCCGGCGATGATCAGGGCGTGGTACGCGGCGGGATGCAGTCGCTTGACGATGACCCAGAAGATGGGGAGGAAGATGGCGGCGGTGAGGATCCTGGTCATGCGGATTCCGGAGCGCTACGCGCTGACCTTGCCCCGGGGCAGGCGGACCGGCTTGGGCTCGTTGGTCACCCGGCCGTAGCGGCGCTCTCTCTTCTGGTAGTCGACGATCGCCTGCAGGAGCTCGCGCCGGCGGAAGTCGGGCCAGAGGGTCTCGGTGACCCAGATCTCGGCGTAGGCGATCTGCCATAGGAGGAAGTTGCTGATCCGCAGCTCCCCCGAGGTCCGGATCAGCAGGTCGGGGTCGGGCTGGCCGGCGGTGTACAGGTAGCTCGCGAAGGTCGCCTCGTCGATCGGCCGGAGCGGGCGGTCGGAGCCCATTCGGTCCCGGATCAGACGGCTGCAGGCGTCCACGATCTCCGCGCGCCCGCCGTACGACAGGGCGATGTTGAAGAGGAGACCCGTGTTGCGGCGCGTCGCCGCCATCCCATCCTCCAGCTCCCGGCGGACGGCCGCGTCGAGCTCATCAATGCGCCCGATCACGTTGAACGCGATGTCGTTCCGCTGCAGAGTGCGGAGCTCCTTGCGCAGGTATTCGCGCAGGAGCGCCATCAGCGTGTCGACCTCGGACTGCGGCCGCTTCCAGTTCTCGACGGAGAAGGCGTACAGGGTCAGCACTTCGCAGCCCAGCCGCGCGGAGATCTCGACCACGTCCCGCACCGCCTCGATGCCGGCCCGGTGGCCGGCGACGCGCGGGAGCTTGCGCAGGCGCGCCCAGCGGCCGTTGCCGTCCATGATGATGGCGATGTGCCGGGGCAGCTTGTCGAACTGAATCTGCTCGATGAGCTGCTCCTCGCGCGATCCCTTGACGATCGTATCTCTCAGCTTAGCCGGGCAAGACATCGGCGGGCGACGGGCTCCGGTTCGACCGAGCCGGCATCGTAGCACAGGCTTCCGGAGGCGAGCAAGGTTCGATGCCGGTCACGCCCGATACCCCTCCGGGTGCTCGCGCAGGAACCGCCAGGCGGACTCCACGATCCCGGCGAGGTCGGCGCGCCGGGGCGTCCAGCCCAGGACCCGCCGCGCCCTCTCGGAAGAGGCGACGAGCCGCTCCGGGTCGCCCGCCCGTCGCGGGGCGTCGCGGACCGGCACCGCCCGGCCTGTGACCCGGCGCGCCGCGTCAACGACCTCCCGCACCGAGAAGCCCGACCCGTTGCCGAGATTGAAGGTCGCGGCCCGCACCCCCGTCCCCACGTGCTCGAGGGCCCGCAGGTGCGCCTCGGCGAGGTCCTCCACGTGCACGTAGTCACGAACCGCGGTCCCGTCCGGCGTGGCGTAGTCGGTGCCGAAGAGGGGGACGGGCGTCCCGGTGAACGCCGCCCGCAGGACGTTGGGCACGAGGTGCGTCTCCGGCCGGTGGACCTCCCCCAGACGGCCGTCGGCGCTCGCGCCCGCCGCGTTGAAGTAGCGCAGCGAGACGAACGACAAGCCGTACGCGGCGTGATAGGCGGCCAGAGCCCTCTCCAGCGCCAGCTTCGTCTCACCGTACGGATTGGTCGGCCGTGTGGCGTGATCCTCGGCGATCGGGATCGCCTCCGGCTCGCCGTACACGGCGGCCGTGGAGGACAGCACGAGGCGCGCGGCCCCGTGCCGGCGCATGGCGTCGAGCAGCGCCAGTGATCGCACCAGGTTGTTGCGGTAGTACGCCGCGGGATCGACCACCGACTCGGGCACGAGGCAGGATGCCGCCAGGTGGACGACCGCCTCGATCCGCCGCCGTCTCAGGAGCTCGCAGACGCTCGCCGCGTCGCCGAAGTCCCCGACGACCAGCGACGGGAGCGCCGCGTCGCGATGTCCCGTGCTGAGATCGTCGAGGACGGTCACCTCGTGCCCGGCGTCGGCCAGGCACCGGCTCACGACGCAACCGACGTATCCGGCCCCTCCCGTCACCAGGAGCCTCATCTCGGCTCCTCGTAGAAGACGCGCTCCAGGACCAGTCCCTGGGGCGGGGCGCACGGCCCGGCGGCCCGACGGTCCCGCGCCCGCAGCACCGCATCCACATCCTCCGGGGCCATGCGGCCCCGCCCGACCAGGATGAGCGTGCCCACCAGGGTGCGCACCATGTGCTGCAGGAAGCCGTCCGCCCGGACGCGGTACTCGATCCTGTCGTTGCGGGCCTGCACCTCGGAGATGCTCACGATCCGTTCCCTGCGCACGACCCGGCACCCGGTTGAGCAGAACGAGGTGAAGTCGTGCCGTCCGAGAAAGCGACGGGCGGCGCGGCGCATCGCATCGAGGTCGAGCGGCCCCCGGATCTGTGTCGTGAACGCCGCGTCGAACGGCGACAGGACGGGCGCGGGCGTCATGTGATAGCGATACTCCTTGGCGCGCGCGTCGGCGCGGGCGTGGAAGCTCGGCGCCGCCTCCGATGCCTCGATCGCCCGGATGTCGCGCGGCAGCCGGTCGTTCAGTCCCCGCCGGAGACCCTCCGGAGGGATCCGGGAGGCGGTGACGAAGCTCGCGACCTGCCCCCGCGCGTGCACCCCCGCGTCGGTCCTCCCGGCGCCCGCGAGCCGCACCCTCTCCCCGAGCATGCGGGCCAGCTGCTCCTCCAGAACCCCCTGGATGGTCTCCCGGTCGGGCTGGACCTGCCAGCCCGAGTAGCGCGTGCCCTCATACGCCAGGACGAGCTTCAGGTTACGCATTCCCGCGGCCCGCGCTGCCCACGCCGGCCATTATAAGGGCCGCCGGCCGAAGGCAGCCACGGTTTGACCGGCACCGCACGCGCCGCTATAATCCAGCGGCCCGCGGGGAGGACCGCATGGAGCGCGGAGGGAACGGGGTGATGACGAGCACGAGAGCCGGCGCCTGCGTCGCCCTCCTGACCATCCTGGCGGCCCCGGCGGCGGCGAAGGGCGGGCCCGACTACCGGCAGCCCGATCGGAACTGGGTCAAGGGCCCGGTGAAATGGCTTCTGACCAAGCCGGAGATCAAGGCGTTCAAGAAGCTCGGCACCGATGAGGAGCGGGCCGCCTTCGTGCGCGCCTTCTGGGAGCAGCGCGACCCCACCCCGGGCACGCCGAAGAACGAGTACGAGGAGATCTTCTGGAAACGGGTCGAGGAGGCGGACCGCAAGTACAGGTCGATCACCAGGGCCGGCAGCCTGACGGATATGGGACGCGTGTTCCTCCTGCTCGGGCCGCCGAGCGGTGTCGATACCGACAGCCGCGGCTACCGGACCTGGAGGTACGAGCCGAGCGAGATCTCCGGTATCAAGGAAGCGATCGAGCTCCGCTTCGGGCCCAACCCCACCGGCATGCTGCTGCTCGACCGCAAGGTGCTGGACTCCTATGTGGCCGCCCACCAGGAGGCCCGCGGCATCGGCTGGAAGCTGCCGCCGATCGCGGGCGCCGGCGATCTGCAGATCCCCTCGGCCCAGGTGGCCCGGCACATCGAGGACCGGTCCCCGGAGAGCCAGCGGCAGATCCCGATCCTCGAGGGCGTCCTGGACCAGGGCGGCGGCCCCTCCGACGTGCCGTTCGAGGTGGCGTTCGGCCACTACAAGACGGCCGACGCGTCGACCCTCCTGGTGATCACCGTGGAGGTCCCGCGGGAGGCCGCTCACGGCGCCGGAGAGACGGCCCTCCTCCCGTTCGCCCGGCTGGAGCCGGCGGCCGGTGACGGGCCCGCCATGAACATCACGGGCGGGATGCCCTTTCGCCCGGCGCCGGGCGGGGACCATCCGCCGGAGAGCTTCATCTACCAGACGCGGCGCAACGTCGCCCCCGGGACCTATCGGGTGGCCGTGGTGGTCGAGGACAAGGTGATCCGCGGCACCATGGGCGCACGGGTGCTGACCGTTGAAGTGCCCGACCACAGCGGGACCGAGCTCTCGGCCAGCAGCGTCGCCCTGCTGTGGAAGTTCGACCGGGTCGAGCCGGAGCCGGCGCCCGACGAGGGGGCGGAGCGGCCGGGTCCCTATGTCCTCGGCTCATTCCGCCTCGTCCCGCGCGCCATCCCGAGCCTCGGAGAGGAGGAGCAGGTGCTCGCCTACTACTACCAGGTCTACAACCCCGCCACCGACCCGACGAGCGGCGATTACGACCTGGAAGTGACCTACCGCTTCCGCCTGAAGAGGGACGGCGAGTGGAAGCCGTTCGGCAAGCCGCTGGTGAGCCCGCTGAGGCAGGTCGAGCTGTACGCCATCGACCTCACGAACCTGCGGGTGCCGAACCTCCCGCTGCCCGCCGAGTTCCGCCTGGACATCGGGATCCTCGACAAGATCAGCGGCGAACGGCTCGAGCGCGAGCTGCGGTTCACCGTTCACTGACGCCGACGCGTCGGGTCAGACCGGGTCGAATCGCAGCGAGTCGCCGGCGCTGTCCAGGCGCACATGGCGGCCGAGTGGCAGGGTGCGCTTCCCGGACCCGTGGCCGGCGGGGAAGTCGATCACCACCGGGAAGTCGGTGCCCATGAGGTGGGCCCGCAGGAGGTCGGCCAGGGGCAGGTCGTTCCGCGGGTCGCGCGGCCGGCATCCCACCAGGGTCCCCACCACCATCCCCCGCAGCCTGGCCAGCCCGCCCGAGAGCCTCAGCTGGGCGAGCATCCGGTCGATCCGGTAGGGCTCTTCCCCCACCTCCTCCCAGAACAGGATCGCGCCCTCGAGCGCCACCTCGTGGGGCGTCCCCATCAGGCCCATCACCACCGACAGGCACCCTCCCACGAGCGGCCCCTCGCCGGCGCCGGGGCGCAGGACGCGCGCCGGGGCGAGGGGGATCCGGATCGCCGCGGGGCCGGCCGAGAGCACGTCCCACAGCGACGCCTCGTCGAACGAGCCCTCGTCCCCTAGGTCCGAGACGTTGGGACCGTAAAAGGTCGACAGCCCGATCGCACGGCGGGCCGCCGCGTGCACGACGGTCGCGTCGCTGAAGCCGATCAGCGCCTTCGGGGAGCGCCGGAGCGGCTCGAAATCGACCTCGGAGACGATCCGCGCGCACCCGTAGCCGCCGCGCGCGAACCAGACCGCCGCCACGTCCGGATCCCGCAGGAACCGATTCAGGTCGGCGAGCCGCTCCCGGTCGCCGCCCGCCAGATAGGCCCGCCGGTCGTGCAGGTGCTCGCCGCGGACGACCCGATAACCCCGGCGCTCGAGAAACTCCGCGCCGCGCTCCAGGGCGCGTCGGTCCACCGGCCCCGCGGGGGCCACGACGCCTATGCCGGCCCCCGGCCGGAGCGGCGGCGGCGCCAGGGGCCGCCTCACCGCGAGGACCTCCCGCGCCCGGCGCCCCGGCGCCCCCGGAACTCCGCCGACGCCCTCTCGAGCGTCCCGTCCCCGCACAGCGCCTGCAGCGCCGTGAGGGCGAGGGCCTGGGTGGCCACCCTCAGCCCGAGACGCCCTCCCGGTCCCCCGGCGTGTCGGGCGAAGGCCGGCGAATGCAGCGGGACGGAGCGCGGAGCGATGGCGACGTAGGGATGAATGGCGGGCACGATCTGGCTGACGTTTCCCATGTCGAGCGACCCCATGTTGCGGCGCGGGGTGTCGACCGTGCGCCGACCCAGGCGGCGGAGCTCCCTCTTGAAGATGTCGGCGAGGGTGCGGTTGGTGAGCATCTCGGCGTAGGGGTGGTCGAGCGGCCGGATCGAGGCCCGCGCCCCCCTCGCCCTCGCGATCCTCGTCACCAGCGCGCGGAAGCGCCCCTCGACGCGCCGCAGCATCCGGAGGTCCGGCGACCTTAGGCTGAACCGCCCGACCGCGCGGTCGGGCACGATGTTGGCGCGCAGCCCCCCCTCGACGATCACCCCCGGGATGCGCACCCCGGCCGGCAGGCTCCGCACCAGCCTCTCCACCTCCACGAACAGGCGGATGAGCGCCTGGAGGGCGTCGATCCCCCTCTCCGGCGCCGCCACCGCGTGGGCCGCTCGCCCGTGGAACACGACCTCGAGCGAGTGGCAGGCCAGGGAGGTCGTGTACACGCGGTTCTCCCCGGAAGGATGAAACATCAGCGCCGCGTCGATGCCGCGGAAGGCCCCCCGCTCGGCCATCAGGGCCTTGCCGCCGATCGTCTCCTCGCCCGGCGTGCCGATCACCACGATCTCCCCCCTGATGTCCTCCGCGACCCGGCCCACCGCGGCCGCCGCGCCCACGGCGGCTGCGCCGATCAGGTTGTGGCCGCAGGCGTGACCGATCCCGGGCAGGGCGTCGTACTCGGCGAGCAGCGCCACCCGGCCTCCGTCGCGCCGGCCCCTCCTGCGGGCCACGAAGGCCGTCGGCAGCCCTGCGACGCCCGATCGGAGGGTGAATCCCTCGCCCGCGAGGAAGCGCTGCAGGCGACGGGAGGATCGGACCTCCTTCAAGCTGAGCTCGGGGCGGGCGTGGAGATCGCGGCCGAGGGCCGAGACGGCGGGCCACAGGCGCGCGGCGGCCCGCTCGACGCGGGAGCGGAGGGCTCGGGAACAGGACATCCAGAAGTCGAGGGGCCGCCGGACTTCGGGCCCCCGTCAGAGGGTCTCGCGCGGGCCGGAGCGAACCGTAAGCCGAATTCTGTTGCCGCGGGGGAGTCCGCGGCCGACGGTCATTCCTCTACCCGCGCGGTCTCCCG
>JBHIBC010000048.1:0-21531 GCA_046758905.1 Acidobacteriota bacterium | reverse complement strand
CGGAGCGCGCTCGGCGTGGATCGATATCGCCGGGCTCGCGGTGGAGCTCGAGGGCCTCCCGGACGCCCTGGCGGACAGCATGGCGGCGCGCTATCACCCTTACATCGGTCCGGCGAGCGGGGCGTGCGACGCGCTCCGGATCGAGGTCGTCTCCGCTCCGGTCGACTACTTCCTGGTGCCGGGGTTTCCCGGCAAGGCGGAGACCTACCGCGTGGTCACCGCGCTGGAGGGGACGATGTTCCGCTCCGTCTCCTACTGGCTCGCCGCCTGGTTCGACACCGGGCTGCGCGCGGGTCAGGTCGCGCTCGGACACGGCGACCTCGACCCGCTGCCGCGGGCGATGGAGAACTTCCTGAGGAGCGCCATCGCCTGGCTCGCCATCGATAGGGGCGGCTTCCTCCTGCACGGCGCCAGCATCGTGAGGGATGGGGCGTGCTTCCTCTTCTACGGTCCCTCCGGGGCCGGCAAGTCCACCCTCGCGGCGATGAGCCCCGGCGGCACCGTGATCAGCGACGACCTGACGCTTCTGCTGGGGACGCCCGGGGGACTGCGCGCCGCCGGTGGACCCTTCCGGGGAACCTACACCGCGGGCGCTCCGGTCGTCGGGACCTTTCCGGTCGCCGGCCTCTATCGGCTCCGCAAGGACAGCCGCACCCGCGTCGAGGCCGACGACGGGGGCTGCTTCGCTGACCTCGTGGGCAACCTGCCGTTCGTGGTCGACCTCCTGCCCGGCCGCCCGGACCTCATCGACCGGGTCCGCTCGCTCGTCGAGGGAACCCGGCTCCGCTACCTGCACTTCGGGAGGGGCCGGGACTTCTGGACGGCGATCGACGCCGAGCGGGGCGTCTAGGATCCGGCCCCGGTCCGCCCGCCCGTCCGCTCCACGAAATCGCGGGCCACGAAGTGGGCTCCGCCGGCACGCTCCGCGGTCCGGAACCCGGCGGCGCGCGCCTCGTCCAGGACCTCGCGCGACGAGAACAGCCGCAGGAACGACTTCCCGATGGCGCCGCGCGGCGTCACGAACCACGTGTACCAGTCGCCGAGCTCTGCAGCCCGCCCCAGCCTCCGGTGGCGGGTCCAGGCCATGAAGGCCTGAAGGCGCCTGAGCGGTCCGCCCACGAGCTGCGCCGTGTAGATCACCGCCCCGTCCGGCTCTAGCGCCCGGCCCAGCTTCCTGAGCGCCCGGAGGCGGTTGCCCCGCCCCCTGATGAACGAGTAGACCAGGGGGGTGACGAAGACGATCCCGAACCGGCCGCACGGCTCGAGGCCGACCAGATCGGCCACGAAGAACCGTACGTGGACTCCGGCCGCCGCGGCGTTTCGCCGGCCCGCCGCGACCATGGCCGGCACGAAGTCGAACCCGCTGACGTCGTATCCCTCCCGGGCGAGACGCAATGCCTCCCCGCCCGCCCCGCTCCCGGCGACGAGCAGCCGGCCGGGCGGCCGCAGGTGACGGCGGATCAGATCGTGCGCCACCGGATGTATCGGGCTGGCGATCTGCTCCGAGTAGCCGTTCACCTGCTGTGAGTATTTCTCCATCACGGAGGCGGGCGCCGCGTCGCCGAAGTCGGGCGCCTCGAGGATCCTGCGGACCCAGTAACGCGCGGCCGCCACCCGAGACCACGCGGCGAAGGATCGAGCCCTCAGGACGCCCCCGAGGCTCCGGTGGCGGCGGATCACCCCCAGGATGCGATCCGGCGGGAGGACCTCTCTGCCCGGAGGAAAGGGATCCAGGGCGGTGATCAGCTCCCCGCTCGGGAGCCGCCGGATGATCCGCCGCAGGTCGCACCAACCCCCCGACCCGCACAGGACCAGGTCGCCCGGTCCGGGAGTGACGTCCGGCTCGACCCGGAATGACTCGCCGTCCCCGATGGCGGGCTCCAGCGCGAATCCGGTGTAGATCAGATCGATCGGGCGGCCGCGGGCCAGGAGAACCCGCACGGTCCCCGCTGGCGCCGGGGTCCGGCCGGGTGGTAGCCCCACACAGCGGGGGAACGCCTGGCCCCATTGGGAGGGGATATCAGCGGACATCCGGGTAGCGCGAGCGCAGACGGGAGGGGTCGGCGCCGAGGGCGTAACGGAACTTGAGCCACGCGAAACGCGCCGCGGTGCGCGCCACGCCGCCCCGCCGCAGGCGTCGCGCCGAGGTCTCGACCGGCATCGCCAGGGTGCGGACCCGGCCGCACCTCTTGATGGCGAGCGACAGTCGCAGGTCCTCGAAGAGCGGGATCTCGGGGAAGCCTCCGATCGACTCGAAGGTGGAGCGGCGGACGAAGATCGCCTGGTCGCCGTAGTGCACGCGCCGCACCAGAGAGCGGGCGGTGGCCCACGCGGAGATCAGCCGCAGCAGCGGCCCCCTCTCCCGGAACCGGTGGCGGAAGCCGCCTCCGACCACGCGCGGGTCCTCCAGGGCGCGAAGCACGCAGCGGATCGCCCCGGGCCGGAGGCGGGAATCCGCGTGCAGGAAGAGGAGCGCACCGCCCCGGGCGGCACGGGCGCCGGAGTTCATCTGGAGCGCCCGGCCCGCGGCGGGCGAGGCGAGCACACCCGCCGCCAGCCCCCGCTCCGGCCAGTCCCGGACCAGGGCCAGGAAGCGCCCCACGGTCCCGTCGGTGCTGCCGCCGTCGGCCAGGATGACCTCGAAGGGCGGCTCGACTCCCTGCGACTCCAGGCTCGCGAGCAGCCCGGGCAGCGCCTCCTCTTCATTGAGCGCCGGGATCACGACCGACAGCGCCGGGCCGCGGCCGCTCCCGGCGCCCTCGTCCTCCCTCACGTGATCATGTAAATCACCGGATGTCAAAGGGTTGTCCCTGCGCCGGGCGGCCGGTTGACCCGGGCCGATTGTTGTATACTTTTCTTCACTGCGGCGCCGCCCGGCGGCGGCCCCTGCACATGCTGGAGCCCCATTGCCGATGAGCGAACCCCCGGGACCCGAGCAGGGGGCGCGAGCCGCCGATCCCGCGACCCCGGGACGGGGCCGCCGCTTCTGGAGGACCGGCCCCGGACAGGCGACGATCGTCCTCGCGGCGGTCCTGGTCGCCGCCGGGTCGGGGTCCCTGTTCGGGCGCTTCCTGACCTTCGACATCCCGGAGGTCCGCAACCTCCAGGACTGGAAGCCGCCCATCGTCACGACCCTGTACAGCGCCGACGGGCGGATCCTGTACCAGTTCGGCGCGGAGAAGCGGATCGTGGTCGGGCTGGACCAGATCGCCGAGCCGTTCATCGACGCGCTGGTCGCCACCGAGGACTCGAACTTCTACCGGCACGTCGGCATCGACCCTTCCGGCATCGCGCGCGCCGTCGTCATGGACATCATCCACCTGAGCAAGGCGCAGGGGGGCAGCACCATCACCCAGCAGCTGGCGCGCTCCCTGTTCCTCAAGCCCGAGAAGACCATCCGGCGCAAGCTGCAGGAGATGGTCCTGGCGCTGCAGATCGAGAAGTCGTTCACCAAGAACGAGATCCTGACCTTCTACTGCAACCAAGTCTACATGGGCCACGGGCGCTACGGCGTCGAGGCGGCCTCTCAATATTACTTCGGCAAGCCGGCCAAGGACATGGACCTGGTGGAGTCGGCGCTGCTCGCCGGCATGATCCAGCGGCCGGAGGCGTATTCCCCCATCCGCCATCCGGACCGGGCGCTCGCCCGCCGCAACCACGTCCTCAACCGGATGGCCAAGGTCGGGAAGATCGACGCGGCGACGGCGGCGGAGGCGGCCGCGTCGCCGGTCGAGGTCGCCAAGTTCCGGGAGGAGGACAACCTGGCGCCGTACTTCGTCGAGGAGGTGCGGCGGTATCTCGACGCCAAGTACGGCGACGTGGCGCTTTACGAGGAGGGTCTGGAGGTCCACACCACGCTCGACCCGGCGATGCAGGCGGGAGCCAACAAGGCCATCTTCGAGGGCCTCCGGCGGCTCGACAAGCGGCAGGGGTTCCGGCCGATCGAGGAGAACGTCCTCGCGGAGCACCCGGATCTCGAGAGCTTCACGCACCCCTCGTGGAGGAAGCCTCCCGTGGTCGGCACCCTGCGATTCGGCGTGGTGACCGCGGTGGATCGCCGCTCAGCCTCCGTGCGGCTCGGCGAGTACGCGGCCGAGCTCGACCCCAAGGCCATCGCGTGGACCAGGGTGCGCCGGCTGGACCGGGTGTTCGAGGTCGGGGACCTGGCCCCGTTTCTGGTGCTGTCCATCGACGAGGAGGCGAAGCGGCTGGGGGTGGCGCTGGACCAGATACCCCTGGTCGAGGGCGCGCTGATCGCCATCGACCCCGCCACGGGCGAGATCCGGGCCCTGGTCGGCGGCTACGACTTCAGCCGCAGCGAGTTCGACCGCGCGGTGCAGTCGCGCCGCCAGGCGGGCTCGGCGTTCAAGCCGTTCGTGTTCACCGCCGCCCTGGACAGCGGCTACACTCTGGCGGACAGGGTCTTCGACGAGCCCACGGTCTTCGTCGACCCGGCGACCGAGGACGAGTACCAGCCGAACAATTACTACCGGAAGTACTACGGCCTGACCACGCTGCGCGTGGCCCTGGAGAAGTCCCGCAACATCTCCGCCGTGAAGCTGCTCAACCAGGTCGGGTTCCGGAAGACCATCGAGGTGGCGCGGAAGATGGGGATCACCAGCCCGCTGCGCCCCTATCCCTCCATGGCCCTGGGCACCATGGAGGTCTCGCTGATCGATCTGGCCACCGCCTACTCGATCTTCCCGAACCAGGGGGTGCGCGTTCAACCGCACTTCATCCGCTACGTCACCGACCGCGAGGGGCGGATCCGCGAGGAGGCGCAGCCGAAGGTCACCGAGGCCATCCAGGCCGATGTCGCCTACGTCATGACCTACCTCCTGCAGGGAGTCACCGAGTCGGGCACCGGCGCCGCGGCCAGGGCGCTCAAGCGCCCGGTCGCGGGCAAGACGGGCACCACGGACGATCTCGCCGATGCCTGGTTCATCGGCTTCAGCCCTTCCCTCGTGGCGGGAGTGTGGGTGGGGTTCGACCAGAAGAGGTCGCTGGGCGAGGCCGAGACCGGGGCGCGCGCCGCGCTGCCGATCTGGATCGACTTCATGAAGGCGGCTCTCGACGGCCAGCCGGTCGAGAAGTTCCCGCGTCCCGCCAACGTCGTCTACGTGCCGATCGACCGCGAGACGGGCCTGCGCGCCACGGTGGACTCGCGCTGCCCCTCGACCTTCCTGGAGGCGTTCGTCGAGGGGACCGAGCCGGTGGCGGGCTGCTCGGAGGTGGAGCACTTCCGGGCGAGCCTCCCCTACTTCCTGCAGAGGTTCGACGTCACGCGGGATCTGGAGCTGCGGGTCGACGACTCCGACACCCTGGTCCGCCTGGTCACGGAGGGGCTCGGCGAGGTCGAGCTGATCGCGGGCGGCGACGCCATCCTGCTGCACGACGGGAACGGCGCTGAGAGGCGGATCCGCCTGAAGATGCCCCGCTCGGAGAGGAGGGCGGCGTGGGAGACGCTGCAGCGTGACGGCAACGGCAGGCCGCCCTTCGCCTTCGGCGTCCCGGGCCTGGGGAGCCCCTGGGACCCCGGGGGGATCGACCCGGACGACGAGGAGACGGTCTACTACGGCGTCGACGGCCGTCGGGCCATCGTGATCCCCATCAGGTACGACTGAGGAACGCGCGTCCCGGCCGGGGCTTTTCCCCTCTAGACCACCGACTCGAACGGGACGTACGGCAGCCCCTGGGAGCGCGCCACCGCCTCGTGCGTCACGTGGCCGGCATGGGTGTTCACACCGGCGCGCAGCGTGGGATCCTCGAGGGCGGCCTCCCTCAGCCCGCTCCGGGCGATCTTCGTCACGTAGGGGAGGGTGGCGTTGGTCAGGGCGAAGGTCGAGGTGCGCGGCACCGCCCCGGGCATGTTCGCCACGCAGTAGTGGACCACCCCATCCACCTCGAACGTCGGGGCGGAATGCGTGGTCGGCCGGGAGGTCTCGATGCACCCCCCCTGATCGACCGAGACGTCGATGACCACGGAGCCCTTCTTCATCGTGGCGACCACCGCGCGCGACACCAGCCTGGGGGCCGAGGCGCCGGGGATCAGCACCGCGCCGATGAGCAGGTCGGCGCGCCTCACGGACTGCTCGATATAGGCCACCGTGGAGTAGACCGTGATCACCTGCCCGCGGAAGATCTCGTCCAGGTACCTCAGGCGCGGCAGCGACCGGTCGAGGATGGACACCCGGGCGCCGAGCCCCAAGGCCATCATCGCCGCGTTGACCCCGACCGTCCCTCCTCCGAGGATGACCACGTCGCCGGGCGGGACCCCCGGCACTCCGCCCGGAAGGATGCCCCGCCCCCCCATCGGGCGCTGCAGATAGTAGGCGCCGACCTGGATCGCCATCCGGCCGGCGACCTCGCTCATCGGGGTCAGGAGCGGCAGGCCGCCGTGCTCGTCGACCATGGTCTCGTAGGCCACCGCGGTCACTCCGGCGTCCAGAAGCGCGCGCGTCAGGCGCGCGTGCGGCGCCAAGTGGAGGAAGGTGAACAGGACCTGGCCCCGGCGCAGCAGCGGCAGCTCCTCCTCCTGAGGCTCCTTGACCTTCAGGATCAGGTCGGCCCGGCGGTAGACGGCGCCGACGTCGCTCACGATGACGGCCCCGGCGGCGCGGTAGGCATCGTTGTCGATGCCGCTGCCGAGGCCGGCGCCGTCCTCCACCAGGACCTGGTGCCCGGCCTCCGCCAGCACCCGGACGCCGGCCGGCACCATGCTGACCCGGCTCTCGTTGTCCAGGATCTCCCTCGGCACCCCGATCTGCATGCGCGCCCCCGGCCCCCCTTTCAGTTGTTCTCCATCTGCGCCTTCTGGAGCCTCCCGGAGAAGTCCACGTAGACCGTCTTCCACTCCGAGAAGATCTCGAGGGTGGCGTGCGCGGCCCCCTCGCGGTGGCCGTTCCCGGTCCGGCGGACGCCGCCGAACGGCAGGTGCGTCTCGGCCCCGATGGTCGAGGAGTTGACGTACGCGATGCCGGTCCGGAGGTCCCTGACCGCGGTGAAGGCGCGGCTGATGTCCTGCGTGTAGATGGCGGACGACAGCCCGTACACCGAGTCGTTGGCGATCTCCAGGGCGTCGTCCAGACTGTCGGCAGGCAGCACGCAGACGAACGGGCCGAAGATCTCCTCCCGGGCGATGCGCATCGACGGCTCCACGCCGGTGAAGACGGTCGGCTGGAAGAAGCAGCCGCGGCCATACTCCCCCTTGGTGAGGCGGATGCCGCCGAGGACCGGCTCCGCGCCCTCGTCCCGCCCCAGCTGCGCGTATTCCATGACCCGCTTGAGCTGGGCCTCGTTGACCAGCGGGCCCACCTGTACCGTCTCGTCGAGCGGGTCGCCGACCTTGAGGTCCCCGGCGCGCTCCACCAGCCGCTCGGTGAACTCCCTGAGGACCTTCTTGTGCACGATGATCCGGCTGGTGGCGGTGCAGCGCTGTCCGGCGGTGGCGAACGCCCCCCAGAGGGCCCCCTCCACCGCCAGATCGAGCCGCGCGTCGTCCATCACGATCATCGCGTTCTTGCCGCCCATCTCGAGCGCGGCCTTCTTGAAGGTGTCGGCCGCCGCCAGGTTGACGCGGCGCCCGGTCTCGGAGGATCCGGTGAAGGAGATCAACGATACGCCCGGATGCCGCGCCAGCGGCTCCCCGACCGAACCGCCGTCCCCGGTGACGAAGTTGACCACGCCCCTGGGGATGCCGACCTCCTGGCAGAGCTTCACAAGGTGGTACGCGGACAGCGGCGCGTCGCTCGCCGGCTTGAGCACGACGGCGTTGCCGCAGACCAGCGCGGGGATCAGCTTCCAGGACGGGATCGCCATCGGGAAGTTCCAGGGCGTGATCAGCCCGCACACCCCGACCGGCACGCGCATCGAGTAGCAGGTCTTGTTGGGCAGCTCCGAGGGGACCGTGTAGCCGTGGAGCCGGCGGCCCTCGCCGGCGATGTAATAGCAGACATCGATCGCCTCCTGGACGTCGCCGCGCGCCTCGCCCAGCGGCTTGCCCATCTCCCGGGCCATCCCGCGGGCGTACTCCTCTTTCCGGCGCAGCAGGATCTCGCCCATCCGGAAGAGGTATTCGGCGCGCTTCGGCGCGGGCGTCAGGCGCCAGCGGCGCAGGGCCCTGCCGGCGGCCTCCACGGCGGCCTCGACGTCCTCCGGCCTGGACCTGGGGAAGGTCCCGAGGACCTCGCTGCGGTCGGCGGGGTTGCGGTTCTCGATGACCTCGCTCGAGCCCGACTCGACCCACTCGCCGTCGATGAAATTCCTGTAGGCCTTGGCCTCCGCCATCCCGTCCTCATGCAGGGGCAGGAGCGACCCGGGCGTGAAAGTCTTTTGATTCCAATTTGATAGGGCGGCGATGCTAACAGAGCGGCCGCGAGCTTGTCAAGGAACCCCCGGTCGGGCCGCAGGCGGGCGGATCGCGTCGCCCCGCGATGTGGTAGAAGATGAGAGAACCCCGGCGGCCGGCCTTCGCCGAATTCTCTGTTCTCGCTGATTGAGGCGGGATTCGAGTTGGTGGGACAAGGGGTTTGAGGTTGAGCCGGCCGGCTGCCGGGGCTTTGCTGCCTTGGGTGCTCCCTCCTTCACGCCGGTTCGGTACGGTCTCACCGTCCTTATGGTTCCCGCCTTCAGGCCGAGCAAGATGCATGCCGTCATATTGCGCTCCGCGCCCGATCTCCGGGCGGGCCACGCAACCTCCTGACCCGCAGGGAGATCGCCGCCGTCGCCGCGGGCGCGGGGGACGCCGCCGCCGACCCGGCGTGCGGCGTTGTGGCGCGCCTGCCGTCCGCAGCGTCCGCGGGCGGCCACCCGAGAGGACGGCGGGACTACCGCACCCGGGCCGCCCCGGCTCCGCCGCCGCGGTACCGCAGGCGACGGCACAGTCGCGCCACTCCGATCTCGACCTTCGGATCCTCGATCGAGCCTCGCAGGCACATGTCGAGGATCGCCCCCGCCTCGATCGCCACGGTCCCGGAGTCCATCTCGTTGATCGTTCCATCCGATGCCGGGGGTCGGGCGCGGGCCGGGTCGACCTCGAAGGCCCGCAGGTGGATCTTCTCGGTGGATTGGCCGTGCGAGGGGAAGAAGCCGGCCCCTAGGCGCAAGGGGCGCGCTCGGGTCGGGCGCAGGCCGGTCTCCTCCAACAGCTCCGCCCGGGCCCGCGCATCGATCCCGCTCTCGCCGCGCTCGCCCGGCTCGAGACTTCCGGCCACCGCCTCCCGGACCAGGGTGTACCGGCGCCGGTCGGGAACCGGGAGGGCCAGCCGTCCGCGGCGGTAGAGCCCCGGCCGGAACCCGAGCTTGATCACCACCATGAGCCGGCGCGGACGCTGCAGGAAGAAGTACGGGATGATCGCCACCGCATCGACGCCCCTGCGGTGCAGCACGTCCACCCTGTACGGGCGCGAGGCTCGGCGGTCGGCGTACAGGTTCCTGACCAGGAGGCGCTCGAGCGTCAGGAACCCCGGCCCCGAGGGCGACAGCCGCCGGAGGACGCGCAGCCCGCGGACTCGCCGCGCCCGCTTCATGATGATCACAGCTCGACCCGACGCAGCAGCGGGCCCCGCCGTGCTCCCCTGCCGGCCTTGGCGACCGTGCGGAAGCGGCGCCCGATCCGGACCCGGACCACGTCGGCGGTGAAGTCGGTGACCGGCCCCCTGAGAAACGCGGAGCCGACGCCGTAGACGTCGACCGGAGCGCGGTGGCGCTCGAAGAAGGCGATCCTCTCCGCGTCGAACCCACCGGTGGCGACGATCCGGATGGAGCGGAAATAGCGCTCCGCGAGGCGTCGCCAGCGCTCCGGCAGATCCAGCTCGCGCGGCGCCCGATCGAGGGCCTCCCGGATCCGCCGCACCAGCACGGGCGTTACGCCGCGGGCCATGCGCGGATCCGGCGACGGGGGGACGCTGCGGTCCCTGAGATCCTGCGAGGTATCGGCGCGGACCGCGTGGAGCAGAAAGCGCTGCGCGCGGGCGCGGCGCCCCGCCCGCAGGTGGCGGAGGTGCTCGGAGAACAGCCGCCGCGCCGTGCGCAGGGACTCCCCCACGCAGTCATTGGTGGTGTCGACCAGGGCGGCCCGAGGGACCCGGGGAGGGAGATGGCGGCAGAAGGCGGCCATCGCCTCGGCGGTGTCCCCCAAGAAGCACAGCACGTACGCGTGAGACGTCGTGCCTGCGCCGCTGCCGCCCCAGGACGCCGCCTGCGCCTGGGTCGAGACCTGGGGCGTCGGGCGGCGGCGCCCGGCGCGCCGCGCGTACGCGGCGAGGGCCACGCGGTAGGCGTATCCGTCCACCTCCTGGGTCTGCGGCAGGTCGAAGCGGGCGGGGAAGAACAGCACCGGCTTCCCCCGGGCGGCGATCAGCGCCTCGTAGACGTTCGTGGCGATCCTGCTGCTCCGCGTCAGGACGCCGAGGATCGGCGTCTCCAGATGGGCGAAGTCCCGGTACCGTCCGCGGACCACCAGCACCGGCTCGAGGGGGCGCGTCAGGCTCCCCTCGGGCACGGCGCGCACCTGGAGGGGTGCGCTGCGGCGCCGGCGGGACAGGTCCCGCAGCAGGTCCACCGCGATCGCGACCCCTGCGGCCACGAGATGCGGGCTCCGCCGGGCGAAGAACTGCATCTCCACCACGGCGTCGCCGGGCGCGTAGCGCGCGCTTCGGGGGAGGCGGCCGTGCAGGGCCAGCGGCTCGCCGGTGAACGCCGCCCGCGCCCCGGACAGGGCCCTCAGGACCGCGGCGGCGTTGAGGAAGTAGGCATCGCTGTACCGACCCCGCCGCACGCCGGCGAGGTCGAGGCCGGTCGGTCTGCGGGCGGGGCCGCGCGGTCGGCCGGCGAGCTTCACTCGATCTCCCGAACCATAGTGAGGGGACCGCGGCGTGGTGTCCGGGGAGGGACGTGCGCGGAGCTGGTCAGCCCAGGAGCTTCCGCATCTCCTTGAGCTTCGCGGCCACGTCGCGGTAGTTCGAATCGATGCCGTACACCTCGGTGTAGCTCTGCAGCGCCTTCCGGTAGTCGCCCTGCTCCCGGTAGACCTCGGCGATATCGTAGCGCAGGCCCACCGCCCGCTGCTCGTCGAGGTCCGGCATGTCCAGACCCTTCCTGTACCATTTCAGGGCCAGCTCGGGCATACCCTTGTCGCGGAAGCAGAGACCGAGGATGCCGCAGCACTCGAGGGTGCGCACCGGGTCCTTGGCCGCGAACTGGAATTCCCCGATCGCCTCGTCCACCAGACCCATCTCCCTGTAGGCGATCCCCAGGTTGTAGTGCGTCTCGTAATCCTGGGAGTCGACCTGCTGCTCGACTCCCCTCTTGAAGGCCCTGAAGATCTCCTCGAGGCTGTGGCCGGGCCCGTCGACCGACTCGCGCTCGTGCCGGTCGACGGCCACCTGCGCCTCCGCGAGGCTCTTGTCGAGCTCGGAGGCGAGGTCGAAGAAATCCCCCTCCGGCTCCTCGGCGCTCTGCTCCACGCGGAACACCGGCGTGGCCTTGGTCCCGCGGGGCACGGCATCGGCCGGCCTCGGCGGCACCGACAGGCGCTGGGTGCCGAACGCGCGCTCGACATCGAGGTCGATCCCGGAAGGCTCCTCCTCGGTCGAGGGAGGGGGCTGCGGGGCGGGCGACTCGGGGTGAGGACGGCTCATCCTCTCGAGCCGCTTCGCGACCTCCTCGCTGTCGGGATGCTGCTTCCGCAGCCGGAGCAGCACCTCCCGCGCCTCCTCGATGAGCCCCTGGTCGATGTAGAAGTCGACCTCGCCCAGCTTCTCGGGATCCGGGTCGTTCGACCCGGGCGCTCCGATGGTCGCCCGCGCCGTCGCCGGGTCCGTCTCGACCTCGATGGTGATCTCGTCCTCTCCCCCCTCGAGCGACAGCCCACCGACCAGGTCGTCGGGCGTCTCCTCCTCCACCTTCTCCGGCGCAGGGCCGGCCGCGCGGCCCGGCCCCGCGGTCGCCGACGGCTCGGCCCGCACGTCCCCGAGGTCGATCTCGACCTCCGGCTGCGGCGCGCCCACCTTCTCCCCGGAAGTCGTCTCGACCTCGATCGGCTCCTCACCGGCCGCGGGCGCGATCTCCAGCTCGGGCGGGGCGGCGGCCCCGGCCCGCGCGGGCCCGGGGCCGGGCGGCGCGGGGGCCGGCGGAGCGGGGGTCTCCGGGGGCGGCGGCGGGGGCTCGGGCGACCCCGCTCCCGCCTCCGCCGACAGCTGCTTCACCTTCGGGTTGTTGGGGTCGATGCGGATCGCCTCGTTGAGCAGCTCCCGCGCCTCCTCCGGCTCTCCGCGCGCCTTCAGGATCTCCGCCAGCGTCAGGCATTCCTCGACCGCCCGGTCCTTGTTCCCCTCGTCGAAGTAGATCTCCTTGAGCTTTCGGTGCGACTCGAGGTGGCGCGGGTACTTCGCCAGGATGCTGAGCAGCTGCTGCTTGGCCTTCTCGAGCAGGCCGTACTTGACGAAGACCTCGGCCTCGGTGAAGTGCTCGCTGACGAACTCCTCGTCCTCCGCCTCCTCCTCGTCCTCCGCCTCCTCCTCGCCCTCCGGCGCCGCGGGGCCCCCGCCGGACAGGTCCGCCGCGGGGGCGCTCTCCGGCTCCGGGGGCTGCCCGGCGGCCGCCCCCGGCTCCTCGGCGATCCCGAACCCCTCCTCGATCCCCTCTCCCGGGATGGCCGCCGGCCCACCCGCCGCGCCCCGCGCCTCGAGGCTCTTGAGCATCTCGGCGAAGCGCGGGTCGCCCGGCTCGATCCGGGAGAGCTTTCGCGCCACCTCGGTGGCGCACGCGATCTCGGAGGCGGCGACCAGGACCTGGGCGAGCCGGTGCAGGCTGTCGACCTGGGCCTTGACGTCGCCGATCCGCTCCGCGATCTCGGCCCGTTTGGTCAGCCCGTCCCGGTGGTCCGGGAACCCTTGCAGGAACTCGTCCACGGCGGCGGACGCCTCGGCGTTGCGCGATGCAGCCATGAAGGCCTCGGCGGCGCGGGCGAGCCATTCGAGCGCCCCGCGGGCGTCCTCCTCCGCGATCCGGTACCGGCCGATCGCCGCCGCGACCTCCGGCGGGGCGCCCTCGCCGAGCGACTGGAGCTTCGAGAACACCTCCCTGGCCTCCGCCCTCTTCCCCGCCGACAGGTAGGCCTCGGCCAGCAGCGCCTGCGAGCGCGGGTTGCCCCCGTTGGCCCCCACCATCTTGACGACGGCGGCGAGGAGCTCGTCGGGGCTCTTCTTCGCCTGCCGGGTGAGCGTGAGCATCATGCCCATCAGGTCGGGATCCCCCGGCGCCACCTTCTGGCCCATCTGGAGCACGCGGAGCGCCTCGTCGATCATGCCCTTGGCGGCCAGCTCGCGCGCCACCCGGCACAGCTCCCGGGCCGCGTCCTGCGGCCGCCTGGTGCGGGCCAGCAGGTCGGCCATGGTCATCCGGACCTTGATGTTGTCCGGCTCCATCTCCAGGACCTTCGGCAGGACGTCGAGGGCCTTCTTGAACTGCGATGTGCCCACGAGCTGATCCGCGGCCTGCAGGTACTGGGACTTCGCCTCGATGGTCAGCCCCTGCTGGAGGTACAGGTCGCCCAGCTTCAGGAAGCAGTCCAGGTTCGCGGGGTCCAGCTTGCAGATCTTCTTGTACATGGCGATCGCCTTGAGGAAGAACCCGTCCTTGGCGTAGAAGTCGGCGATGCGCAGGAAGTAGCGGATGGCGTCGGGGATCCTGCTGGCCCGGACGCACAGGTCCCCGAGCTTGTTGAAGGTGTTCAGGTCGCGGGGGTTGTCGTCGGCGAGTTTCTTATAGGCCGTGATGGCCTCGGCGATCTTCCCCGCCTTGACGTATTTCTCGGCCTGCTGCACGGTCTTGGAGCGATCCAGGGACATCGATTACCGCCCCCCCGGCAGCGGGAGCCGCGCCGTTTCCGTCTCGGGCGGGACGCCGCGGAAGGTCCGGCGGTGCAGGGGCGTGGCGCCGAAGCGGCGCAGCGCGTGCAGGTGGGCGCGGGTGCCGTATCCCTTGTTGGCGTCGAAGCGGTACGCCGGATAGAGGGAATGGAAGGAGTGCATCAGCTCGTCACGGTAGACCTTGGCGAGGATCGACGCGGCGGCGATCGAGGCCGACACCTGATCTCCCCGGACGATGCTCCGCTGCGGGATGGACGCGCCCGGGATCCGCACTGCGTCCACCAGCAGGTGGTCCGGCCGGACCTTGAGCGCGGCGACGGCCCTCCTCATGGCCTCGAGCGTGGCGCGCAGGATGTCCGTCCGGTCGATCTCCGAGGGGCCGACGACGCCGATCGCCGCGGCCCGGGCGCGCCGGGCGATCCGCCTCGCCAGCCGCGCGCGCGCGAGCGGCCGGAGCTGCTTGGAGTCGCGCAGGCCCCTCAGGTGCCGCTCGGGATCGAGCACCACCGCGGCCGCCACCACGGGACCGGCGAGACACCCGCGTCCGACCTCATCGACTCCTGCCACGGCCTGGAACCCCCGTCTCGACAGACGGCGCTCGTGAATCCAGCCGGCGCTCCGCCGCGCGACGGACACCGGCGCCGGCCCTAGACCCTCTCCTCGATCCGGGCCGCCTTGCCCCGGCGCCCTCTGAGGTAGTACAGCTTGGCGCGGCGCACGCGCCCGCGGCGTACGACCTCGATCTTGCCGATGATCGGCGAGTGCAGCGGAAAGATGCGCTCCACGCCGACGCCGTCCGAGATCTTGCGCACCGTGAAGGTGCTGCCCGTCCCGCCGCCCCTCCTGGCGATGACCGTTCCCTGGAAGATCTGGATCCGGTCCTTCTCGCCCTCGCGGACCTTCACGTGAACCTTCACCGAGTCGCCGGCCCGGAAGGCCGGCGGCCGGGACTTGATCTCCCTCTCCTCGATCGTCCTGATGACGTCCATGGCTCCCTCGCTCCCCTTCCGGGCTCAGTGTTCGCTGCGCGGGCCCGGCTCCTTCCGGGCGGCCCGGGCCAGAAGATCGGGCCTGAGGCGCATGGTCCTCTCCAGCGCGCGCTCCTCGCGCCAGGTCGCGATCGCGGCGTGGTCGCCCGAGCACAGCACCTCCGGGACGGACCAGCCGCGGAAGCGTCGCGGCCGCGTGTAGTGCGGGTGATCCAGGCGGGCGCGGCAGAACGACTCGTTGCGGACCGCACGCTCGTCGCCGAGCGCTCCGGGCACCAGCCGCGCCAGCGCGTCGACTAAGACCATCGCCGGGATCTCTCCCCCGGTCAGCACGTAATCCCCTATGGAGATCGCCTCGTCGGCCAGGTGCTCGCGCACCCGCTCGTCCACCCCCTCGTACCGGCCGCAGATCAGGATGAGCCGGTCGTGCCGGGAGAGGCGCAGGGCCTGCTCGTGGTCGAAGGTCCGCCCCTGCGGGCAGAGCAGGATGGTGCGCGATCGCGCGGCGGGATGCCCGGCGCCGATGGCCTCCACCGCCGCGAACAGCGGCCCCGGCATCAGCACCATTCCGCCGCCGCCCCCGAACGGCACGTCGTCCACCTTGCGGTGCCGATCCGCCGCGTAGTCGCGCAGATCGTGCACGCGGACCTCGACCAGGCCCTGCCGGCGCGCGCGCGCGACGATGCTGTGGGTCAGCGGGCCCTCGAACATCCCGGGGAACGCGGTGACGATGTCAAATTCCATAGAGTTCCAGGAGACCCTCCGGGGGGTCTATCGTGATCCGACCCGACGCCGGCTCGATCGCGGTGCAGATGGAGCGCGCCGCCGGGACCAGCACCTCCACGCTCCTTTCGCCCGGCTCGGGGACGTGCTCGGGCACGACCACCAGCAGGGGCGTCCCGCCCGTGTCGAGGACATCGCGGACGGTGCCGAGCTCGCGGCCGTCCCTAGTCGCTACGCGCAGCCCGACCAGTTCGAAAATATAATAGGTGCCCTCCGGCAGATCAACCAACCTGTTGCAGGGCATCAAGATATCCAGCCCGACCACGGGCCGCGCGGCCTCCGCCGAGCCGATCCCCTCGAGCTTCAGGACCACCTTGTTCCCGTAGGTCGCGCAATCCTCGACCTGGTGACGTGCTGTGACGCCCCCCGCGCGGCCGATCAGCACCCAGCCGCGGCCGGAGAGCTGGTCGACGCCGCCGGGCACCAGCGTGGCCGTCAGCCGCCCGCGGGCGCCCCGCAGCCGCAGCCCGGTGGCCACCGTGACGGGATCGCTCGGCCGCGGAGTCCGGCCGCCGCCGGGCGCGGGCCCCTCACTCGAGGATCTCAAGATCGTAAGAGCGCCCGTGGCGGGCTCCCGCGACGGCCAGCAGGGTGCGCAGCGCCTGCGCCGTCCGCCCCTGTCTGCCGATGACTCTGCCCATCTCGTCCGGGTGAACCTCGAGCTCGATCACCGTCGTCCCGTGCTCCTCCACCGCGCGCGCGCGCACCTCCTCCGCGCGGTCCACCAGGCGACGGGCCACGTCTTCGACCCAGGCCTTGATGTCGGGCTCCGCGCTCACGGCGCTCGACTCAGGCCTGCGAGGCCCGGGCCCGCTCGATCAGTCTGCGGACCGTGCCGGAGGGGTGCGCGCCCCTGCGGATCCACTCGTCCGCCTTCTGCACATCGATCTGCAGGGCCTTCGGGCTCCTCTTCGGGTCGTAGTAGCCGATCAGGTCCGTGGCCCTGGAGTCGGGCGCCCGCGTCGACTCCGAGACCACGACTCGGTAGAACGGCCTGTTCTTGGTGCCCGCCCGGCTCAGGCGTATTCTGAGCATCGCATCACCTCGTGTCTATTGTAGGGACGAACCGCCGAGGCCGAAGGGACCCCGGCGCAGCCGGCCCGGTCCTCCCCGGGACAGCGATCTCATCATTTTCCTCATCTGCCTGAACTGCTTGAGCAGCCGGTTCACGTCGCTGACCGTGGTCCCCGAGCCCCGGGCGATGCGCAGCCGCCGGCTGCCGTCGATGATCTCCGGCCGGCGACGCTCCCGGCGCGTCATCGAGCCGATCACCGCGCGGGTCCGCGCCAGGCCCTGCTCGTCGAGATCGACTCCCTTCAGCGCCGCCGCGCCGGGGAGCATCCCCAGGATCTGCCTCAGCGACCCCATGCGGCTCACCCTCTCGAGCTGCTCGGCCAGGTCCTCGAGCGTCAGCTCGTCGCGGCGGATCCGTCGCGCCGTTCTCTCGGCCTCGACGCGGGACGCCACCGCCTCGGCCCTCTCGATCAGGGTCAAGACGTCGCCCATCCCGAGGATGCGCGACACCATCCGCTCCGGGTGGAACGGCTCCAGGTCCTCGAGGTGCTCGCCCACGCCGACGAACTTGATCGGGACGCCGGTGACGTGGCGCAGCGACAGGGCCGCCCCGCCCCGGGCGTCGCCGTCGGCCTTCGACAGGATCGTCCCGGTCAGGCCGAGCCGCGCGTGGAAGGCGGCGGCGGAGCGGACCGCGTCCTGGCCCGTCATCGAGTCGGCCACGTACAGCACCTCCACGGGGCAAAGCGCGTCCCTCAAGGCGCCGAGCTCGCCCATCAGCGCGTCGTCGACGTGCAGGCGCCCGGCCGTGTCGACGATCACCGGGTCGCGTCCCACCTGGCGGGCGTCGCGCACCCCGCGGCAGCAGACGGCCGCCGGGTCGTCCCCGGCCTCCCCCCTGACCACCGGCACGCCGATCTGATCCCCCAGGATCGCGAGCTGCTCCTCCGCGGCCGGCCGGCGCAGGTCCGCGGCCACCAGCAGCGGCGAGCGGCCCTGCTCCTTCAGCCAGCGAGCCAGCTTGGCGCACGTCGTGGTCTTGCCGGACCCTTGCAGGCCGGACACCAGGAAGATCGACGGGCGGGCCGGGCCGGACCGCAGGCGGGCCTCGGCGCCCTGCCGCAGGGCCGCGATCATCTCGTCCCGCACCACCTTCGCCACCTGCTGCCCCGGCGTCAGGCTCCCGAGGACCTCAACGCTCATCGCCCTGGCGCGGACGCGCTCGATCAGGTCCTTCGCGACCTGCACGTGGACGTCCGCCTCCAGGAGCGCCAGGCGGATCTCCCGGAGCCCGTCCCGGAGCTCGGAGTCGGTCAGGTGCCCGTGACCCCGGAGGGTGCGAAAGGTCTTCTGCAGGCGATCCGCCAGCGCCTCGAACATGGCTTGAGCCGGCCTCCCCGCTCACACCAGCGAGAGCAGGTGGCCCAGCTTCTCCTTCTTGGTCCTCAAGTACTTCCGGGAGGTGGCGCTCGGCGCCACCTCGAGCGGTATCCGCTCCACGATCTCCAGGCCGTAGCCTCGCAGGGCCGTGAACTTGCCGGGGTTGTTCGTCAGGATGCGGATCTTGGAGCAGCCGAGGTCGCGCAGGATCTGGGCACCGACACCGTAGTCGCGGTGATCGGCCTTGAACCCGAGCTTGTGGTTCGCCTCGACGGTGTCCCTGCCCCGGTCCTGCAGCTCGTAGGCCCTGAGCTTGTTGATGAGCCCGATGCCGCGGCCCTCCTGGCGCAGGTAGACGATGACCCCCTTGCCCGCCTCCGAGATGATCTGCATCGCGCGCCGCAGCTGCGGCCCGCAGTCGCAGCGCAGCGAGCCGAAGACATCGCCCGTGATGCACTCCGAGTGGACCCGCACCAGCACCCGATCGCCCGGCCGGATCTGCCCCAGCACAAGCGCCAGGTGGGTCTTCCTGTCGGCCCGGCTCCGGTAGGCGATCAGCCGGAAGGGGCCGTGCGAGGTCGGCAGGTTCGGCTCGGCGGTGCGCCGCACCAGACGCTCGTGGCGCATCCGATAGCCGATCAGGTCGGCGACGGTGATCAGCCCGATCCCATGCTTGCGCGAGAAGGCGATCAGGTCCGGGACGCGCGCCATGGTGCCGTCGTCGTTCATCACCTCGCAGATCACCCCGGCCGGGTAGAGCCCCGCGAGGCGGGCCAGGTCGACCGCCGCCTCGGTCTGCCCGGCCCGCTTGAGCACCCCCCCGTTGTGGGCGCGCAGCGGGAACATGTGTCCCGGGCGGGTCAGGTCGCGGGGGCGCGTGCGCGGATCGATCGCCACCCGGACCGTGCGCGCCCGATCGGCCGCCGAGATCCCGGTGGAGACGTGTCGGCGCGCCTCGATGGAGACGCAGAAGGCCGTGTTGAAGGGAGAGGTGTTGTCCTGCACCATGAGGGGGATCTGCAGCTCCCTGAGACGATCGGCGGTCATCGGCATGCAGATGAGCCCGCGCCCGTGCCGGGCCATGAAGTTGATCGCCTCGGGCGTCACCCTCTCGGCCGCGATCGTGAGGTCCCCCTCGTTCTCGCGGTCCTCGTCGTCCAGCACGATCACGAACTTCCCGTCGGCGATGTCCCGGATCGCCTGCTCCACGCTGATGAACGGCATGGCCTCCCTTCGGCGCCTCGGACCTCCCGTCCTGCTCATCGCTCACCGTCCTCGCGGATGAAACCGTGCCGCTCGAGCTGCTCGCGCGTCACCGGGGCGGCCGCACGCTCCGCGTCGCGCCGCCTCAGGCAGTCCACTACGTAGCGACCCATCATGTCGACCTCCAGATTGACGCGCCTGCCCGGGACGTAGTCGGCGAGGTGGGTGAGCGCCAGCGTCTCGGGGATCAGCGCGACCTCGAAGGCCCCCGATTGACGGCGCGCCACCGTGAGGCTGACGCCGTCCACGGCGATCGAGCCCTTCTGCACGATCAGGTCCTCGAGGTCGGCGGGATGGCCGATCCGCACCCGGGTGCCGGTCCCCTCGGGGACCACGCGAAGCACGGTGCCGACCCCGTCGACGTGACCTTGGACGAGGTGCCCCCCCAGCCTGTCCCCGAGCCGCAGCGGGCGCTCCAGGTTCACACGATCGCCCGGCGACCTCTCGCCCAGAGTGGTCCGGGAGAGGGTCTCGGGCGAGACCACCGCCTCGAACCAACCCGGGCCGCTCCGCACGCTGGTCAGGCAGACGCCGTCCACCGCCACGCTCGCGCCGCGCACCGGCGCCTCCCCGAACGGGACGCTGACGCGCAGCCGCGTCTCCTCGGCCCCGCTCTCCAGGGACTCCACCCGACCGGTACCCTCTACGATGCCGGTGAACATCTCTTCGCCCGCGGCCCACGGCGGCGGCGCGTCGGGAAGACGAGCCGTCCCTCCAGCACGAGATCCTCCCCGAGCGGGCGGATCGACCAGCCGTAAAGACGAGCCGCCTCGCGCAGCCGTCCGGCCCCTAGGCCGCCGAACGCCGGGAGGGCCGTCCGCCCTCCCAGGATCTTGCCGGCCACGTACAGCACGATCCGGTCTCCGATGCGCTCGTCCAGCGCCGAACCGAGGACCTCGGAGCCCCCCTCCACCAGGATGCTCCGGATGCCGCGCCGCCCCAGCTCAACCAGGGCCGCCCGCAGGTCCACCCGACCCCGCCGGCTTGGCAGCGGCACCACCAGGGCCCCCCGGCGCTCGAGCCGCCGCCGGCGTCGCTCGGACGCTCCCGCGAGCGTCAGGATCAGCGTCTGCCCTCCGGCGCCGTCCCGCAGCAGGCGCGCGCCGCTCGGGGTGCGCAGGCGCGCGTCCAGGACGACACGGGCGGGGGCACGCCCGCCGCCGCTGGCCGCGAGCCGCGGATCGTCGGCGAGCACCGTGTTGACCCCCACCAGGACGGCGTCGTGCCGCGCCCGCAGCGATCGCGCCTGCTCGCGCGCGCGCCGCGATGTGATCCACCGCGACTCGCCCCTCCGGGTGGCGATCCGCCCGTCGAGGCTCATCCCCGCCTTCAGCGTGACGAACGGCACCCCGGTCCGGACGTAGTGCAGGAACCGCTCGTTCAGCCGGTAGGCCGCCTCCCGCCCGCACCCGACGCGCACCCGGACGCCGGCGGCGCGCAGCGCACGGAAGCCTCTCCCGTCAACCCGCGGGTCGGGATCGCGCATGGAGGCCACGACCCGGCGCACCCCAGCACCGATCAGGGCGTCGACGCAGGGTGGCGTCCTGCCGAAGTGGCAGCACGGCTCCAGATTGACGTAGAGCGTGGCCCCGCGTGCCCGGGGGCCCGCCTGCCGGAGCGCCACGATCTCGGCGTGCGGCTCGCCGGCGCGCGTGTGGTAGCCGCGCCCCACGACCCGCCCGCCTCGGACCAGGAGCGCGCCGACCATCGGGTTGGGGCTCGTCCGGCCCTCGCCTCGGGACGCCAGCACCAGCGCCTGGCGCAGCCGCGACAGGTCGCGGCCCGTCCATCGGGGCTCGGCCACACTCCACCTCCGAGCGCCGCCGCCCGGATCAGGCGGCGGTCGGCAGGAGCCCCTCGAGGAACTGGTCCGCGTCGAAATCGACCAGATCCTCCGCCCCCTCGCCGACTCCAACGAAGCGGAGCGGGATCCCCAGCTCCTGTACGATCCGGATCGCCACGCCCCCTCGCGCCGTCCCGTCCAGCTTGGTGAGGACCAGCCCCGTGACGCGGGCCGCCGCGAGGAACCGGCGCGCCTGGCTCACGCCGTTCTGGCCGGTGGTCGCGTCCAGGGTCAGGAGCACCTCGTGGGGCGCGCCCTCGACCCGCCGCCCGACCACTCGGACGATTTTCTCCAGCTCCCTCATGAGCGGGTCCTGCGTGTGCAGGCGCCCCGCCGTGTCGACGAGCAGCGCATCCACACCGCCCGCCAGGGCGGCCGCCGCCGCGTC